>CAISJJ010000044.1 GCA_903885595.1 uncultured Bacteroidales bacterium
CAAAGTGCAAAGTGCAAAATGCAAAATGAAAATTGCAAAATGAAAATTGCAAAATGAAAATTGCAAAATGCAAAACGCAAAACGCAAATACTCCTTACCTGCTTCACATTGGCGTGTTGGTACACGAGTTAAGTCATTTGTACTTCATTCAATCAGTCAATCAGTCAATCAATCAATCAATCAATCAATCAATCAATTAAAGCAATGAAAGCAATGATCCTCGCCGCCGGTCTTGGCACGCGGCTTAAACCCTTCACAGATGAACATCCCAAGGCCCTTTATCAGGTTGAAGGCACGACATTGCTGGAACATGCCCTTAAGCATCTCAAATCGGCCGGGATCACGGAGGTGATCATCAATGTGCATCATTTTGCCGGGCAGATCATCGACTTTTTGAACCAGCATGAAAACTTCGGTTTGCATGTTGCCATCTCTGATGAAACGGGCGAACTGCTCGAAACCGGAGGAGGAGTTAAAAAAGCTGCCTGGTTTTTCAATGACTGTGATGCAGCCATCATCAGGAATGTAGACATTCTGTCTGATCTCGATCTCTCCAAGTTCATGGCATATCATCGTTCATCCGGATCCCTTGCAACCCTTGCCATACGAAGGCGTGAAACATCCCGGTATCTGCTCTTCGATCATGAAATGCAACTCTGCGGATGGGAAAACCGGAAAACCGGCGAACGGTTATTTGTGCGTGAATCGAAATATGGCAACACTGATCCTGTTGCTGAAAGAAGTGAAACTGCCAGTGGATCGCTTACCGGCAAGAATCCGGAACAGAAATCGCCTGACATCCCCGATTCAGCTCCGGCCTCTTTAACTCCATATGCGTTCAGTGGAATCCAGGTATTGAGTCCCGCTGTTTTTCCGTTGATTACCGAAGAAGGGAGATTTTCGCTGATTGAATTATATCTGAGGCTGGCAAAGGATCAGAAAATAGCTGGTTTTGTGGAAGATGGAGCTGTGTGGGAGGATGTTGGGAGGTGAAAAAATGACCGTCAAATTGTACATTATTCTCTATTTTCATTTCCAGTAGTTAGCTGCGAATTTCAGGTTTTCCATGGATTGATGATGATCAATTCAGGTATTCCAGTAAAATCTTGCGAGTTACGGGTTACAAGAATCAATTTCTCAGATAATGCAGTAGCGGCAATAATAGCATCGGGTATTCTGATTTTCAACCTTTTTCTTAGTGCAATAGTGTTATCAACGACTTGGTTAGTTCCATTCATTCCGGCATTTAGTGATGTATTTTTGCATTTCTTCTGCCACTTCGGATGGCAGCGCCCCTGCAAGTTGTTCAGATAATTTAGGAGTTTTCTTTTTCTTGTGTTTTACGATCCGGAGCAACTGTAATGCTTCCAAATCCTCAAGGAGTCTGAGCGCTTTATCATTTGTTACCTGGATCTCAAGCGTAGTCATGATATTCTGGTTTTTAAACAAAGGTAAGGATAATTCAAATTGCTGAAAAATATTTCCACAATCCCTTGCTTTCCACAAATAGTTGGATATTTATAGTGAAAATCTGCTATTTACCCTAACAGAAAATTAACAAGCTAGGGAAATTCAGGTCAAACTGTTTCATGATCAATCGTTCTTAACCATACATAAAATATTGCGTTGCTAATATTTTTGTTTTAAAGTATATCTTCCTTTTTGTTTATTGTTTCTTTAAAAAAAGTCCGCTTGAATAAAGTAAATCGGCAAAATAAATCATGAAAAAGTACGCGAAATTTCTAATTCTTTTAGTGCTCTTTTTAGCTGCCGGGTGCAGCAAAGAAGACACAACTAAACCTGACGATCCTCCTCCTCCTTCTCCTCCTCCTCCTCCGATAGATTCAGTTTATCAACTAACAATTCGGGGGTTTATCACCTATGTCAACGATACAAATTTAATTCTGGGTAATCCAAGAATGAGCATTTATTTAAACGGCAGCACCGTTCGTGAAGCCCAAGGACTTAATCCGATTATCAAAATTATTGGGAAAGAGGCCAAAGATCTTCAAGGAAAAACCTGCTACGTTGGCGCCGAAGGAACTTTACTGCATAAAGCTACTTTAGCTACAGAAGCTACTACTCGCGATCCTGTCGATCCATATATGATTGTTATTCCGGCTAAAGACATCCAAACCTTTGACTTTAGTTTTTATTTTTATCCGTATGATCCTAAAAAATAAAGTCACGGACTCAAAAATTTAAAACCCTAACTATTTTGTTAGGGTTTTTTCTTTACAACAAAAAGTAATGACGAGTAATCAAGCGCATCTACAAAAGCAAAAAAAATCAGCGGGCGGTAAGCAGAATTCGATGTGCCACATTGATTTAATTGACTTTCCGAATGATGTTTATGCTCTGACAATCAAGAACAAATGCGGCAATTTTATAGAGAAAGTCATAATCAACAAATGACATGGATAAAGAACTTTCAAACAAGAACTAAGTTTGGCTTGATCCTAAAAAATCAAAGAATACTTAAACAATTTATTGTAAATTAGTTAGATAGAATGAAAGATTACTGATTTGCCAATGCAGTTCTGACTATGGGAAATTCGTAATTTTTAATTTTGAGTCCAGTGCGAAAAGTCTCATGAAAAAACATACTTTAAATAAAGCCCAGTGTATCAACCACTTGAATTGCCCCGGACTTAAGTCCGGGGCAATAAATGGCGGTCATTTCCCTTACCCCATGCTCAGTAAATGCATTTGGTAAATGCGATGAATGCTTCATGCTGGAGAACCGGTGCCAATTTGTCACCAGTTCATTCTTTAGAATTCCGCACTCAATACCATCCGGTTTGATTAAATTTTCCATTTTTTTATGCTTAATCGGATGAACTGCTAAAAGGTGATGCCGTTTTGACAAGAATTTTATGATCACTGATCGAAATTATCAGAATCCTTATTTTCATGATTAAAGAAACCATGCAATAGCATGTTTATCTATTGCCCCGGACTTAAGTCCGGGGCAATACATGACCGAATGTCCTCCTATATTCGCTACTTTTGTCAACCAATATCGTTTCCCCATGATCCCGTTTCTGCAACAAACTGCTCAATACCTGGTTTCTGAATTCAAAGATGACTTCGGCGATCTCTGCATTGTGCTTCCGAACCGCCGTGGCGGCCTGTTCCTGAGAAAATATCTTGCGGCAGAAGTTGGAAAGGTCACATGGGCGCCGATCATCTTTTCCATCGAAGACTTCATTGCCGTGATCAGCGGATTGCAGGAGGTGGAGAATATGCACCTCCTTTTTGAATTGTACGAAGTTCACAGGGAAATTGAAGGAACGAAGGCGCAGCCGTTTGAGGAGTTTTTACGATGGGCGCCACAACTGCTCAACGATTTCAATGAGGTGGACCGCTACATGGCCGATGCCGGGGAACTTTTTTCCACCCTTACCGAGGCGCGAGCCATCAGCCTGTGGAACCTGGACAATCAACCCCTCACAGAATTCGAAAATAACTATCTTCATTTCTATCAGTCGCTTTATTCCTATTACGAAAAACTCACCTGCCGTTTGCTTGAAAAAAAACGGGCATACCAGGGACTCAACTTCCGCCATGCGGCCGAAAATATTGAAACTTTCAAAGATAAACTGCCCTGGCGGCACATCCTGTTTGCGGGTTTCAATGCGTTGACAAAAGCGGAAGAACATATTTTTGACACGCTTCATAAATTCGGAAAGGCTACGATACTATGGGATGCCGATCATTATTATCTCGATAACAAACAACAGGAGGCGGGTGACTTCCTGCGGGACTGGTTGCACAAATGGCCGGTCAAAGATCAGGACCGGATTGCTGATGATTTTGCAACATCAGAGAAAAAAATTAAGATCATCGGATCTCCCGATCCACTTGGCCAGGTTAAATATTGCGGAACCATATTGAGGGAACTCGCGATGAAAGGCCAGGCTAATGAGAAAACCGCAGTGGTACTGCTCGACGAATCTCTGCTGATCCCATTGATCAACTCGATACCCGGCGAGGTAGATGCCCTGAACATCACAGCAGGATTGCCGCTCAAACAAACACCGCTGGCGGGACTTTTCGAAACGGTGTTTAAACTTCACATGAATACTACCCGGTTTACCTATCTTATCACCCGGGCGAAAGGTAAATATTATTACAAGGATGTGCTTAAGCTACTGCAGCATCCATATTTGCATCTGATGGCAAACAGGTTGATGGCTGGGAACCGTTTCGCTTTTGATGAAATCGTTGATAAAATCAGGGAAGGGCACAAGGTTTTCCTGGGGATTGAAGATCTTTCATTCGGGAAATCAGGACTCTTTGCCGCCGGTTTGAATTTTCTGGACGCAATGCTCCTTCCATGGGAAAAACCTGCAGATGTGCTTGACTGCTTCAAAGCGCTCATCGAAAGCTTAAGGCTGAGCATCATGAAGGAGCCGGCCGAAAAAACAACTCCCACTGACAACAGGCAAATGGAGCAGGAATACCTGTTCGCCTATACCAAAATTGTTCATCAGCTTAAAAATCTATTAGCAGCTTACCCATCCGATCTGAAGATCCCGGCATTTTACCAGCTGTATGAAGAGGTTGTTTCAGCCACCAGCCTGCCTTTTTATGGAGAGCCGCTCAAAGGAGTGCAGTTGATGGGTATGCTCGAAACCAGAACGCTTGATTTCGACAATATCGTGATCCTGTCATGCAACGAAGATCTGCTGCCAAGCGGAAAGATCAACACATCCTTTATTCCGTTCGACATTAAAAGGAATTTTGGACTGCCAACATATCGTCATAAAGATTCAGTTTACGCCTATCATTTCTACCGGCTGATCCAAAGGGCGCAGAATATTCACATTCTTTACAATACTGAACCAGACCAGTTGGGCGGGGGCGACCGCAGCCGTTTTCTCAGGCAGATTGTGCAGGAACTTCCTTCATACAACCCGCGGATTGAGATCAGGGAGATGATCCTGGCTTCGCCGCCCGTCAAAGGGGAACCCTTTCCGGTAATTGAAATTCAAAAGACCGGTGACATTGCAACGATCCTTGAGGAGAAATCAGTAAAAGGATTTTCTGCATCCTCCATGAACGCCTACCGGAATTGTTCTCTGAAATTTTATTATGCTGAGATTGCAGGCATCAGGGAGCCCGAAGATGTGGATGATACGATCGACCCTGTCGTTCTGGGCAATGCCGTACACGAAGCGCTGCATAATCTGTTCAAACCGTTCATCGGTCAGACCATGACAACTGCGATCCTGCAGGAGATGGAAAAAATATCAGACGAGGCAATCGATAAGGCCTTTGGAAAGAAATTCAAGGGCTCTGATGTCGCTTATGGTAAAAACCTGCTGCTTGTCAGGGTGGCTAAGTTGATGGTGCAACGGTTTCTTGCGTTTGAAATCAACAGGGTGGAGGAGATGGAGCAATCGGGAAAACATTTTTCTGTGGAGTTCTTAGAGCAAATAGTTGAACATCACATCAATATTCAATATGGTGGACATAGCTTCCCGGTCAGGCTGAAAGGCTTTATCGATCGGGTGGATAAGATGGAGGGCTGGTGGAAGATCATTGATTATAAAACTGGGATTACAGAAGCGAAGCATGTGAAGGTGAAGGAATGGGATGACCTGGCAGATAATCCTGACCTCAACATTGGATTTCAGCTGCTTTTATATGGTTATCTGCTCGGCAACCGCTTTAGCAACCCCATAAGTTCCAGCGCAGGAATTATTTCACTGCGGAAGATCCACTCCGGCTTCACTGCAGTGAATGTTCCGGACGGGGAATCCGGGAAATTGTCAGCCATGTTGGACAGTTCGAAACTGGCAAGGTTTGAAGAGGTGATCCGGGATATTTTACAGAATATATATGACCTTTCAAGGCCATTTTCGCAAACCAGGGATCTGAAGATCTGCGAACGATGTCCCTATATCAATCTTTGCGGACGTTAAGCTCCTTCTCTGAGAAAACGCAGGCCTCATAGGTGAACAGTTCGGCATCCTTCCATCCGTCCCAGCCGATTCCAGCCTTGTCGCGGGCACAGTGGCCCAGGAATTCCTCCTTGCTCCACCCGGTTTCTGTTGCTACCTGGGGTAAAAAAGTGCCTGAATAAAAACCTTTTTTTATATAAATCCCATGTTTTCCGAGGATGATCTCATCAGTTGATTGAATTTTCTTCAGGGGTGATAAAACTGAAATTTCAATATCGATTCCATCAATCTCCTTTGCCCTGACAGGCTCAAAACGGGTGTCTTCGGTTGAAGATGCAACGGCCATTTGCCTGATCAGCTGGTAAAGCGGCATATCGGAGGAGAACCTTCCGATACAGCCGCGTAATTCACCATTTTCCTTCAGGGTGACAAAGGCGCCTGCCTTGATTTTAAGGTTTTCGCCGTAGGTTTTTGCATCGTCATCTGGGATCCGCCTGTCGCGGATGTAAACCAGAATTGTATTCCGTGCGATGCGGAGCAGGGTAATTTTCTCATCCCGGCTGAAATCAAATCCGGACGGTTTGACCACTCCTTCTGATGTTTTTGAACCAGTTTGGCTCACATTGGCAGGATTAGGTTTGGTAACGGCCAAAGACCAGTAGCCGACTACCTGCTGTTTATCTCCATATCTTGAATCACCCGAATTCATATATTGTACCGGGGTGATTTTCATTGCGGGATCACCTGAAGTCAGATAGAGCATCGTCAGGACAGAGGTCCAGCCGCAGAGATTGGTGGCCAGGTTTGATATGGGTTTGTCCTTATATTCATCGAGCATCTTCATGAGTCCTTCCGGCGAGCCCGCCACGATGGCCTCACAGGTGGCTCTGTCAGCCGCATAGGCATCATCGTAGGGTGGATAGTGTGAAAAATCGGTGCTGAAAACGAACAGGTTTCGTTCATTGAAATAGGGTTTCAGCGCTATGGCGATTTTTTTGCAGGTTTGCTGCGATTGCGCGCCAATCACAATGGGTACCAGCAGGAAGTCCTTTTTCAGATGATACTGCAGGAAGGGAATTTGCACTTCGAGACTGTGTTCGGTGCGGTCAGCCTCGGGATTAAAGGTGAAGACCGGGTTTTCGCTGATCAGTTTTCCTGCAAGTTCCACATTGACCTTCACCTTCCCAAGCGGGGTTACATAATCCCCCTGGTTATAGATGGAGGCGCCATTGAAGGAGACCTGGTGGCTGGAGGCGATCACAAAAATATTATCGAATTGTGCATTGGGATCCACCTGGTTGTAACCACTCGCCGCCACCTGTCCTGAAAAGACATATCCCGCGTGCGGACAAACGATTCCAAGCACGTTATTTACTGTTCGCGATTTTGCCCCGGCAAAGAGATCGGCGAGGGAGGAGGTAAGCTCTTTGGCGTTGCCAGGGTAGAAACGCCCGGCTGCAGCCGGTTTACGATCGGTTTGATCCGTTTTGTCCTGTCCCGAACATCCCTGGTTGAAATTGAAAAATAGTCCCATAAGTAAAAGACTCTTGAAAATGATGCGCATTGTTTCGTTAACTTTGAACTAAATTCCATGTAAAGATACAACATGCAGCCCAAAAATGCAATCCGTTTTATGCTGTTTGGCCTGGGGTTTTTATCAATTGGTACCCAGATTTACCTGATGCGTGAATTCCTTGTGGTAGGCAACGGCAATGAACTGATCTTTGGCGTGGTCCTGGCGTTATGGATGCTGCTTACCGGCGCCGGCGCGTGGCTTGGCCGGTTCAGCCATTTTCTTTCAGGAAAATCCGGACTTACCCTTGCTCTGATGATCGTGGCAGGACTATTACCCACGCTGATGATCCTGAACCTCGACCTGGCGAAAGCGATGATGGTTCCTCATGGAAGTATGTCTGGTATTTGGATGATCGTCGCTGCAGCCACTCTGGTACCATTGCCCTTTTGCCTGCTGAATGGATTCCTCTTTTCATTCCTTAGTGTATTGTCAGCCGGGAATACCCTGGCAGAAGCCTATTCGTGGGAATCAATGGGGAGTATGGCATCGGGAGCGCTTGTAAACCTGGTTTTCCTGTGGATGTTCGATCCGTGGCAAAGTCTGTTGTTCCTGACGGCTGGTTATTTGATCATGGTACTGGTTTTTGCATTCAACATGGAACGCAGAAACCATTTTTACCTGGGCCTTTTTTTCGCTGCGATAATTCTGATGGGTTTGCTGTTTGTTGATTTCCGGACATTTTCTGAATCGGTTCTTTACCGCGATCAACAGGTGGTTTCCAATTTGAGCACGCCATACGGGCAGGTGGTTGTTACGAAAAACCAGGACCAGTTTAATTTTTACGAAAACGGACTGCTTTTATTTTCCGGGGGCAATGAAATAAGCAATGAGGAAAATGTTCATCCGGCCATGGTTCAGCGAGATCATCCCCGCAGTGTGCTGCTGATCTCAGGCGGGTACTCAGGTACGCTTGATGAGATTCTCAAATATGACCCCGATCTCATCGATTATGTGGAGATGAATCCTTCACTCATCCTGATTGGGTCAAAATTTACCAGTCAGCTTGATCATCCTGCGGTCAGGGTAAAAGAAACAGATGCCCGGAAATTTGTTCGCGCCACGCAACAATCCTATGATATGGCAATGGTCAACCTCCCTGCTCCATTTACTCTTCAGCTGAACCGATACTATACCCTGGAGTTCCTGACTGAAATCAAAAAAAAGCTTTCTCCGGGAGGGGTCGTTGCCTACAGTCTCCCTACCGGCAGCGACTACGTTAGCGAAGAGGCCGGGCGACTGAATTCAATTCTTTTTCAGACCCTGAAACATCGTTTCAGCCACGTGCTGATCATTCCCCTGCAACGGAATTATTTCCTGGCTTCCGATTCAGCGCTGGATATCGATATCCCCGCATTGGTTCAGCAGAGGGGAATCGAAACGGTTTACGTGAATCAATACTACGTAGATGTCCGACAACTGCGTGAACGATCGGCTTATGTTGCAAAAAATATTGACTCGACCTACTCGTATTGCCAGGTCTCCACCACACTGAGAGGGTCTCCCACCCTGACAGGGTGTCCCAACAGAGATTTTTATCCTGTGGCCACATTCTATCAGAACCTGTGGTGGCTGGGTTATTTCACAGTCAGCCCGTTTTGGATTCTGTTCGGTTTCCTGGTTATCCTCGTATTACTTCTGGCAGGTCTGAATTCAGTCAGCGCCGGATTGTTTACAGGCGGGTTCACGCTTGCATCAACGGAGATCATCCTGATTTTTTCCCTCCAGGTTATCTGGGGGTACGTATTCCAGGCGATCGGTGTGATCATCATGGTTTTTATGACCGGATTGGCTGCGGGGGCGGCATCAGGCATGCCATTTTTCCGGATCAAACATTCGCGTGCCTTTATTATTTTGCAAACCACACTTGCATTATATTGCATTGGGCTGCCATTCCTCCTTTTGCGGTTGAGTTCAGGTAAACATGATGATATATGGGTGCAGATGATACTCGGGGTTTGCGCATTTCAGGTTGCATTTATGGTTGGAATTGAGTACCGGGTGGCTACGTTACTTGCCCGGAGTTCGCCCCGGAATGCGGTTGCCCGTCTTTATTCTGCCGACCTGTTTGGTTCTGCAATGGGTGCTTTTGCTACCGCGGCAATGCTTTTCCCGTTTTTCGGGATCGTTTACACCGGTTTTTTTCTGGCGGTTTTGAATATCTTCAGTGCGATGATCTTTTTCATACAGCATCGAAAATTGGTATCTTTCCTCTGTAAATCGGGTTGATTTTTATGTGGTGCGTATAGGAATCATGATTATTATGTAAGTTTGTTACAGTGAAAAAAATCTCAAAACGCCAGTTTTTTAAATTCAGCCTTACCGGATTGGGTGGGACAATGACCGGACTGAGCCAGGTTGAAATGCTTGCGAAAAAATTGATCCCCATGAAAAACCTTATGATGCCGCCCCCTGCAGGTGGACTTGGAAAATTCAGCAAAGAATCACCCTACGCCGTAGTAACACCCAAAGGCGTGAAATGCCAGATTTGTCCAAATAACTGCATCCTCGGCGAGGGATTGGACAGCATTTGCCGCACCCATGTGGTGAAAGAGGGTAAACTCTATACCATTGCATACGGGAATCCATGTTCCGTTCATGTCGACCCCATTGAAAAGAAACCACTGTTCCATTACCTGCCTGCCACCCCCAGTTTTTCAATTGCCACGGCCGGATGCAACCTTGCGTGTCTGAATTGCCAGAACTGGGAGATATCGCAGCAAAGTCCGAAAGACACCCGGAATGTGGAACTTTTTCCGGCGCAGGTGGTGGAGGAGGCAATCGCGAATCATTGCAAATCAATTGCCTACACCTATTCCGAGCCCATTGCCTTTTACGAATACATGTTTGACACTGCTCGCCTGGCCAGATCACGAGGTATCAAAAACCTGCTGATTTCCAATGGCTTCATTAATGAAAAACCACTTCTTGATCTGAGTAAGTATATTGATGCCGCCAACATAAACTTAAAGTCATTCAGCGAAGAAACCTACGCGAAACTGAACGGCGGCAGCCTTCAGCCAATTTTAAATACACTGAAGATACTCAAGGCTGCAGGAGTATGGCTTGAGATCACCAACCTCGTCGTTCCCGGCTGGACGGATGACCTGAGCATGATCAAGGAGATGTGCGACTGGCTTGCCTCGAATGGCTTTTCCGACACCCCGTTGCACTTCAGCAGATTTCACCCGCTCTATAAATTGACCAGCCTTCCCTATACCCCGCTGACCACGCTCGAAAAAGCACGCGAAATCGCGTTAAAAACCGGGATCCGCTATGTCTACATTGGCAATGTTCCCGGCACGACAGCTGAAAACACCTTTTGTCCCAAATGTAAAAAAACTATGATTGAACGCCGTGGGTTTACCATCCTGGCCAATAACCTGAAAAACGGGTCCTGTAAATTCTGTGATACAAAGATAGCAGGCGTTTGGGGGTAGTATTTTATTAACTGCTTATCTCCTTTGAGCAAGTAACTAAAATTGTAACCGGGGTCGGGTCATAAATCCTTATCTTAACCATCAACTTGCTTGAAGGGGATAAGCAGTTTTCATTATTGTAACTTTTGAAATATCTCCAGCCGTACCGGCAAATGATCACTGAACCCGCCGTGGTACCGCGGCCCGGTGTAGGTTCGGTTTAATTTTTCACCGAAATAGGTGTTATCCTCTTCCAGGAGAAATGAAGATTTGAAAATCAGGACATTCTGCAATCCTGATAGAAGTCCGCCAGAGCCATCAATCAATGCCCCGGACACAACGAACTGATCGAAAGTACTCCATTGATCGCGGTATTTCAGGGTTCCTTCCAGTCTGATTTTATTTCTGATACCCATCAGATTGTACAAAGTGTCGGGATGGAATGCGATTGTGTCGGTATGTGCCTTCAGGATTCGTTTCAGACTCTCATTTTCAGGTTCATCATTGAAATCCCCCATCACTACGACGTTGGCAGTTGGATTGCTGCGCTGCACCGAATCAATGAGTCCGCGCAATACCGATGCAACCCAATTCCTTCTGGGTTGAGATCCAAGGTATCCGCCGCGGCGTGATGGCCAGTGGTTAACGAACAGGGTAATGGTATCTGTCCCGAAAAGAATTCCATGTACCATCAAAATCTCCCTGGTTTGTGCCAGGGTGTCGAACGGGAAACGGATGCTGACACTTCTGCCGGTCAATACCTTAAACCTGTCAGGCCTGTATATCAGGGCAACATCCACTCCGCGCAGATCGGGCGATTCATGGTGAATGCATTTGTACTTCCATGGTTTGAGAGGTGTTTCATAGATAAGCTTATTCAGCACATACCTGTTTTCGACCTCACACAACCCCACAATGGCGGGTGCCTCCCATTTCCCGATAGCCAAAAGGGTTTTTGCCACATGGTTCAGCTTGCGGCTGAATTTTGACCATGTCCAATGTTTGGATCCCCGCGAGGTGAACTCATCATCAAGTTTCGTGGTGTCATCATAGGGGTCATAAAGATTCTCCACATTCCAGAAAACGACGCTGACATTTCGGCTTTTTATTTTTATCGAATCTAAATTGGCACGATTTTCGCTGTAATTTTCCCTTAATGGGATGTTCGGAATGAGATATGCAAAACATCGGGGTGATATTGTTAAAAGAATGATAATGAGTATTTTTTTCATGTGAGAATAATTTGTTTTTTAATGGCCACATGGAATACCCATAATTAACATTCACGGTTTGCATGAACATTGTTCTTATGGGTATTTCATAATATTTCAGATTATAGGCAACTTTTTTAGAGTTTCGGTTGTCTCTTAATCGGGAATACATCCAAAAGGTGAAATTAAAACAGATGATTTCTTTAACGTTTTTTTAACAGTAGATTAACAGTAATTAACACGAATCATGAAAATATCAAATGTAATGCATCGTTTTTCAATTTCAGATATCCACAGATTCTTGTCAATGCAAAATATAAATGTTAGTAAAAGTCAATTATATTCCCGCTCAGACAAGTCCGATCAATTGGACACTGAGCGGGCGATTGGGAGCTGATCGATGTCGAAAGACCCGGCCACGTGTTTTTGAGGTACACTTCTGCTATGCTCAGTGTTCGGCTTTGCTCAATGTGCCAGATCTGTTGAAAATGTCATTACGTAGTAGATGTAATTTGTGAGTTAAACCTGGTTAAACGAAAAGAACAGAATGTTATGAAAAGAATTGCTGGAATTTTTTTGATCGCATTAATTGGCGGAGCTGTTTCGCTGGGATTGTATAAAGCCTTTGAAAAGAAACAGTATATTTTGAATTCCCGTCCTGAAGGTATTCCGGTCAGGCAGGTTAATTATAACCCGGGCGCGGCCTTTAATTTGCCTGATTTTGAGGCTGCGGCAGCCATATCCGTTCATGCGGTGGTACATATTAAATCTGAATTTCAGAAGAAAAGTCTCGTATATGATGATTTCTTCGGATTTTTCAATTTTGGCGGGCAACAGCAACCGAGAGAATATATTTCGCCATACTCGGCCATGGGGTCGGGCGTGATCGTGGCACAGGATGGATATATTGTCACCAACAACCATGTTGTTCAGGAGGCGACAAATATCGTGGTGACCCTGAATGATAAACGTGTTTACACTGCGACAGTCGTCGGAACTGATCCGAGTTCAGACCTGGCCCTGATAAAAATTGAGGAGCAGGGACTGCCGTTCCTGACTTATGGAAATTCCGATGAAGTAAAGATTGGAGAATGGGTGCTTGCGGTTGGGAATCCCTTCAATCTGACTTCTACTGTTACTGCGGGAATCGTAAGCGCTAAAGCAAGGAATATCAATATACTTGGCTCTCAGGGGGCAATCGAATCATTTATTCAGACAGATGCGGCCGTAAATTCAGGGAACAGCGGAGGAGCATTGGTAAATACCCGGGGTGAGCTGATCGGGATCAATGCAGCCATTGCTTCAGGCAACGGCTATTATACAGGATATTCTTTTGCCATTCCTGTTAATATTGTAAAGAAAGTAGTAGAGGATTTTACCAAATTCGGCAAGATCCAGCGTGCCTATCTCGGCGTCTATTACCGCGAAATTGATGATCAGTTTGCTAAAGACAAGGGATTTACCGATCTCAGGGGAATCTATGTGGACGATGTGGTAGAAGGAGGCCCGGCTGCACTGGCTGGTTTAAAAAGCGGGGATGTGATCATCAGGATCGACAATTTGCCCGTGAACGGAAAGGCTGAGCTGATGGAGCTGATCGGGCAGAAAAATCCCGGGGACAAGGTTACAGTTATCGTCAACCGTTCGGGAAAAGAATATGAAATGGGGTTGACCATGCAAAGTGAGGATTCAAAGGCAGCCCTGGTGAAAGATGATAAAATCATCATGCACGGCGCCACATTTCAAATGTTATCTTCCAAAGAAAAAGCCAAATTCAATATTGATTATGGCTTTAAAATCACCTCGCTCGAAAACGGCAAGCTGCGAAGCGCCGGGATCAGCGCAGGATTTATTGTGCTTTCGGTTGATCGCATACCCATGCGATCGATTCAGGATTTAAAAGATGCGCTTGGAAACCGCGAGGGGGGTGTGCTCATCGAGGGCGTTTACTCCAATGGTTTACGGGCTTTTTATGGAATTGGATTATGAGACAGTTAAAAATATCGAAATCGATCACTAACCGTGAAACCGCTTCGCTTGACAGGTATCTTGCCGATATCGGAAGGGAAGCGCTGATCACGGCAGAGGAGGAGGTCCACCTGGCCCAGCGTATCAAACTGGGCGATCAGGCCGCGCTGGAAAAGCTTTGCAAAGCCAACCTCCGTTTTGTTGTTTCTGTTGCAAAGCAGTATCAGAATCAGGGGCTTAGCCTGCCCGACCTGATAAATGAAGGAAATGTAGGACTAATTAAGGCGGCCCGCCGTTTCGATGAAACCAGGGGGTTCAAGTTTATTTCCTATGCGGTATGGTGGATCAGGCAATCAATCCTGCAGGCACTGGCTGAACAATCGCGCATCGTGCGGCTACCGTTGAACCAGGTAGGGTCATTGAGTAAAATGTCAAAAGCAACCATAAAGCTTGAGCAGCAGTTTGAGCGGCTTCCCTCAAACAGTGAACTGGCCATTGAACTGGAAATCTCCGAATCGAAAGTGATAGAAGCCCAGCGGATGTCGAGCCGGATAGTGTCGATGGATGCGCCCATCGACCAGGATGAGGAGACCAAACTGGTTGATGTGTTTATAAACGAAGATACCCCCGGAACAGATGAAAACCTGATCAGGGAATCGCTTGCCAAGGAGGTTCAACGTTCTTTATCAACCCTGGCTGATAAAGAACGGGATATCATCAATATGTTTTATGGCATTGGTGTGCCCCATAGTTATACCCTTGATGAGATCGGCTCCGTTTTCGATCTTACCCGTGAAAGGGTGCGGCAGATCAAGGAAAAAGCGTTGCGACGGCTGAAACATTCGTCACGAAGCAAACTGTTAAGGACCTACCTGGGATAAACCAGGTGGTTTTGGGCAATGTATAAAAATATTTGAGTTGTTTCTCTTGTCAAAACAATAAACGCTAAATAAATCATTATGAGCGAAAATGTGATAAAGAAATCCTTCAATAAAAGAGCATTTACATCTACGGCATTGCTCACTTCCGGCATATTTCTCCCATTTAGTGGATTAATGATTCATATCCTTCAATTTGAGAAGTTGACCCTTGAGGGGCATTTTTGGATGTCTGTCCATGATATTTCAGGAATATTGTTTGTGATATTTTCAATTCTGCATATTTCATTTAATTGGAAAGCATTAATTAGTTATGCAAAAAAATCAAAGAATGTTGTTATCAGTAAGGAAGCGTTGATTGCAATAATTCTGGTAATTACGATTGTAGGGTTAATTTCATCACATGCCTTTCATATTAATAAATAGAATACTGCCCATAATAAGCCTGTAAAACCGATGCTAATGAGTGTTTTCTGTTTACTAACGGTTTATATGACACATGGTTTTACAGTCAAAGCGTTTTGTGGTCGGGGTTATGAACAGGTTGTTAAGAAAAAAAATCAAAAAAGAACGGATCGGTACTTTACATTAGAATTATTTTGTAATTTTGCCAACTGTTAAACAATTATCAGCAGATGATCCGTCGCCACAGAAACCGTGTTATCTTTCTTCTCTGCTTCCAGGCAATGGCTGTGGCTATTATTGTTCTTGGATCACTCATTAATTTCCATCAGTATAAGATTTGGGGAAAACCCTTGATTCCCAATTTCGTAGGTTACAAACGGGACATTGAAAAATATTCAAAAGCATTATCATTTTCGAAATTCTCCCGCGATAATCAGAATATTCAAAATGATTATAACGGAAACGAGTTTGATGTCACTTCTGATATCCACCCGGTTCCCTCCAGAACTGTTACCTTAATAACATCAAACCTTTCCCAAAAGGTGCCGGTAACAACCCGGTTAACATCTAGTGGACTACGCGGTCCGCCTATTTCCTGAATATTCGCTGGTAAGGTGAGTTTTGTGAGTTAATGAATCTTCAGGTTCATTAGCTCCGTTTTCATCAGGATATTGATACAGGCAAATAATGCCCACCCACCGGCAGGAATATTTCCGAACCACGAAGCTACTGTTCCCCAGCAATTAAAACTCCAGGTAATTCATTATTTCATCAGTTCATTTGTCCATAATGTTCAACAGGCCATTTGTTCGAAGCACAAAGTACGCATGTCCACATATTCATTGGTTCAACCGTTTACCTGTACAACTGTCCGCTGGTTCACCCACTTACCCGTTTATCTGCCAACTCGTGCAGCTGTCCATAAAAAATATTTAACCAAATAAAAGGATCATTATGAAAAACATTTCTACTTTTTTATCTGTCAGCCTGTCAGTTTTTCTGTTATTCAGCATACCGATAATTACCGATGCACAGGGAACCATGGTTTCTGACTCGATCGTTATGTCAACTCAGTATGCCAATGAAGTTTATTATAATCTGGATGGTGGACAAATTCTTTCGTCACCGCGGAATACATGGGATATTGCATTTCGCACCAAAAAATTAAGTTCCAGCATTCTGACCAACGATGGCTCCGGGGTTGTTTTATATACCTATCCGAATGCAGATACTACAGGCTGGTATAGTGTTGATACCACCGGATTGTCGGGTTGGACGCCAATGTATAATGACCCGGCTGATTGGGAAAACGGCGCTTTTTCACGCAATGCTACCGGGCATCCCGACTATGGCTGGGGGAAATATAATGAGATTACCCACAACCTTGTTGGCGACTCCCTATTCATAATTAAAACCCGTGACGGAAGTTTTAAGAAGCTCTGGATCGTCAGAAAGTATTCATCTCTGGATACATATTATTTTCGCTATGCAAACCTTGACGGAACCAATGAGCAATCTGTTTCCTGTAATCTGGACGGTTTAACTGATAAGGATTTCATTGGTTATTCATTTGAAGCCAATTCGCTGGTTAACTATGAGGCAAATATTGATACATGGGATATCGTATTTACAAAATATATGTCCGTCCAGCCCAACGGAACTCCTTATCCGGTTGTTGGTGTATTGTGCAACGAGGGAGTTAAAGCCAAGAAGTTCCATCCTGTTCCATTGGTCTATGATGACTTTGGAGCAGGAACCTGGGATTCAACGCGTTCCTCTATCGGGTGGGACTGGAAGGTGTTCGACAATGGCACCTTCTCCTATAAAATTGTTGATTCAACCGTTTATTTTATCACAGCTTTAAGCGGCGATATTTATAAACTGGTTTTTACAACCTTCGCAGGCAGTTCAACAGGTGTTGTGAAATTTAACCGGATGAAAGCTGCCGGGGCCGGGACAGGCGAGCCTGGTGCGAATTCGATTCAATTGAATGTTTATCCTAATCCTGCCAGCAGCAGGATCAATTTATATATGACCGGTCAAGCCGGTGAAGACCTTACGTTTACTCTTACAGATCTGACAGGCCGACAACTCCGTGCAGATCGTCCGGAACGTATGGCTGATGGGCGTTATGCTTATTCAATGGATGTAACCGGGGTGCAACCCGGGATTTACTTTGTGACCGTTTTTACCGCAGCAACGAAAACGGTGACCAAGGTAATTATCACCCGTTAAGCATGAATAAAGGCCCATTCAGCCTCGTAATCGGACTATTAAGTCTTTTGGCCGTAGCCGTTGGTTACGGCCAAAAGGCTTTTATTAAGGTCATTGACCAGAAAAACAATGAACCGGTTGCTTTTGCCCATGTATGCTTTGAGGGATTGAAAACAGGTTCTGCCAAATACAGCCTGACCTCGATTGAGGGAACGGTTTCAAATGAGATTACAGAAACATCAAAAATAGCGGTCAGCTATGTCGGATATACAACGTATACCGACACGGTGTATCCAGGGCAATCAACGGAGATCCTGCTTCGCCCGAAGGTGCTGAATATGGATGAGGTGGTTATCACTGCACAATATACCCCGGAGCGCGCCGATAAATCAATTTACAAAGTTGAGGTGATCAATTCCCGCCAGATCGAGCAGAAGGCGGCTACCAACATGGCCGATTTGCTCAAAGATCAGTCGACCATGCGCGTTACCCAGGATGGCGTGCTTGGCACCAGTCTTCGAATCCAGGGAATGTCGGGCGAAAACGTCAAGTTTCTGCAGGATGGCGTACCGCTTATCGGCAGGCTGAACGGAAATTTCGACCTGAACCAGATCAACCTCTTCAACGTAGATCATGTGGAGGTGATCGAGGGACCCATGTCTGTTATTTATGGCAGCAATGCACTTGCAGGGGTCATCAACATCATCACAAAAGAGAATAAATCATCGTTTCTTAACGCCACTGTCAATGCCTATGCCGAATCAGTGGGCGTCTGCAATTTTGACGCAGCGGCATCACTCAATCACAAAAAACATGGTTTTTCAGTTGATGGCGGCAGGAATTTCTTCGGAGGATATTCGCCGGTTGATACGAGTCGTTCCCAGACATTCAAACCACGCAGGCAGTATTTTTTTGATGGTTATTACACATTTACTTCAGACTTTGTGAAACTGAAAGTTGCAGGTGATTATTTCAATGAACTGCTTGTAGATAATGGGCCCCTGCGCGGACCCTATTATGAAACCGCCTTCGATAACCACTTTACAACGACCAGGTATTCTGGTCGCGCCGATGCCTCATTTAAACTTCCGAAACACAACTTCGTCAACCTCCTGGGTTCCTGGTCGGGATATAACCGGGTTCGGGAAACCATATACAAAGATCTTACAACGCTTAGTGAAAATGTAGTCCCCCAATCATGGGCACAGGACACAACGACCATCACAAACCTGGTGGCGCGCGGAACTTTCGCAAAAAGTAACCCTGTACAGAAATTTAATTATCAGGCAGGATTTGATATCAGCATTGAACGTGGAACCGGAAAAAAAATCCTCGATAATGAGCAGCAAATAGGGGATTATGCTGCATTCGTGAGTTTGAAGTGGGACCCTGTCAGGGTGGGACACCCTGACAGGGTGGTATTGTCAATCCAGCCAGGGCTGCGACTGATATATAACACCAAGTACGCAGCTCCACTGGTTTATGCCCTTAGCGCCAAATGGAATATTGTTGAACCCGTAAATCTTCGTTTTTCCTATTCCAGGGGATTTCGGGCTCCTTCAATTAAGGAGCTATACCTGGTTTTCGTAGATGTAAATCATAATGTGCTGGGAAATCCCGATCTGAAAGCAGAAAAATCAAACAATTTCAATCTGAACCTCAACTGGGCGAAAGAGCAGAGAAAGGTGGCCTGGTCCATGGATCTGAGCGGGTTCTATAATTTTATTGAGAATGTGATCCTGCTGGCACAAACCGGCAACAGTCTGGAATATAGTTATCAGAATGTTAGCAGGTACAAGAGTGCAGGTGTTCAACTTGGATGTTCATATTCTGTTTACCCGGGATTCAAATTGCAGGTGGGTTTTGCAGAAACCGGTATCACGGGGAGTGTTGATACCGACTCAGCCTATCAATCCTTTAAATGGTCGACGGAAGTCACCATTAGCCCATCCTATCGATTTATAAAGCCTGATATTACCCTTTCTTTATATTACAAATATTCGGGAAAATCTCCCCAACTTACCTTTGATGAAAAGGTATTGAGCTGGCAATGGATCGATGCATATAACATGATGGACTTTACTGCCAGCAAGGGATTCTGGAACAGCCGGATCCGGTTATCGGCAGGGGTGAAAAATATTTTCAACACCACTACGATCCCTTCAACCGGAGGAGGTGGTGGAGCACATGGCGGTGGAAGCGGTGGCACTAACATCAGCTGGGGAAGGACTGTCTTTTTTAAACTCACATTTCAATTCAACAAATACAAATGATTCGGACAATACTCCTGTCTTTATTATTGCTCATTGCGATCGGGTTTCAATCCTGTTTCAAGGAGGATGAAATGGTTTCCCCACATCCGAGGGGAGACATCATGACCGACACGATCCCCATGACGGTAAACTATCTTAACCAGGTCTATTTCAGCCTGGATTCAGGGAAGGTTGTAAGCGCCAATGTGAAAACTTTATACGACCTGGGATTTGAATGCAGTCAAACCGGCTGGCGGGTAATTCTCAACACCGGCGATTTTATGAAGGTTGCCGATCTGGGCAAAGTTCCTTTCGGACAAACCTACGACACCATCGGGCTTATAATGCTTTTTGACAAATCGGACGGAAACCCCGATTCAAATGCTATCGGGCAATGGTTCGAAATTTCAGGCGCTGATACGGTTTCAAAAAATCATGTCTATGCCCTGAGCAGAGGGCTCGATGAATTAGGTAATCCGCTGGGGCTTTACCAGGTGATCTTTGACAGTCTTAGAAACAATATGTATTATTTCAGGTATGCCCCGCTCAGTGGCGGAACAATTTCTTCAGGAGCCATCACCAAAGATCCAGAGGTAAACTATGTATTTTTCAGCCTGAAATCGGGTTCTGCAGTTCCAGGAGAGCCTTCAAAGGACACTTATGACTTGCTGTTTACCCAGTACACCACCATGCTCTACACAAACGAGGGCTTTCCTTATCCATATCTTGTTACCGGTGTGCTGTTAAACCGTTACATGGTTGTGGCAGCTGTTGATTCCATTGTTGATTTCCTGGCGATTACACGCGACATTGCAATGACGATGAACTATACGAAAGCGTTGGATGGAATTGGTTACGATTGGAAGTACTATGACGACGAGACTGGGAATTACACCATCCTGCCCAATCTGAGTTATGTAATTCGTGGCGTTTCCGGCTTTTGGTTCAAACTCCGGTTCGTTGATTTTTACAATAAAGAGGGGCTGAAAGGGTACCCTGTGATAGAGTATCAGCGGTTATAGGCAAATAATAGTTTTTCAGTACGCTGAATAACACTGGGAAGAATTAGATCATCCGAATTTTTCGGCTATCTCACCAGGGCAGATTGACCCGCCTGTTCACTTTTTCGGGACGCTGATCTCTGGGTTTGCTTGATCTAATTCGTTTGTTGCTCGCAAAAATCGCTCCCACTTATGGTTCCTCCGCTGCCAACTCCATCGTATGAGATTTTCAGGCTGCCGTCTTTTGTGGTGCCCGTTGCCGATATCGCCACATCAGTGCTGGTAAGCGCAGGAACAGTGACGGTCCATGGCAGCGATGGGTTCTGAACAGTCACAATTCCTGAAATTGTCGCATAACTCAATGAGGACAAAGTGCCATCACCGGTTTGTGTTGCCGTATAAATGATGGTCATCTCCACAGGCGGTTTGCTTGCCGCAGTGGATAAATTACAGGTGATCTCTTTTGTCTTTTTGCATCCAATGAGTCCGATGACTGCAACAGACAACAAAACAATGTAAACAAGGCGTTTCTTCATGTGTTGGAATTTAAGTGTTAAACCTAAATGAGTGTTTCAGGTTAATTGGATTTATTAATTTTCATTTCAAAATTGCCGGTAACAAAACAATATTACGGATTACTGACGAAACAATTATCATAACTTTGATATTTTAATTTACAGACCCTTTGTCTGCAAATAATTTCAATTATGATTGTCACTTCAAAGAATCCTTATGGAAGCATCGCAGAAAAGTTTTTTTAGTTAATACTTTTTTAAAAGAATGAGCAAAGCAGCAGGTGGCGGTCACGATAAAAAAGGTGAAAGAAATAATACTGAAACGCAATTTGAAATTCAATTTATGGAAAAGCTTATAAAAAAATACAATAACGGAGAGATAACGGTTGTTTGGCAGCCGGATCTGTGCATTCACTCAAAAATATGCTGGGAAAAGGCGACAGGATTACCCGAAGTGTTTAATCCGCAGTTACGGCCATGGATCGATGTATACGCTGCTGATACCGATGAGATCATTGCCCAGGTTAAAAAATGCCCATCATCAGCTTTAAGTTACTTCATGAACAGGGAGCCAGACATCACGCCAAGTGTTGACGCTGACAAAGCTGATGCTGGCGGAAGTGACGTAGTTGTTCATGTGATGAAAAATGGTCCTTTGATCGTATATGGCAATATAACAGTAAAAGACGCTGATGGGATGGAACTCAAAAAGACCAACACAACTGCGTTCTGCCGGTGTGGCGCCTCAAAAAAACATCCTTACTGCGACGGCACCCATCATGAAATTAGTTTTGAGGGATAAAAACTTGTATCAGCCTACATTGAATGATTACTGGTTTTTCGTTCCCATATTCCAACTGGCACCACGAACCCAACCGTTATGCCCCATCCCGGGTTATAAACTCCCACCTCTTTCAAACGGCTAAGGTGATCAAAGTAACTGGTGTTTGTGAGGTTGCTGCCTGAGATAAAAAAAGTGCATACTTGCCTGGCAATTCGCAACCGTGTTCCGGCCGAGGCGTCGAGGAGGAAATAGCCGGGTGTATTGGTTTCAAAAGTATCGGTTCGATCCTGGGCAGCGTGAATTTGTCCCCCAATTTCGATATAAGGTCCTTTCAGCCTGCTTTTATTCCCGGTTTCGAATGTCCATCGTAGTTTGTGAACAGAATGAAGAGCGGGGATGAAGGGGAGGGGCGTTCCTGTTGATTCATTGGTGCCAAGTACAAAGTCGACACTGTTTTCAAAGTGAAGCTGCTCCAGCGGGTGGAAATCAATCTCAAGCTCAAACCCCTTCAGGGAGGAATTTCCCTGGACAAAGCGATATACCTGGTACGTATTTCCATCTTTTTCAAAGGTTTCTCCGTCGATGTTGCGCTGATAAATGTAATTGAAAATATAATTATAATAACCACTGAAGATGATGCTCATCCAATCCCAGCTGGCCGAAATCTCGCCATCGGCCTGGAGGCTGTTTTCGGGCTTCAGGTAGGGATTCCCAACTTCATAGCGGAAAGTACCGGGATGAATACCGTTGGACCCCAGCTCAGCAATGTTGGGAGCGCGGAAACCGGATCCGAGATTAAACTTGAGGTTAAATATCTTTGAAGCGGCGAATGTGAATCCCGTTGAACCGCTTACAGCACCGAATGAGTTATTGAATCCCGGGAAAATCGTATCTCCTGAAGGAGCGGGGATCCCCAGACTGTCGAGGTAGAGGGATTTGCCATCAATCCAGCGATGGTCATAACGTGCGCCGGCATTTAATGTCCATTTCTCCCAGGTTTTCTTGGCGTAAATAAATCCCCCGATGTTCTGCAGGTTGTAAGCCGGGACAAGGAACTCAACCCCCTTGTTGCTGTTCGATTGGGTCATTCCGGATATTCCTGCAACAAATTCGATTTCACCTTCAAACAGGTGAGTGAATTTCAAATCATAGGTGAATGTGTTGAGGTGCATAAACAGCGTTGGCTCTTTTGTGTTGTTCTCAAATTCCCTGCGGTTGTTTTCCTGGTATCCGAGGTTAACGCGCACCTGGCTGCTCCCCAGGATGAAGTTGGATACCGATGTGAGCTTATTATGGCTTACCCTTTGATAGGGCAATGCAGTTTGACGCCCCCTGGCCATGGATGCTGACACGATTTCACCGTTCGCATCGATGAACTGCCCGGTTGTGCTGTCCCTTTCACCTTCCACCATGCCAATATTTGCATCATACCTGCTAAAATGGAGGTGAGAGAAACCCCATTTTTTATTAATCCCGAGCATTGCGCTGTAATTCAGTTCATTAAATCCTGAATTATATACATATTCGGGCGGAGATTTGTAGGATGCTGCATTTTTATAGCTCCCACGCGCCCGCCATATGATCCCATTGTGGTTTCCCTCCAGCATCAGGGTACTGTTCGTCATCATATTGTTGGTGGCAAATTGGGTGGCAGCCTCTCCCCTGATGGTGTTCATCGGGGCATGCACCGGTTCAAGGATGTTGATCACGCCGCCCATGGCATCGGATCCGTAAAACAGACTTGCAGGCCCTTTCAGGATTTCGATCCGGTCGGCCGAATACTGATCGATTTCGATGCCATGTTCATTGCCCCATTGCTGTCCCTCCTGCCGCACCCCCTCATTAAGTGTAATCACATGATTGTAACTGAGTCCGCGAATGACGGGTTTTGAAACATCACCCCCTGTAGTGATCTCCGAAACACCTGGCACCGCCGATATTGCATCGATGATGTTGGTCGAAGGAGTGGTGAACAACTGGGTTTTTCCGATCGGAGTGATGGAATTGCTGCTGCGGCTGTTGTCGGTTGAAATACCGCTTCCGGTGATGACCACTTCCTGGGCTTCAATAGCCTTTTCATAAAGCTGGAAATTCATGACTGATACTTGTTTCAGGTCAGCCATGGCTGATTTGCCGCCATAACCTATAAAACTGGCCTGAATAAGCAGGGAACTCTTCGGCAGGTTGGTAAACTTGTAAGTGCCATCCTTATCGGCCGAAACCCCCGTCTTCAGGTCAGGAATGTAAATTGTGGCGCCCGGCAAGGGCTCATTTGTCACCGCATCAGTGACCTTCCCGGTAAGGGTGGCTTGGGGAAATGCCAATGTTGAGATGAATGACAGGATAAGAACCAGGACTGTATTTATTTTTATTTGATATGTCATAAAGACTGAAGTGTTCATTAAATAAGTTGACAGGATAAGAGTTGCATTTGTGTTACCAGGGCATGCCAGGGAGTCACCAGGATCTGCCGGGAAAACATCAGGCTAGTTTCTGAATGGGTGAAATAACAGAAAATGGATATCCGAAAAATCCTTTATTGATTATTCATGATTTCTTTTCAGGCTTTGGTGTAATATGCCCAGGAAGATGAATTGTATGAAAAGTATCAAACTGCCGGAGGCGCCCGCAGATTAGCAAAACGGACCTCAGCAAAGGATGGACAAGTATGTTGTAAAATTGGGAAGGCGGATTTTACCGGAGGAAGTGATGCCAGGAAAACCGGTTCAGGAGATGTGTAAACCTGTGCTTCGATCTGCAGTATCTTGCAATGGACATGCAGTGTACTAAAAACCGGATAAGCCCCTGGAATGCAATGCGTATCCTCATGATCATGGAGGGTATGGATCAACGCAGCAGGTGTGATAATATAGCTGAAAATGGCTAAAATGGCCAGGGAAATATATCTGTTTGCTGTTACCATGAAGTGCAAAGATAAAGCAATATCAGATATGCGGGGTGTTTGCTGTCTTTCTTGTGATCAATCAAAAAAAATATGATTATCTTTGAACTCGTTTACAATAAGACCAAGTCGCAGGGAATCAGGCTCAAGCCAATGCATCAAAAATAATTCGGGATCTTGCCTGCATTCTCCTACCCTTGGTCCAGCTTTTATTCAATCCTGAATTTTGCATTGAGTCTTAACGATAATTGTTTCATCTTTTATTAATTTTTTTTAATTGTTAAATGGAATAACAATAAATCAGCATTCACGGTGGGTACGAACGTTTTACTTATGGGTATTTCAAGTTATGTTCTATTGGAAGAGATCCAGGAAATCAGATATTTCTGCAGATCCCGGGAAAAATTCGGTGCGTGACGTTTGGATCGGGAAAGGATGGTTGACCAACTGAAAACACTACCAGCAGGAAAATGAAAAAAAATAATAAAAAACCAGATTTGGCTCATTTCCGCCAGGAGGCTGAAAGGTTGATGAAAACAAGACCATTGAAAATGTCTTCATCATCTTCTGAAACTGACATGCTTAAAATCATACACGAGCTCCATGTTCACAAGATTGAACTTGAAATGATGAATAAAGAGCTCATGCATGTAAATACAATACACTGATGGAGACTGCCAATGCTGACAACAAACGGACTGAAAATGCGCTGAGAAAAAGCAATCAGAAATTGGAAGCGATTATTGCGGCCTCGCCAGATGGATTGGGTATGGCATCTCTTGATGGAAAACTTCAGCTGGTTTCCGAAAAACTAGCGGAAATGTACGGTTATACCATTGATGAAAAGGATGATTTTATTGGAAAATCTGTCTTTGATTTTGTTCATCCGTCACAGCACAACATGCTGACAGACAATATCAGGTTAATGATTTCGGGTAAGTTATCACAAAAGAATTCAGAGTACCTGGCTGTAAAAAAGGATGGCAGCAGTTTTCTTACCGAATTGAACTCATCGATTCTGCTCGATAATAATGGAAAACCTGAGAGTATTATTTATGTCCAGCGCGACATCACTGAACGCAAACTGGCCGAGCACAATTTGCTTACAGCAAAGGTTAGTGCACAGGAAAGTGAAAAGAAGTTCAAGGAAATTATTCAGATGCAGTCGGAAGGGATAGGTTTTGTTGATCAAAATGAAATTTTTGAATTTGCCAACCCTGCTGCCGCGATGTTGTTCGATGTTGCCCCCGATGGACTTACCGGAATCTCTTTATTTGATTTTTTATCTCCCCACGAAATAGAAAAAACTAAACAGCAAACCGGAAAAAGACAATCTGGAATTTCGGAGTCCTATGAGCTGCACATCATCACAAAAAAAGGTAATGCCAAAGATATCCTTGTTAGTTCTTCTCCTAAATTCGACGAAAACAACAACTATCTGGGTGCATTCGGTGTCTTCAGAGACATAACCGAACGCAAGCTGGCTGAAATGAAACTGGCAAAAAGCGAAGAAAGATTCAGCCAGGTTGTTGGCCAAAGCCAGGGAGTTGTATGGGAAACTGATGCCACAGGTTTATATACCTATGTCAGTCCGCTTGCTGTGGTAATATATGGCTATGCCCCGGAGCAGATGATCGGTAAAATGCATTTTTATGACCTTTGCCCTCAAAATCAGCGTGAACAGTTGAGAAAAGGGGCCGATGAAGTTTTCAACCGCAGAGATGCTTTCAAGGATTTCATAAACACGATTATCAGATCAGATGGCTCTGAAGTTATTTTGTCGACCAACGGACTTCCGGTACTTGATGAAAAAGGCGATTTGCTTGGTTATCGCGGCGTGGATGTTGACATAACCGATCGCATTCAAACGGAAAAAAAGCTCATAAATAGTGAACTGGAGCTTAATGGTGCACAGGAAATTGCAAAAATGGGAAGTTGGGAACTCAATATGATCAGCGGTGAAACCATGCGGTCAAGAAGTTATCACCTGTTACTTGGTCTGGATCCCGATGAAAAAGAAATCCCAAAGGATTACTTCAGGAAAATTGTCCATACTGATGATGTACATCTGCTGGATGAGAAGTTAGAAGAGATGTATAAAACGCGAAAGCCCACAAGTTTTGATATGCGAATTATTGTCCCCGATGGCAGTATCAAATGGGTACAAAACAGTATTGTTCCTGTTTTTGACGGGGATGCCCTGGTCGGTTTAAAAGGCGTCAATATTGATATTACTGACAAAAAGCAAACTGAAAATGAAATACAGGAATTAAATAAAAACCTGGAGCTAAAAATAAAAGAGCGCACAGCCCAGCTTTCGGTGATCAATGATAACCTTCAGAAGGAGATTGAAGAACGCAACAAAGCGGCTATCGAAAGGGAAGAGGCATTAAGCAGGCTTCAGAAAATTGCCAGCCGCTTGCCGGGTTTAGTATATCAGTACAGGCTGCACCCCGATGGCACCTCTTGTTTTCCCTATGCCAGCGAAGGTATTGCTGACATTTGCAGGGTCACTCCCGAAGAAGTTGTGGAGGATGCTTCCATTTTATTTTCCAGGGTTCATCCAGACGATCTTGAAGGTGTTGTTGCTTCTATTCAGACATCGGCGAAAGATCTGACACTATGGAGGCATGAATTCCGCATAAAGTTGGATGATGGTGTTGTGATTTGGTTGCTGGGCAATGCAATGCCCGAAAAGGAGGCTGACGGCTCAACGCTGTGGCACGGATTCATTTCTGACATCACCAGCTATAAGCAGGCAGATTACCTGGTAACACAAACCCGTCAAAATTATGCAACCTTCTTTAATACTATCGATGATTTCCTTTTTGTTCTCGATGCATCGGGAAACATGATTCACATCAACACGACAGTGACAGAAAGACTCGAATATGCATCATCAGAATTATTTGGAAAGTCAGTTCTTATGGTTCATCCGGGTGAACGCAGGGAAGAGGCTGGCCGTATTGTAGGTGAAATGCTGGCTGGTACAGCCGATTTTTGTCCTGTTCCGCTTATTACAAAATCGGGAAATTATATTCCGGTTGAAACAAGGGTCAAGGCTGGATTTTGGGATGGCGAACCTGCAATTTTTGGGGTAAGCAAAGACATATCCAAAATTAAATTGTCAGAAGAAAAGTTTTCAAAAGCATTCCAGTCAAATTCTGCACTCATGGCCATTTCAACCATTGAGGGCAGGTTTTTAGATGTTAATGATGCATTTCTGCATACACTGAACTTCTCCCGTCAGGAAGTTATTGGCAGCACCGTCGATGACCTCAACCTGATTTCCTTTTCTGATTTCATGGCCTTACTTGCGGAAAAAACGATACAGAACATCCCCGTGAGGGAAATTGAATTAGAGGTCAGGAGAAAGGATGGTTCCATCATCATTGGGCTATTTTCGGCGGATAAAATCACCATTGGGAAAGATGAGTGCCTGCTGACCATGATGGTTGATATTACCGAACGCAAACGGGCAGAAACCGAACTCAGAAAAGCGAGAACAGAAGCGGAAAAGGCGAATCTTGCCAAGAGCGAATTCCTTTCACGTATGAGTCACGAATTACGGACTCCGATGAATTCAATTCTTGGCTTTGCTCAGTTGATGCAGATGGGAGAGCTTAGCCAGGCGCAGAAGAAAGGCGTAAACCATATCCTGACCAGCGGGACACACCTGTTAAATTTAATCAATGAAGTACTGGACATTTCAAGAATTGAAGCGGGCAGGCTCACACTTTCATTGGAACCTGTTCAGGCAAGCAGTGTTATCTTGGAGATGATCGATGTTGTCCAGCCGCATGGAGCAAAGCGAAACCTCAAAATTGAAATGGAACAATCGCCTGCCTGCCAGCTTTTTATTAAAGCCGACCGTCAGCGGCTGAAACAAGTGTTGCTGAATTTAATCAACAATGCAGTAAAATATAACAAGGATGGGGGGTCTGTTTTAATTAAGGCTGAATTACGGAAGGACTTGACCCGGGCTATTAATACATTGAGGATCTCAGTGGCGGATACGGGCATTGGTATCGTACCTGACGATCTGAAAAAGCTCTTTCTCCCTTTTGAACGTATTGGCGCTGAAAAATCGGAAACGGAAGGTACGGGGCTTGGGCTTACCGTTGTTAAAAAACTGATGGATGCGATGGGAGGCGTTACAGGTGTTGAAAGCATTCCTGGTGAAGGAAGTGTTTTCTGGATTGAACTGCCTGAGTCACAAAGCCAGAAAAAGCAACAAATCCGGGTTACAGATGACCCGGAAAATACATCAGCAACAGTTCCAAAATCGGGAGTCATCCTGTACATTGAAGATAATCTGCCAAATGCCGAACTGGTTGAAGACATCATTCAAAATCATCGTCCAGGCATCAGCCTGATAACTTCCCCTACAGGGAAATATGCGGTAATGGATGCCCTCAATTTCCGACCGGATTTGATATTGCTCGATCTCGATCTTCCCGATGTTCATGGCAGCAAGGTTCTTGCTGATTTGCAGGAAAATGCATCCACACGGCATATTCCTGTCGTTATCATCAGCGCCGATGCCATGCCTCAACAGGTTGCAAAGCTAATGACTGCCGGAGCCAGGGACTATTTAACCAAACCGCTTGACATCATTGGATTTTTACAGATGGTGGATGAATATTTTGGTTGAAGACACTGGGTTCTAGGGTATTTAAGCGTAAAAATTAACATCATGATAGATTCAACTTGTAAAAATGCCAAAATTCTTATTGTCGATGATCAGCAAGCGAATATTGATATTCTTGCCGGATTACTCGATGCGCTTGGTTATACGAATGTGAAAACCATTACTGATTCCCGGTTGTTGCTTAATCTGTTTAATTCATATGAACCAGATCTGATACTGCTCGATTTATTGATGCCTCACCTTTCGGGTTTTGATGTTATGGAACAGTTGAAAACTGTAATACCGGCTGGAACATATTTGCCTGTACTTGTGCTTACTGCCGATATGACGGTCGAGACCAAAAGGAGGGCATTGGCTGCCGGAGCAAAAGATTTTCTTGTTAAACCATTTGATCTGGTAGAAACCGGACTGCGTATTAAAATCCTGCTGGAAGCCCGCTACCTGCATCAGCAACTTGAAAATCAAAATCAAATACTTGAACAAAAGGTTCAACAAAGGACGATAGAGATCGACAAAAAAAATATTGAATTATTTGAAGCAAAGGAAAAGGCAGAAGCCAGCGACCGCCTGAAAACGGCTTTCATGCAAAATATATCACATGAAGTTCGCACCCCGCTGAATGGAATTATTGGTTTTGGATCTTTGCTTGCAGATCAGGACAATTCAGAGGAGGATAGAATTCAGTTTCTCTCTTTACTGAAAGCTTCGAGTAACCGGTTGGTAAATACAATTACCGATTATATGGACATAGCCCTGCTGGTTTCGGGTTCGATGGAAGTAACTATAAAGGCTGTCAATTTGGTTAAGGTCCTGTCAGAAATTAACAGCAAATTTTCGACGTTGTGCAATATTAAAAACATAAACCTGAATATTTTACATCATCAGGATGGTGGTGAATTTGAAATACAGACTGATCCTGAATTAATACAAAAAGTAGTTTCCCATCTGGTTGACAATGCAATCAAGTTCACCCAAAATGGTTCAATTACCGTTGGTTATAGGGTTGATCCTGAAAAGATTGAAATTTATGTAAAAGATACGGGTATTGGAATAGAACAAGATTCCCGGGAAAGGATTTTTGAGAGTTTTATGCAAGAAAACGTTTCCAGCACCCGCGGACACGAAGGGAGTGGACTGGGGCTGTCTATCATCAAAGGAATGTTGAATTTACTTGGAGGAGAGATCCGGCTGGAGTCGGTAAAAGGAGAGGGTTCAACATTTTTCGTTTCCCTGCCTGTCGAACCTGGAATTACGGATCATGCAGAATCATACAAATCGTTTACAAAAAAAGCATTGTCTGGACTCCCGGTGATTCTGATTGCCGATGATGAAAGTACACACCGGATCTATTTGGATTCATTTTTAAAAAAACACACCTCTTTGATTTTTCAGGCCCGGAACGGCAGGGAGGCTGTTGATTTATGTCGTGAACATCCTGAAATACAACTTGTAATGATGGACATTAAAATGCCTGTCCTTGGTGGGCTTGAGGCCACACGGGAGATCAAGTCATTCCGTAAAGATATACTAATCATTGCCTTCACCGCGTATGCCATGAATAGTGACCGTAAGGCTGCACTCGATGCCGGTTGTGACGATTATATTGCAAAACCCACCGACAGTGACGGATTGTTGGACATTTTGAAAAAACACGGATTTGCGAATGATGCTTATCTGCCGGGATAGCAGCAGCTCATATGAATGGTTGGCAATCAGCCGAATCTTCTGTTGATGTACAGCGTTATTTTACGAATAATTCAACTTAATATTTTGTTTTACATCCGGGTGTAAACTAAGCGCCACAGGGCAGGTTTTCACCACATATTCCAGGATTTTCTTTTCCTTTTCTGAATAATTCCCTGCCGGGAAAGTCAGCTCAACAATGATTTCTGCTATTCGACGGGGCGGTTCCTGTGTCATAACCTTGGTGATCATCAGTTTTGTTCCGTCGATATTGAAATTGTGCGTGCGTGCTGCAATTCCCATTACCGTGATCATACAACTGCCCAATGAAGTCGCCACAAGATCTGTCGGAGAAAAATACTCCCCACGGCCCTGGTTGTCAGTTGGCGCATCGGTAATAATTTTATTACCTGACTGAACGTGGGTTGCCTCCGTTCGGAGTTCACCAAGATAAATCGTCTCAACTGTTGTCATAATAAGGAATTAAAAATTAAAAATTACGAGTCATGCAGCTAAAACCAGGTTTTGCATTTTTCATTTTTCGTTTTTCATTTTGATTTTTGATTTTTATTTGTATCCGATTGCAGCATACCCGACCCAATGATGTAAATCAGCGATTGCAGTTTTGCCCATTTTCAGATCATCGACAGGAATGGCGGGTTGCATGATAGAGTTGCCATATCCCAGCAACACCCCTTTCAACGGGTTCGAACGCAAATTTTGTTCGAGGTAGAGTGCCGTGAGCAACCCAAAAGGCACTGAGTACCTTCCGCACCAGGTCCATTTGTAGTCGCGGTAATTTGTGTCCTGTACAGTATACTCATTAAACTGCCTGAGTTTGCTTTTGGTTATCGCGCCCAACAGGCAATTGCTGACGATCTCGTATTCGTGAGCCAATGCCTGCTTGTAACCTGAGCTGTCGCATCCATACGGTGCATAATTTTGACCTCCCCAGTCTTTATCCCCGTAATGCACTGCATCATTTGATATCACAATGGCGATGTCCCTGTTCCAGTCCAGGTCGAGTTCCTGAACAACCTTTGTTAAAGCCAGAGCCAGTGAACCTGAGAGTTCATCCATCTTTCCGAAGGCCATGTATGGGATCAGAATGGGTACGATCTCGATTTTACGGTTATAATATTGGAGAACCGGGATAAGTGCTTCAAGCGAATGTTCTGCCTGTTGAAGTGAATCATGGATTATGTAACTGGACCGAGGCAATTTATTCATGATCTTTTCTCTCAGGATGGAGACTTTGACGGGGCCGTAAGGCTCGGCCCATTGATCGTAACTGTCGAACACCATTTTATCACCAAGACCATACTTTTTAGCTTTGTGGGCAACCCCTAACAAAATCACCGTTGAGGCCTTCACGTTGCGCAATACCGCCGGGTAAAGCCATCCGGCATAGGTGTAGTCATCATGCGGGCAAATCGCCACTTTCCAGGGGGTGAATTTTTTAACATTGTTCCGTTCCCAGGAATTTAAAATTTTTTGACCCTGGATATCAAATATGCGGTTCATCATTGAGTCCATCTGCCAGGCCTGGGTGGCAAAACCGACGGGATCGACAGGTTTGCGAACCTTTTCGGGAGGTCTGCTGCCAACTACTAAAGTAAGGAGAACAAGGATGAACCAATTCCGGAGAAACATTACAAATTACGAATTACGAATTATGAATGATCCGTAAAAGTACAGTTATTTCATTACATGACATACATTTACCTCCAATGAAACAGGTAATAGTTTTACAATGGAATTGAAAAACTAAACGTGCTTCCTTTCCCGTATTCACTTTCGGCCCAGATTTTTCCACCATATTTTTCAACAAATTCCTTACACAACAGCAACCCTAAACCGGTTCCCTTCTCATTTTTAGTACCCTTTGTCGAAAAGGTTTCACCCAGGTTGAATAATTTTTTCATAGCGTCTTTTGGAATTCCTGCACCATTATCACGGACCGAAACAACCAGTTCATCCCGGTTCTGCTCAACTGAAACCCCGATTGTCCCACCTGTGTCCGAGTATTTGATTGCATTGGCGACCAGGTTTCTTAATACCGTTTCAATCATTGATTTGTCAGCGTAAATAATGAGATTTTTTGGGGCATCCTTAGAAATGGTAATTGATTTTTGCCTGGCTGGTTCATCTGACAGTTTTATTACGTTTTCAATTGCTTGTGCCATTTCAATGTGTTCAGGAGCAAATTCTATTCTCCCGGTCTGTACACCAGACCATTCTAAAAGATTCGTAAGCAGTTCAAATGCATTCAAGGTAGAAAGATGAACCATCGCTGAAATTTTCTCAAAGTCTTTATTGTTTTGTTCTCGGCTTCGTTCTGCAAGAATGCCGCTTAGTCCCAGGATGCTGTTGAACGGGCTTTTCAGGTCGTGGGCGATGATGGAAAATAACCTGTCCTTTGCAGCATTCGATTCTTTGAGGCCGGCTTCGCTATTACGCAGCGCCTCTTCAGCCAGTTTTCGCTTGGTAATGTCGCGCCAGCTTGACCGGCTCATTATGATATTCCCCTTATTGTCCTTTACGGCCGAAACGTTCAGGCTGATGTCGAGGATGCTGCCGTCTTTACGGCATACCTGCAATTCAGAATCGTTGACTTCACCATTGCAAATAAAACTGTGAAAAGCTTGTCTGGCTTTATCTCTACAATCAGGGTGATACATTTCGATGACAGGCAGACCGATGATTTCATGCTTTTCAAATCCGGTCATCATTGCGGTGGTTTGGTTGCAATGAACGATTTTCCGGGTATGAGGGTCAACCGAAAGGTACATGTCCGGTGCGTTTTCGTACAGATCCTGATACCGGGCTTCTGATTCCCTTAGAGACTCTTCGGCTTGTTTGCGTTCAGAAATATTCTGGAGAATGGCAACCATGTAATCCACATACCGGTCAGGTTTTCGCACACAACCTGCCGACAGGATAGTCCAGATGATGTCTCCATTCTTATGGATAAATCGCTTTTCGAAGTGATAGAATTCAATTTCACCAGCAAGCACCCGGTTAAACTATTCAATATCAGCCTGCTGGTCATCTGGATGGGTTAATTCAGCCCAGGTGGATTTTGTTATTCTTCCATTGAATATCCCAGCATGTCACGCAATCCTTTATTCGCCTCTAACCAGCCTTTTTCAGGAGAGGTGATGGCGATACCGATAATCGGCAGGTTGAAGGCACGCTAGAAGCGCTCCTGTATCTTTTTTGCCTCTTGTTCGCTTTCTTTCAGCTTTTGCTGATTTACCAGGAAAGCCAGATCGCTTTCAAGATTTTGTCGAAGTTCAATAATAAATTCCTGGATGACTTCAGAAAAATGATTCTCTTTATTGTCAATTAAGCAGATCGTTCCAAATGTCTCACCATCAGGCCAGTTGACCGGATAACCAAGATACGATATCATGCCAATTTTCACATCCGGATTGTTCTTCCAGACCGGGCTTATAGTGGCATCGGGAATCAGTAATTTTTGCCGGGTTCCAATCACCGTTTAACAATACAATCCCAAACCCAGTTCAGATTTCTCTCCTGCCTTGTAGTGATTGCCTACTGAATTACTTTTTAAAAATACCTCAATAGTATCTTCATTTAATTTCATGATTAAAGCTGAAGGAATAGAGGCGATCCTGGTAATCAGATTCAACCAGTTTTGCCATTTCACAATCACGCTATCAATATTCTCTAGCACAGAAACTGAGGCTATGGCTATTTTTTTCCATTCCCCGGTCTCCCTGATCCTGACATTTGAATAGTTTTCCCCCATATCCCTGATGACTTGTTTTGATGTACCTTTCCCCAGTTATCAACTTACCAGCTTACCAGCTTGCCAGCTTGCCAGCTTGCCAGCTTGCCAGCTTGCCAGCTTGCCAGCTTGCCAGCTTGCCAATCCCCATTCTTCCCCCAAACTTAAACAAAAAAATTATATTTTTGCAAATCACCTCATCATTATCACTTGCATTCAATATTAGCCTCTCAGCCTAATTTCCGCGACCTGGGCGGGATAGTCACAATCGATGGCCGCAAGGTCAGACCTGGTCTTCTTTTTCGCAGCGGTGATTTTTTTAGCCTGGCCCCGGAAGATATAAGGAAACTTGAGGAGATGGATCTCTCGGCAATCATTGATTTTCGGGCTCACCGTGAGATTGCCGGGAGACCTGATAAACCTGTTGGAACCGTTAAAGAGATCATTCACATCGACATTCATGATGCAGCGCGTGACAGGGCTGAGAAATTTCTTGAAGAAAACAATGCTGCCGGACTTGAAAAGGTATTGGTCCATGATTATGTCAGGATGGTTAATAATCATCAGCAGGATTTCAGAAGATTCCTGGAAATTCTGGCAAACACGAGTCATCTTCCGCTTGTATATCATTGTGCAGCCGGGAAGGACCGTACCGGTTTGGCAACGGTCTTCCTGTTATCAGCACTTGGGGTGCCGATGCAGCATATATGGGACGATTATATGGCCACGAACCTGTATGCGGAATCCAGCACGCAGAAGATCATAAGAAAAGTGACGGAATCGGGGCTGAATGGTGAAATTCTGAGGCCTTTGCTCGAAGTCAGAAAGGAATATCTCGAAGCCGCATTGAATGAAATTGTTCATAAATACCGCAACTTGCAGCATTTTGTAACCGAGGTTTTAAAAGCAGATTGTGAAAAACTACAAGAGAGATATCTGACAAAATAATTTACGGTAGTAACTGTTCATTTTGCCAAATCGTCAATCGTATTTCGTCAATCGTAAATCTTCTCTATGATTCCCCTGTTGCCATCAAGTCGCACGAAGTCACCATCGCTGAGAAATTTCTTAGCTCCTTTGGCTCCGACAACGGCCGGAATGCCGTATTCGCGTGCAACCACTGCCCCATGCGACAGGGGGCTGCCTATTTCTGTAATCAGTCCGGCGATGATGCTGAAATAGGGGGTCCAGCCGATATCGGTAAAGGATGCCACCATAATTTCGCCCTCAATCAATTGCTCAGCATCAGCAAGCGAATGGATGATACGGGCTCTTCCTTCAACGACACCACTGCTCACGGGTGTTCCTTTCAATTGTCCTTCAGTGATTTCAATCTTAGCTTCCTGTTCCAGCGGTTCAGGGATCCCGAAACTGATTTCTTCAAAAACCAGGTTGTCCAGTTCAGGAAGTATCTTGCGGCGTTTGTCGGCTTTATACTTCCATGCAGGATTATGATCCGCCAGCAAGGAGCCGATCTCTTGGTGGGTCAGAAAATAAATCTGATCAAGGTCGCCTATCAAACCACCTTCCAGCATTTTTTTTGCCAGGATACGGTAGCCCTTTCGTATGGTACTGACCATCTTGATGGAATAGGCTTTGGTTATCTCCCTTCTTGAAACAGCTTTACGTGCAGTAGGAATCATCGTGCGCAGGATTCTTCTCTTGATGAACGAAACATGACCAAGCGCCTCCCTTATCTCTTTCGGTGCATCGTGCCTGACATGTTTCACATCACCAATACGGACACGGGTTTGAAGGGTCCGGATGAGTTGCTGCGGATTTTCTTCCCATGTTTTTTCCCTGAGTTCCGATTCGCGTACACACCTGTGTCCATGGCGTTCAATAAATGCATTGAATTGCCTGGTTATTTCGGGAGGGGCATCGTGTTGGAGGATTTGCAGGGCTTCAGCAGGCGTTGAATCGACAAAGCGGGTTGCAAACTTTTTTTCACTGTGGATGAGTGTTGCAAAACGTTCAAGTGATTTAACAGCATCAGCGCTTTCGATTTCCGGGATATCCAGGAGGAGCATGGTGGCAATATGATGGTCAGCAGCGGTTGGTGCGCGTTTGTCGCCGGTCATTATCCGGATGAAAACAGAATAAAGGGTGCCCGACTGCGCCGAGGTGCCCAGGTGATGTCCAAACCCAATCCCCAGTTGTTTTCTTGCAAGTTCCAGATTGTGATAAAGTTCTTCAATTGACCCGGTGGTATCGATCCTGAAACCTGATTCAAGTTTTTTCAGGGATTCCAGGTGTTTTCCAGCCCTTGCCGTGTTGATTACCTGGCGAATGAAATTGATAACCCTCACAGGCCAAATCACTTCTGGTTTGCAATCAATATTCGGAAAAACCTTTCCACTGAGGGCGAATTGCACATCGGCAGGAGTGTTGAGCCAAACTTTTTTCGGATAGTCCATCATATGGCTCATATTGATGAAGAGCCGGTTGTAGAACATCTGTATATAACGCGGTGATGTGCGGTTCCTGATTTTAAAGGCGCCGGCACGATCGGCCAGCATGGTCATGCCATAGTCGATGGCTTCGGCACTTACCGACCAGGTGAGGGGTGTGGCAACTCCTGGCATCATCTCACCGATGTTCCCAAGGGTCCATATTTCATCGCTTTTTCCTTTTACGGCATCAAGTTCATTGTAATGAACCTCATCAAGTGCAGTAACCGGCCTTACCTGTAACCAGTGCAGGATGCCACTGTGATCAATGGCCCATTCAAGATCGACAGCCTGTTTGAGGTGGTATTCAGCATGCAATGCACCTTCCACTATCTCTCTAAGGTGCTGTTCATCAAGGAGCCGGCCGTTTTTCCCGACTTCAAAACTGATGTTTGAGCCACTGCGGAACACTTCATAATTGTGGGCATCCTTCATGCCGCTCACCAGTTCTTCTCCCTGTCCGGCAACAGCGTTGACCATGATTTTATCGCGACGGTTATTCACTGGGTTGACGGAGAAGACAACGCCTGCCACCCGGGATTCCACCATGTTCTGCAGGATCACGGAGATCCGCAGATCCGCATTGGCAAGCCTGTTCCCGGAGTAGGATCTGACACGCCATGCTCCGGCGGCTTCAACACATTTCAGGACCGCATCTTTGATTTCATCGAAGGTATGAAGGTTCAGGTAGGTTTCGAACTGGCCTGCAAAGGATGCTGTATGCCCGTCTTCACTCACAGCGGATGAACGAACCGCTTTTGGGCCGTCGCCCAGCCTCGATACACAGGTGTGCAGCAGTTCATCATTAATTTGTTCCTTGTCTGGGTGAACCAGTACAAAAGCATCCGGCACCCGGAGACCCAGGTTCAGCAATACCTGTAATCCCTTTGCCTTGCCCCCAACAGGCTCGTTCTGAATATCTTGAATATACTTGATCAATTTCTGGAGATAAATCGGAAAACTAGCTACTTTATGGACAAACCCGGGTCAGACCTTATACTTATCGGCGTGAAAACCAAATTCTACCATTCCAACGCCATCAGATCCATCAAATTTATAGGTGCCAATACCTTCACGCATCATGTATTTGTCATCATGCAGGTAGGGAAATTCTCCATGGCGCCAGAATTCCATGTGGTGGGTTTTGCCACTGCGGGTTTTTATTTCGACCATTCCATGATCGGGGAGCAGTTTTTCTTTCGACACAGTTTCAAGGTCGGTGCAGTCCACGATAGCATCTGTCGTGCCATCTGCCGCAGTGATGAATCCTGCGATAAGTCGGCCCAGGAACTGCCACTTGATGGTGGTAACTGTCCAGTGAATGCCGGCATCAGAAACTCCGGTGATCCAGTAATGACGGTCCCAGGTGTGCCAGTTCCGCGAACCAAATGAATGATCACGGGAGGCCATCATATTCAGATTGTGTGTTCTGTCATCCAGGATGATCGTTCCTTTGAAGGAACCGGTTTGTTCGTAGTGCACCTGGTGTGTGTCTTTCAAGTGGAAGAAGAATTCCCTGGTCCATTTTTCTGAAGCAATTGCTTGTGCAATAGCGCTGTGGTCAGAACTTTTGGCAAAATCATAGATCGGATGGTCGCCGGTAAAAACGAGGTTGGTCTTGCAGGCATGGGCTTTGCCATCGCGGCTGTAAACAACTCCTTCGTAAGTGACCCGCCAGATTTTACCTACTTCGATAGGTTCCCATTTTAAGGTGCCTTGCTGAAAACCCTTGCCTTCAGTACCGGGTGAACTTGTAAGTCCAAAATACCCATTCCCTTTTAAAAAGAAATCGAACCAGTATTCGTTAGGGCGCTTTGGTTCACGAAATGCCATTCTGGTGATAAAAGCGTTGCCATCCTTGTCACCGCCATAAAAATAAGAGCTGTCGTTAGGGTAGGGTTGGTTTTGGTCAACATGTTTCTGCTCAAGATAGTCGACAGGGAATTGCCTGCTTTTGGTATGTTTCACCATCTGCCGGGCGATTAGATGCTTTAGCATTTGAGGGTTTTTTAGGCTGCAAACTTAGGAATTAATCCTTAGACTGGCAAGTGTATTACCCTTACAATCTGAATTAGGGACGGCATAGAATGTTTGATATTCCAGCCGATCAGAAAGTTAAGTTAGGTAAACCACACCTATTTTCCTAAACGAAAACCTGCAAAGTTTACTTCTTTTTCTTCTTCTTTTTGCCGGCCCACTCTTCGCTACCTGAAAATGGATTGTCTCCTTTCGATTTTATCCAGGATTTGATTTCACTGTCTTTATTTTCGGAAAAATCCTTTCCCTTTTTGAAGTCTGCGCCACCTTTACTCTTTTTAAAGTCGGGTGCACCTTTTCCCTTCTTATAATCTGAATCATCTTTTAATTTTCCTTTTTCCCTGAATGAGCGGCGTTCAGGTGTGGCGGCCGGCGACTCACCTTTTGCGATGCCAACGGAAAGACTTGCTCCCTTGAAGTCGGCTTCACTTAGGGCTTCAGTGAGAAATTTGGCATATTCGGTATCGACTTCAAAAACACCGTCATTTTTCCCAAGGGTGATATCACCGATGCGGATTCGTTTACCCGGACTGTTGGTATTGATCAGTTCTATCAGGTTATTGGGGTACAATCCATCGGCTTTACCGGCATTGATAACCAGCCGGGTAAATCCGGTCACCTCTTTTCGTGATTCCCCGCGGCCACCTTTATCACGGAACGGTTCTTTTCCACCCTTATCACGAAACGATTCTTTTCCACCTTTATCACGGAACGATTCCTTGCCTCCTTTATCGCGGAACGATTCACGGCCCTTTTCCTCATAAACGTTAATATCTTTGGCGTTGCGGTAATATTCGAGGAAACGGTTGAATTCGAGCGCCACAAAGCGTTTTATAACATCTTCTTTTTCAAGCCATTCAAGTTTTTTGTAAATGGCTGGAAGGAAGGGATCGATTTCGGCATGTTCGATCTCAACATTTTCCATTTTATTGATCAGGTTGAAGAGTTGTTTTTCACAGATTTCGCGTCCGCCGGGAACTTTTGCAGCAATAAATGGCTTGTTGATCAGTTTTTCGATCTGCCTGATGTAGTGCTTTTCTTTCAGGTTGATGATGGCGATTGATGTTCCCGCCTTTCCGGCACGCCCGGTACGTCCGCTGCGATGCGTATAGGCCGAAAGATCATCCGGCAGGGCATAATTGATTATATGGGTAAGGTCATTTACATCCAGTCCGCGGGCTGCAACATCAGTTGCAACAAGCAGCTGCACGTGCCTGATCCTGAATTTCTGCATAACGCTGTCGCGCTGTACCTGCGATAAATCTCCATGCAATGCTTCCGCATTATAGCCATCGCCAATCAGTTTATCTGCAATTTCCTGCGTGTCGATGCGCGTACGGCAAAATACAATTCCGTATATGGAAGGATAAAAGTCAACAATACGTTTCAATGCGGTGTATTTGTCTTTGGCATGTACCGTATAATACAGATGCTTAATGTTTTCAGCGCCTGCGTTGCGATCGCCAATGGTGATCTCAACAGGATTTTTCATGTAGTTCCTGGCGATCGCAGCAACCTCTCTTGGCATGGTGGCCGAAAACAGGAGCGTGTTACGGTTTTCCGGTACTTCGGCAAGAATTTCGTTGATGCTTTCCTGAAAGCCCATGTTGAGCATTTCATCTGCTTCATCAAGCACAACGGAATGAACATCACGTAATTTGATTGCTTTCCGGTGCATCAGGTCGATCAACCGTCCCGGAGTTGCAACAACGATCTGAACTCCTCTTTTCAAGGCTTTTATCTGAACGTCGTAACTGCTGCCGCCATAAACCGGAAGCACGTGAAGATCGTCAATGTATTTGGCAAAGTCGTTAAGGTCGCCGGCGATCTGAACGCATAATTCCCTGGTCGGAGAAAGGATCAGAACCTGCGGAAGTGCATTATCTGTATCAACCTGCTGGATCAGGGGCAATCCATACGCAGCAGTTTTGCCGGTTCCTGTCTGGGCAAGGGCAACAATATCGGTTTTTTCGCCTAACAGCAGCGGGATAACTTTTTCCTGCACGGGCATGGGGACTTCAAAACCAAGGTCAACAAGGGCAAGCACAATTTCTTTGCTTATGCCCAATTCTTCAAATGTAATCATGTAATTGTTTTATTATGTGCTTTCGCGATTTCCGGGGTTTGCTCAAACCAGGTGAAACCTGATGGAAGGGCTTTGCCAATGGCATGATGCCTGTTGATTGTGCGGGCGGGAAATGTAAATCAGATCTATCTGACCTCAAACACTGATTATTAAGCGGCAAAGGTACGATTAATTTTGGATTTTGGATTTTGGATTTTGGATTTCAAGATCGGAAAAGAATTATTTTCTCCTGAAAACCACAAACCTTATCTCTTGACCCTCCACTTTTGATGAAAAATCGATTTCACGCACCAGCCCGTCCCTGCCAAGCAAATTATCGAGCGGTACCCCGTTTTCAATAATACTAAACCAGCTATCCCATACCACTTTATCACCAGGCTGAAGGAATTCAAGGTTTTGCAGGTTCAGATCCTGTCGTCGACTGGCATCGAAATGGTCAAGATTCAGCGCCACACTGAGGTATGGATGTGAATATAACAGCTTGTTATTGGGTTGAACAGGATTTTCTCTGATGAATCCAGCGACAGCCCTGGCCATCGACTGCTCGCTGGTGAGCTTCATCTCCTTTTTCCAGTTAATGGCTGCCGGATTCCCGCTGAAGGGGAATAATACCACCACGGCCACCAGCATTATACCGGTTATTCGGCCAATGATCTTGTATCCGTGAAACGCTTCAAGGGTTATAAAATTAAAACCTCTCAATGCGATCAGACTGATCAGGGGTGCAACACCCAGGAGAACCCTTTTCAATCCCATGGAGTTGAAAATACCAAAATACCAGAATAGAGAATGGGCGATGAAAAAGAGGGTAAAGCCGAGGAAAACCAGGATCGTTTCCTGAACAGGAATCACGACGTTTTTCTTAGACCAATGCCACCCATAGCTGATGATTCCAATTACGGTTAAAAAGTAAAGCGGAATTCCAATCACATAATTAATCTGGTACACGAAATGCAGTAACGGACCGCTTCCGTATTTCGAATCAAGATTCGAATAGGGTATTTTGGTGAAAACCCATAAGAGATCATGATATAGAAAATTCCCTGCCACCGCATATATCAGGTGCCCGGTTAACAGCCAGGGCAGGTATTTCCATTGTTTTCTCACGAGGAGCCAGATACCGAATACGATCATGATAATCAAACCTTCGGAGCGAACAAAAGGCATGAGTGACACAATGACCGAGGCAGCAATATATTTCCGGTGAACTGCAAGAAAAACCCCGCCTATGAGAAATAATGAAAAAAGTGGTTCGGTCAGCCCGGAAAAGGTCAGGATGTAATAAAGTGGCATGAACATGAGGAAAACGACACTCAGCAACGGGTTGGAGATATTGAGCGATTTTGCAGTCAGGTAAGTGAGTTGGAAAGCCAGGATTGATGTGGAGAGATTGAACACTTTCATTCCAATGAACCCGAATTGTGCGAAGGGAGAACTGATGAGTACGAAAACAGGCTTAGCCCAATGATCAAAATAAAGTTCAGGATGTGCCGGCGCATACCGTGCAAACAAATAATGCATAATGCTGTCGCCACTATCGCCCGTGCCGTCAAAAAGGTACATGGTCACAATGCCTGCAACAGCATAAAACGCCAGCAGGAGGTGTATGGCGTTAATGTGAAGATATTGTATTACCCGGCGCTTCAAATGGAATTAAAAATTAAAAATTAAAAATTTCCCTGATAGATTCCATAGTTACCAAGAATAAAAAAGCCGTCGTTAATCAGGACGGCTCATATTGAAAATTGTCAAATAATTCATTTAAAGCTCTTTCGGCACTGAGAAAGAGAATGTCGCGCCATTTCCAACTTCACCAGTTGCCCATATCCTGCCTCCGTGCCTTTCGACAATCCGCCTTACAGTTGAAAGACCAACACCTGTTCCCGGAAATTCATCCTGGGAGTGAAGCCTGGCAAAGGGGGTGAAAAGATTTCCGGCCAGGTTTTGATTGAAACCGGCGCCATTGTCTTTTACATAAACAACGGTGTGATCTTCATGCTGCTGAGAGCCGATATAAATCTCAGGATCAGCAGTGTAGGAAGTGTATTTCCATGCATTGCCTAAAAGGTTTTTCATAACGACCATCAGAAGACTTGAGTCACCAACAACCTGAATACCCTCTTCAACAACGAATTTAATCTTTCTTTCAGGAATATCCTGGCATGTCCACTCAATCACTTTTTTTGTCAGGTCGGTCAGATCAACTTTCTGGTGGTCGATTTTGATATTCCCCGACCGGGAAAATTGCAAAAGATCGCTGATCATGTCGGCCATTGAACGCACCGTGGTGAGAATTGTATCCAGGTATGAGTTATCTTCATCATTGAATTGTTTCTCGTATTTTTGCCTGATGAGTTGTGTACTGACACTGATATGATTCAGCGGCGTACGCAAATCGTGCGAGATAGTATAGGAAAAAGCTTCAAGGTCACGGTTTGCAATTGCAAGATGTTCATTGGAATCCTGCAGTTGTTTCTGCGTCTCCAACAGGGTCCGGTTTTGTTCAATCGAAGTTTCATAAACCGACAGCAGCAAGTCAAGAATCTGTTTTCGTTCAGAATTGATTGCGTATTTATTCCCCTTGAACATGATCTCAAGCACCATGTCGGTATTCCCTGCACTCCGCAATTCGCGGTTGGCAAGCAAATAATTTACTCTCGAAAGCAGGTACTTTGATTCATATGGTTTGGTGATAAAATTGTCGGCACCCGATTGCAAACCATGTATGATATCCAATGGATCCTGGAGGGATGTTAGCAAAATAATGGGAACCTCCATTAATTCTGGGGTCGATTTCAGTTTCTCGCAAAATTCATATCCATCCATTACAGGCATGACAACATCGGATATGATGAGCATCGGAAGTTCTTCCTGTGCTGCCTGAAAAGCTTCGGAACCCTCATGAAATACCTTTACTTTATAACCATGCTGTTTTAACAATGTTTTCAGCATGGTGGCTTCCATGAGGGAATCTTCCACCACCATAATGTAGCCTTCTAAATCTCCATGTCTGAAGAAGTGGCCCATATTAACCCATTTTCACGACAAGGTCGGCAAGCCGGCAAGAGTAACCGTATTCATTATCATACCAGGAAATTACCTTCACCAGGTTTCCGCCAAGGACCTTGGTTAGCTCTGAATCGTAAATGGAGGAATGTGAATTACCCACAATGTCGCAACTTACCAGGGGTTCGTCGAGATACTGGAGCACGCCTTTCATAGGGCCGTTTGCCGCAGTTTTCATGGCAGCGTGGATTTCATCTTTGGTGACATCGCGGTTCAGTTCGCAGGTGAGATCGACCAGTGAGGCATCCGGAGTCGGAACACGAACTGCAAATCCATCCATTTTGCCCTCGAGTTCAGGAATTACGAGACCGATGGCTTTTGCGGCGCCTGTTTTTGTGGGGATAATGGAAACAGCTGCTGCACGTGCCCGGCGAAGATCCTTGTGAGGGGCATCGAGGATGATCTGATCATTGGTATAGCTGTGAATGGTATTCATCAGCCCTTTTTTAATACCAAAACTGTCGTTCAGAACCTTGGCGATGGGTGCGAGGCAGTTTGTGGTACATGAAGCATTCGATATCAGTTTCATATCTGATGTCAGCGTATTGTCGTTTACTCCAAGTACAATTGTGGCATCCACATCATCCTTGTTATCGGAAGGAACAGATAATAAAACCTTTTTTGCGCCTGCAGAGAGGTGTTTGCTCAACTTTTCACGGGTACGGAAGATCCCGGTACATTCGATCACAATTTCCACGCCCAGGGAGCCCCATGGCAGATTTGCAGGATCTTTTTCGGCCATTACTTTAAATCTCTTTCCATTGACGACCATGCTGTCGCCATCTACGGCTACTTCTCCCGGAAATTTTCCATGAACAGAATCGTACTTTAAAAGATGCGCAAGGGTTTTTGCATCCGTAAGATCGTTGATAGCTACAACTTCAACATTGCTTTTTGCAAGCAGAGCACGATAGGTGAGGCGTCCGATACGCCCGAATCCATTAATTCCAACTTTAATTGTTCCCATATTATTATTTGTTGATTTAGAATAAATTTAATCAATAAAAGTGCAAAATTAAGGATTTATATAATAGAAAAAAACAGTGAAAGAAAATACGGATATGAAAAAAAGTCCTGTAGAACAGGGATGAAATCATAAAATATAAATAATTGACGTAATTTTGCAGAGATACAGTATTCAATATCCTGATTCATGTCTAAAACCAAATACATTTTCGTCACGGGCGGAGTTACCTCCTCATTGGGGAAAGGAATCATCTCCTCTTCAATCGCCAAACTGCTTGTTGCACGTGGATTTACAGTAACGATTCAAAAACTCGATCCCTACATAAATATTGATCCCGGAACGCTGAATCCATATGAGCACGGGGAATGTTTTGTTACCGAAGATGGTGCTGAGACAGACTTGGACCTGGGGCATTACGAACGGTTTTCAAATGTACCTACTTCACAGGCAAACAATGTTACGACCGGGGTGGTTTATCAATCAGTGATCACCAAGGAACGCCAGGGAGAATACCTTGGTGAAACCGTCCAGGTGATTCCGCACATTACTGATGAAATTAAATACCGGATCAAGTTACTTGCAAACCGTGGCGACTATGATTTTATCATTACCGAGATTGGCGGGACCGTTGGTGACATTGAATCGCTGCCTTTTATCGAAGCTGTGCGTCAGTTACGCTGGGAACTCGGACGCAACTGCGTTGTTGTGCATCTTACGCTTGTTCCTTATCTTGCGGCTGCCGGTGAATTAAAAACCAAACCAACACAACATTCAGTAAAAACTTTGCTAGAATCGGGGGTTCAACCCGACATTATTGTTTGCCGCACTGAAAAACACCTTTCAGAAGGCATCCGCAACAAGATAGCCTTGTTCTGCAATGTAAGTCCATCATCGGTAATTGAATGTATCGATGCTGAATCGATCTATGATGTACCGATCCTGATGCGGCAGGAGAATCTGGACCTGGAAATTCTTAAGAAAACCAAAATGCCATGTGATCAGGAACCTGATCTCACCGACTGGGAACAGTTTTTATATGCACTGAAACATCCGTCGGGAGAGGTAAATATTGGCCTGGTCGGTAAATATGTTGAATTGAAAGATGCCTATAAGTCAATTAATGAATCATTTATTCATGCCGGTTCGGTAAACGGGGTACGTGTGCGTGTTCAGACGTTTCATTCTGAGTTTATTGATGATTCGAATGTGGTCGAAAAACTTGGAAAACTTGATGGAATTCTTGTGGCGCCCGGTTTTGGAGAACGGGGTATTGAAGGCAAAATAACAGCAATACGTTTCGCGAGGGAAAATAAAATTCCATTTTTTGGAATTTGTCTGGGCATGCAGTGTGCTGTAATCGAATTTGGAAGGAATGTGCTGGGGTTCACCGGGGCTCATTCAACAGAATTCAATAAGCTTACCCCATATCCGGTGATCGATATGATGGAGATGCAAAAGAAGATCGCTGGTTTGGGAGGCACCATGCGACTGGGATCTTATCCTTGTAAATTAAAGGAGGGCTCAAAAGCTTTTGGGATATATCAACAGGAAAATATTTCTGAACGGCATCGTCATCGTTTCGAATTCAACAATGATTATCTGGAGATATACAGCCGGGCAGGCTTGAAACCGGTTGGTTTGAATCAGAAGGATAACCTTGTTGAGATCATGGAACTCGAAGATCATCCCTGGTTTATCGGCGTACAGTTCCACCCTGAATATAAGAGTACGGTGGCTCGTCCGCATCCGCTTTTTGTCAGTTTTGTCAAAGCTGCAAAGGAATACGCTGATAGATAATTACAATTTTGTACCTTTGCACCCATTTTTCCAATACCTGCTATGAATAAAAATACAATTATCGGACTCGTCCTGATTTTCGGGATATTCATCATTTACAGTTACCTGATGAGTCCATCGCAAGAACAGCAGCTTCAGATGAAGCGCAAAGCCGACTCCGCTTATATAGCCAGCCAGGCTAAGCGTGATTCCGATATTAAATCGCTTGCCCGTGAGAGGGCGATTGAAATGGCTAAAGCTAAAGAGAAGGTGCTATCGACGGGTCAGAAATTAGACTCACTTACGGTGTTGCGACTCACTATGAAAGATGAGTTGGGCGTTTTTGCCAACGCGGCCGTAGGGAAGGATACCCTGTTTACGATTGAAAACGATGTATTTAAGTTAAAAGTTGCCGCACGCGGTGGAAAAATAGCACAGGTTGAACTCAAGAATTACGTCACCTGGGACAAACGTCCTTTGATATTATTAGATAAGGATTCATTGCAGTTCGGCTTTTCATTTTTTGCAAACAACAGGATCATCAATACAAACAGACTCTATTTCCAGCCATTCTGGCCTGATCAGAAAAACCAGGGACAGCCTCACGTCAGGGTAACCGGAAAAGATTCGTTACAGTTTGGGATGAGGCTCTTTGTTGCAGCATCGGATACAACCATCGATCCTACGAAATATATTGAATTCATCTACGCTGTGAAGGGGAATGAATATATGCTTCGGTACAAGGTCAGGTTTGTCAATATGGCTGATGTTCTTGACCCGTCGACCAAGTATCTGGTGCTTAACTGGAATGAGAACCTGAAGCGCCAGGAAAAAAGTCTTAACATGGAACGAATGACCACCGGGGTCTATTTTAAATTTTTGGAAGACAAAGTGGATTACCTTTCTGAATCAAGCGATGATGAGAAAAACCTGAAGAATGAGCGGATCAAATGGGTCGCCTTCAACCAGCAGTTTTTTTCGAGTACCCTTATTGCAGATGATTTTTTTAGTGAACCAAAACTGAGTGTAGCCACACTTCCCGGCGGCAAACAGTATTTGAAAACCATGACCGCTGAAATGGGAATTCCTTTTATTCCCAAGGAGAACAAGGAAGTTGCCATGTCGATGTATTTTGGCCCGAACCAATATTATGGCCTGAAAAAATACGACCAGGATCTTGAGAAGCTGATCCCCCTGGGATGGGGCTTCTTTCTGATGGCCTGGATTAATATTTATGCAGTGATCCCTGTATTTACATTTTTTGGGAATTTCGGATGGAATTATGGTATCATCATCCTGATCCTGACGATCCTCTTGAAAATCCTTCTTTTCCCGATCGCCTATAAAACCTATAAATCTTCGGCAAAGATGAAGGTACTTAAGCCCGAGATCGATGAATTGAATGCGAAATTCGCGAAGAAGGAGGATGCAATGAAAAAGCAATCTGCCACAATGGAATTGTATAAAAAGGCAGGGGTGAACCCGATGGCCGGATGTATCCCGCTGTTGCTGCAGATGCCCATCCTGATTGCCATGTTCCGCTTCTTCCCATCCTCGATCGAATTGCGCCAGCAGGCATTTTTATGGGCCAAAGACCTTTCGTCATACGATTCGATCTGGACCTTCCCGGGTGGATTCACCATTCCCTATTATGGCGATCATGTAAGTTTATTCGCGCTCCTGATGACCATTTCAAGTGTGCTTTACACCAAGGTGAACGAGCAGATGATGGGTTCTCAGCAAACCCAGATGCCGGGCATGAAGACCATGATGTACCTTATGCCGGTCATGTTCCTGTTTTGGTTCAACGACTATTCTTCTGGTTTGAGTTACTATTACCTGCTGGCAAACCTGCTGACTTTTGCACAGATTTACTTTATCAAGATGACCATCGATGAGAAAAAACTCCATGCCCAGATAGAAGCCAACAAAAAGAAAGTGGTTAAAAAGTCAGGATTTCAGAAACGACTGGAAGATATGGCGAAAAAACGCGGATACCCGGTAAAGAAATAAATTATGAATTACACCAACCCTGACAGGGTGGAAAGGAACAGTTTCAATCCTTCTTTCTTCCTTTCATCAAACTCATAGGAGATATTGTGCTCAAGGTAGGAAAGACAGTCGTTGCACCCCGGCAATTTATCCCGGAAATATTCAATGCATTCAGGTTTGTGGTTGATGCCGTAAGCCAGGGCTGACGTAAACTGTAACATTATTTCAGCTGGTAATTTTTTCCTTGAAATCCATACTGCAAAGACGAACGGCAACCCGGAATAGCTGATCCAGGCTTCGGCAAGATCATAAACATAAGGAAAGTCAGGGCGAATTTCAAAAGTCTTATCCCCAATGGCAACCAACGATTCCAGCTTTTTCATGGAGGCTGCCTCTCCTGGTTTCAGATGTTCCCAGGTGGGTTGGATATTCCAGTGATTTTTGGCCAGCACCTTCACCAGTTCAACGGAGGTGCGTGAATCAAAATCAAGATAAACACGACGAATCTGCGTAAGAGGAACCTTCGACAGCAACAGCACGGTTTTCACTTCGCCGGTCGCACCAATGCAATAATCGGAGATGTAATAAAAATCCTTAATCTCAGGCAAAGCGGCCACAGGAACCAGCGCAATATCAACCGATCCGTTCCTCATCTTTGCAGCGCACACCGATGGTACATCAAGTTCAAGCGTGAAATTTTGCAAAAGCCCCGATTCCTTTAATCCAAAAACAAAAGGATAGGTATTCAGGTAAGAAACAGCAGATATTTTAAGTGATGACATCAGGTAGAAACTTTAATTTCAAGGGTCAGACGAATGCCTGTAATATTGATCATGATTTTCACAAATGCTGTTTAAGAGGATGTTTCATGCTGTGGTTCATGACGCAAAAATAGAGGATTTGGTGTAATTTTTCGCGTATTATTCAAATTTCTTTACCTTTGCGCGACCTGGTTTTTCCCTGATTTTGAAAAAAGCGCTGATATATTCGATCCTGATGGTGGTCCTGTTTAATTCTGCAGGATATTATCTGCTGTTTGAATTGCATAAATATCAGATTAAGAAGGATATGAAAGCATTGATACAGTCGAATCCTTCCAATTATACCATCATGAAGATCGATGATGTTGAACATGACAAGGAATTCACCTGGATTCATAAAAAGGAGTTTCGCTACAAGGGATCCATGTACGATATTGTGCGTACTATAAAAAAAGGAAACACAACCATTTTCATCTGTCTGCATGATACCAGAGAATCAAAACTTTTTGCGGGATTGCAGCGGGAAACCCGGGATAAGCGTTTTTTCTCAATGTGGGAACATGTTGTCCTTTTTTGTTTCTCCTTTCCTGCAGTGGAACTGTCTGCTTTCCAGTTGGCTGAACTGACATATCCTGTCATTCATGTTTTTTTAACATCCCCTTTACTCCAGCCCTGGAGTCCGCCCCCTAAATTATTCTAGGAATTTTATCTTTTTCCCTTTATTTCATGCAAGGCTGTCATTGATGGCTTTGTGATAATTTATATTTAACCAAATTGATATGAAAGTAGCTACAATAGTATCCCTGTTACTTATTTTTATTGCTGCAACAGCCAATGGCCAGCTGGTGAAAGTCCTCGATAAATCTGATCTGCAACCCATAGCCCAGGTCACTGTTTCCAACATTGATAAAACCCATATGGTTATTACAAATATCGATGGTGTTGCTGACCTTACAGATTTTAATGCCTCCGATTCAATATTTTTTACCCATGTTGCATTCCAGTCAGTCATGATGTTAAAGTCAGGGATTTCATCTTCAGGGACCATCTATCTGACTGAAAATGTAATCCGACTCGATGAATTTGTCATTACCGGGAACAGAACGGAGGAGAAACGCTCAGACCTGCCTTATAAAATTGAAGTGATCCAGGCCAAGGATATCGTGTTTAAAAACCCGCAAAATGCAGCGATCATGCTGGAACAAACCGGCGAGGTCTTTATTCAGACCAGCCAGATGGGTGGTGGTAGCGCAGTTCTTCGGGGCTTTGAAGCAAACAAAGTGCTGATGGTCGTTGATGGGATCAGGATGAACAATGCAATATACCGGGCCGGTCACCTTCAGAGTGCCATTACCGTTGACCCATTCGGACTGGCGTCCACTGAAATCCTTTACGGGCCTGGTTCAACCATATACGGCAGTGATGCGATGGGCGGGGTGATTAATTTTATAACCAAAGATCCCTCACTCTCAACAAACGGAAAAACCGAGGTGCATGGCAATCTCCTTGGCAGATTTTCATCTGCAAACAATGAAAGAACAGGTGGAATCAACCTGAACCTGGGATGGAAAAAACTGGCTGTTCTCCTCAATATCTCTGGTAGCAAATTTGGTGATCTTCGTGAGGGGAAAGTTCGGAATCCCGCCTATGGCACCTTTGGAGAACGTATCTTCTACGCAGAGCGAATTGACAATAAAGATGTAACCCTGGTGAATGAGAAACCATGGATCCAGCTTCAATCAGGTTATTCTCAGTGCAATGTACTGGGTAAAATCCTTTTTCAGCCTTCAGTTCACAGCCGCTATATTCTGAACGTCCAATATTCCAACTCCAGCGATATACCCCGGTACGACCGCCTTACCGAAATGTCGAATGACAGCACCATGAAATATGCGGAATGGTATTATGGCCCGCAGTCCAGGTTACTGGCTTCCCTGAAAGCCGAATACAATCTCAATGCGATTATTTTCGACCATGCCACTTTCATTCTGGGTTACCAAAATGTTCATGAAGATCGCATTAATCGCCGTTTTGGTAAGAGCACAAAAGCATATAATCTCGAATCAATTGGAGTTTTTTCTGTGAACGCCGATTTTGATAAACAGATTGCATCACGCGACGACCTTCATTACGGAATTGAACTTCAATATAATAATGTTGATTCCAAAGCACATAATGAGAACATCAAGACTGGCATTTCCACAGATGATCTTGCAACACGCTACCCTGATCAGAAAGGGAACATGATGTATCTTTCAGCTTACTTGTCCAATAACTGGAAGATCAGTGATCTGCTCGCATTCTCTCAGGGCTTGCGATTCAATTATGTGACCCTCAACGCAGCCTATTCCGATACGATGGTTAAGATTATGAAAATTCCGTTTGATCCGACTATTTCGCAGAAGAACACTGCCGTTAACGGATATGTCGGCCTTGTTGCCACTCCTGGCCGCGACTGGAAATTTTCGCTGGTCGGTTCCACAGGGTTCAGAGCGCCCAATATTGACGACCTGACAAAACTGAATGTGGTTTCGGGGCAAACCATCGTAGTCCCCAATCCCGGTCTGAAACCGGAATATTCGTATAATGTGGAACTTTCAATTGCGAAGACCATCGCTGGAAAAGTTCGTATTGAAGGAACCGGATTTTACAACTGGCTGAAGGATGCAAATGTGATCAGGCCTTTTGCATACAATGGGTTGGATTCTATCACAATTAATGATGAAAAATATCAGACGCTTGCCCCTGTAAATGCTGGTAGCGCTTACATCTGTGGATTCCAGGGGAACATCCTTGCACAGGTAACGCGATCTTTCTCCATTCTTAGCAACCTAACCTATACTTATGGGTATATTGAGACTGATGGAGTTCCCCTTGATCATATCCCACCGGTGTTCGGAATGACTTCATTTCGTTTGGAGTTGAAAAAATTCAAGGGAGATTTTTACGTGATGTACAATGGGTGGAAGCGTATCAGCCAATACAATCCAGGCAGCGAAGACAATAAGGTTTATTCCCTTCCTGACCCAAATAACCCAGGCAATTACCTGGGAATGCCTTCCTGGTATACCTTGAACCTGAAATTGAGCTACCAGATAGTTAAGTATGTGAATGTTGAACTTGGCATAGAAAACATTCTTGACGAGAATTACCGGAAATTCGCATCAGGCATCAGCAGTCCGGGACGTAACGTCATTGTTGCGCTTCGCGCCAATCTCTAATAACTGGTTATGAATTGCAATAACCTGGGGAATGACCAGCTCAGAACCATCGTTGCGGATGACGAAATCCGATAACATCGACTTTTCTGCATCTTCAAGCTGAAACTGCATTCGCCTCAGCACTGAATGGCCATCGATTTTGTCTCTTTTTACGACCCGATCGATGGCTGTTTCCTTTGGACAGGAAACATGAATAACATAGTCGTATTCTTTTCTGAAACCACTTTCAAAAATGATGGCTGCTTCCTGTATTACATATTGAATATTTATCTGTAATTCTGTCCATTTCCGGAAATCGCGTTTAACACGCGGATGAAGGATGGAATTTAATACGAGCAGCGCCTTTTCATCCGTAAACACAATGGAAGCCAACGACCGGCGGTTGATCTCGTGATCGTTGGTGAGAATTCCATATCCGAAATGCTTGAGGATTTCGTTTTTCACCTTTGGATCATCAAGGAATTTTTTTGATACTTCATCAGCATGATAAACAGGGATACCCAGAGAAGAAAAAACTCCTGATATCAGGGTTTTCCCGCTTCCAATGTTCCCTGTGAGACCTATCTTTAAAGTCATTCAGCGTTTTTGATCAATGATTTCGGATCCACATGTTTCATCAAACTATCTGTTAAACGAAGTACTGTATCCCTGCCTGCCACCTGCATCCTGATAAAATTGGCCGATGTACGTGCAGGAATACGTTTTATACCCTGCCTTTCGAATCCGAAAAAAAGGGTGTCCGGAGAGACGAAATAAACTTCACTCGGGAAATTCGTTTGGGCAACGATCTCCTTCCCGATCCGGTTTGTCAGTAAGTAGCCCATGATCTGATCTCCTCCATAGCGTAAACGTACATTACGAAGGCTAACTTCAAATTCGCGATCCTGCTTCAGAATGAACTGTTCGGAGAAAAATTCAAAACCCTGTAACTTGATCCTGAGATTCAGTGTCGAATCAGAATATCCGGCCAGTTTCAGGTTTCCCGGAATATGGGTAAAATTCAAACGATACTCGACCGAATAGTAATATTCTTTGGAAAGCCTTACAAGCGCCCAAATTAATACCGAAAGAACCAGGCAAACAATGAAAACAGGCAATTGGTTCCTGAACTTTTCACTGCGGCGTTGCCTGGCATTTCCGATGAATTCAAGAAAATCGGACTTCATCGGTTGAAATATTAAATCAAATTATTTCGCTTCGATGGTTTGTGTATTGTCCATCGCCACAGCCGATTTCTCAACCCTCAGCCGCACGCTGTTTTCGACTTCGATGGTCACAGTAGTTTCCTGTATCTCAACAATCCGGCCATGAATGCCACCAATAGTGATTATTTTCTGGCCTTTCTGCAGACTTTCCTTGAATTTTTTCTGATCCTTCGACCGTTTCATCTGCGGGCGGATGAAGAAAAAATAAAAGACAACAATGATCAGAACCAGGGGTAAAAATGACATCCAGCCACTCTGCTGTCCGCCCTGGCCTTGAGGTGCCATTAAAAGGATGTTTAATAAGTTCGTCATGATAAATTCAATTAAAAATTAAAAATTAAAAATTACTTTTTGATTTCGATATTTCGCTACCTCGCTACCTCGCTACTTCGCTACCTCGCTACCTCGCTACTTATTTCTCCGTCGCCGGATTCACTACCTGCGCCTTTATTCTGATCACAGTGGCGTTCGGTTGGGTGTTTGATATCACAACAACATTCTTGTTTTGGTACCCACGCCTGCCGTTGCTGTTGAATGCTACTTTGATATTACTGGTTTCTCCCGGGCGGATAGGTGTTTTAGGATAGGAGGGTACGGTACATCCGCAGGAAGAGGAAACCTCGGCAATGATCAGGTCGGTTTTTCCCGCATTGGTGAATTTAAAGGAAAAGGAAACCGTTTCACCTTCAATAATCCTTCCGAAATCATGTTCCGTCTCTTCAAACTGAATTACAGGAAGAGCACCCTGTTCAGGGTTGCCATTGGCTGTATTAGGATTTTTAACCACATCGGTAGAAAGGGATCCCTCACCGTTTTGTCCATCCTGATTACATCCGAACAACAGCATCATTGCTGAAAACAGAAACAGGAAGGGAACTCGTTTTAAATTCATGAAAAGCAAGGTTGTTTAACGGCGCAAAGTTATGAAAAATATTCGTAATTTTACAGCTATGCGTATCTACCTGATCGGATATATGGCCTCGGGGAAATCAAACCTTGGGAAATTGCTGTCTGAAAAGCTGGGTTATTCATTTCTTGACTTGGATGACCTCTTTGAAGAGAGGTTTCGCATCAGTGTGTTTGATTTTTTTGAAAAATACAATGAAAATGAATTCAGGAAAATCGAAGAGACACTGCTTATCGAAACAGTTGATCATGATGATGTTGTGATTTCCACAGGAGGAGGCACCCCTTGCTTTTTTGATAACATGGAATTCATAAGGAAGTCAGGGATTTCAATATATCTGCAATGGAACATTCCTGCGCTTGTCAGCCGTTTGCGCAAAGTGAAACGGAAACGACCCTTGCTGAGCGATATTCCCGCTGCCGAACTTGAAGAAAGGGTCAGGAAGCAACTGGCGCAGCGCGATATTTATTATAACCAGGCAAACCTCACCATCGATGCCGAAAACCTGGAATTGGATAACCTGCTTTTATGGATTCACAGCCGGCTGGAAATAAGTTAATCCCGTCGTTTCAGCAAAGCTACATTTTCAACGTGTTGTGTATGTGGAAACATATCGACCGGCTGGCATTTTTCAAGGGAATACAGATCGTTCAACAGGGCCAGATCCCTTGCCTGGGTAGCCGGGTTACAACTAACATAAACAATTTTCGGCGGTTTTGCACCCATGATGGCATGCACAACTTTTTCATGCATCCCATTTCTTGGCGGATCGGTAATGATAATATCAGGGAGGCCCTGGGAACTTAGAAAATCAGGTGTCAGGATTTTTTCAGCCTCGCCGGCGAAAAAAACGGTATTATGAATCCCGTTGATCTGTGCGTTGATTTCTGCATCGGCAATGGCAGCCACGACTGATTCAATTCCCGTGACTCTTTTTACATAATTGGCAATATAATTTGCAATCGTTCCTGTTCCTGTATAAAGATCGTAAACATGTTCATCTCCGGTGAAACCTGCAAACTCAGCGGCCGTTTTGTAAAGATTCACCGCCTGAAATGAATTGGTCTGAAAAAACGACGCCGGGCCAATGCGGTGTTCAATTTCCATTCCGCCATCGCGGAAAGGCGGCATTTTCTCTGTTATGTAAGGATCACCCTTGTATAAGTTGAAATCCAGATCGTAGATGGTATCATTCTTCTTAGAATTGATCACATAGAACAGGCTGGTGATTTCAGGGAAATGCCTTGCAAGGTGGTCAAGCATCCCAAAGATCGCTTCGTCTTCATTGCGGAATACCAGGATGACCATAAAACCACCTGCTTCGGTGTTCCGGATGATCAGATTCCGTAAAAAACCCTGCCAGGTGCGTACATCGTAAAACTTCAGATCGTGATCTGCGGCATAAGCCCGGGCGGCAGTGCGAATTGCATTCGAGGGATCTCTCTGATGAAAACACTCCCTGATGTCAACGACTTTATCAAAGAATTGTGGAATGTGGAAGCCTAGTGCATCTGTGTTGACAGATTCAGTTTCCACCTGCCGGTCTTCATCGGTCAGCCAGCGATGGTTGGAAAAGGTAAAATCCAGTTTGTTGCGGTAATACCTGGTCTTTGGAGATGCCAGTATGGGCAGAATCAATGGATTTTCCAGCTTGCCTATCCTTGTGAAACTATCGTAGACCTGTTTTTGCTTGTAAAATAACTGCTCCTCATATTTCATGTTTTGCCACCGGCATCCGCCACAGAGGCCGAAATGGGAGCAATGGGGAATCGTTCTTTTTTTTGAATATTCATGGATTTGAACCGCTTTTCCCTCGAGGTACTTTTTTTTCTTTCGCGTCACCTGCACATCCACTACATCGCCGGGCACCACAAACGGGATAAAAATGACCTGGTCATTGATCTTCCCTATTGCCATTCCTTCGGACCCGGCATCAATAATCTCGACATTTTTAAAAATGGCTGGCTGCTGGTGTTGGTGCTTCATGGGGAAATGTTAAGATGTTCATTTATTAGTTGGTAAGTTGGTAAGCTGGTAAGCTGGTAAGTTGGTTGGTGTATCGTTGAATGTATCTTGAAATGGCAGGCAGACATATTGATATAATATTCGATATTCATTTTTGTGCGGCAGAGATTACTTCGTATTTCGACATTCGTTGCTCAATATTCGAAATTCTATTGACTTGCCGACCTTTCATGAAAATGCCGGGAATCGCCCCATTCTCCATACCCAATGGAATCACCTGCCATATGGATACGGGCTTCGAGACAACTTTTACACTCTTCAGCCTCTTCGTCAAGACAAGGTTTATTTTCGTAAAGCAAATAGTCGTGCCGGTATTTTGCGGGTGTAAGGTTAGGCATAATTACATTTGCACCAACCATGAGTGCTTTTTCACGTCCCTGGGGGTCGATTGTTTGCATGGCTGTTGTTGCGGCGATGTTGATATTTTTCATCATGATCCGCAATATGGCGACCATCTTCAGTGAAAGATCAAACCGGTCTTTAATGGGTAACAGTTCATCCCTGAACTGATAAAGGGGTGTATCCACATGTTCGATATAGGGTCCCATGCCAGCCATGTCGATATCAAATTCGCGGAAAAAGAGCAGATCGTCGGCCAGATCAGAAAGGGTTTGAAATGGTAATCCTATCATTACACCAGTGCCAACCTGGTACCCGACATTGCGAAGTGTTTTCAGTGCGTCAAGCCTTCGTTGGAAATCATGTGTATAATTGTTTGGATGAAGTTTTTTATAAAGTTTTGGATTTGAAACTTCAATGCGTAAAAGATAACGGTGTGCGCCGGATTCAAACCATCGGCGATAGGTCTCCTCACTTTGTTCACCAAGTGACAGTGTTACATGAATTTTTCCCTCCGTTTGCTGACTGATTCTTTTTAATGTTGATTCCACTTTCGAAACAAATGTTTTATTTGTTTGTTCCCCCGACTGGATTACAATGGAAGCATAATTATTCACATAGGCAAAATTGACTGCTTCCATCACCTCCGAATCGGTCATCCGGTAACGTGCATACCTGCTGTTTCCTGCCCGGATTCCGCAATAGAAACAATTTTTTTTGCAATAATTTGAGTATTCGATCAAACCCCTGAAATAAACCTTATTCCCCACGTATTTCCCTTTTGTTTCTTTGGCCTTCCTGAACAGGGATGTGCGTTCTTTTTCACTGGTATTCAACAGGTAAAGAAGATCTTTTTTGGAAAATGATGGTTTTTCTAAAATTTTTTCAACATCATCAATAATCATGGAATAATATTAATACATTAGCAACAAATCAAAAAAATGTAAGTCCTTGCAAAATTACTACATTTACATGACATTTTTCTTTGTATTTTTGCTTGAAATCAGGCAATTCCCATAGGCAAACAATCAATTTATGGACGATTTAATCAAAACGGTACTGGTCGATGACGATAAAAGTGCTATTATAACACTCCAGGCAATGCTCGCTGGCAATTTTCCGAACATTGAAATTGTCGGAACTGCCAACAACGTGAGTGAAGCTACTTTCCTTATCGATGCTGTAAAACCTGAACTTGTTTTTCTGGATATCAATTTGCCGGATGGTGAGGGTTTCGACGTCATCGAACGTGTTGCTTATAAGGATTTTCGGGTAATTTTCGTCACCGCCTATGACAAATATGCTGTCAGGGCATTTGAATTTTCAGCGCTGCATTACCTGGTCAAACCAGTCAGCTATGAACTGCTTAAAACCGCCGTTGAACGGTACAAGGATGTAAAAGTTGATGAGATTGATAACCGTTTGAGGATTTTGCGGGACAGCCTGAGAAGCAAAAACGAAAAGATCATCATACCTTCTACCGATGGGTTGAACATTGTAAAACTCGGCGATATTATCCGCCTGGAGGCCAGCGATGTATATACCCTGTTTTACATGACCAACGGCCAGCGGTTCGTTGCCTCGAAACCGCTCAACAACTATGAGAAAATCCTTGAAGACCTTCCATTTTCGCGTGTTCACAGCAAACATCTGATAAACCTGATGTATGTAAAACGCTATGTGAAAGGGAAAGGCGGGTCGATCATCCTTGAGGACAACACAGAAGTTGAGGTTTCGGTGAGGAAAAAGGCTGATTTTCTCGAAAAATTAAAAAATTACGCCCGGTTTGTTTAAACGTTAAACCGGATGTGGAGGATATCCCCGTCGCCTACAATATAATTTTTTCCTTCAACCATCAGTTTGCCATGTTCCTTGCAGGCATGCTCGGAGCCAAGCCGCATAAAGTCATCGTATTTCATCACCTCTGCGCGTATAAATCCCCGTTCAAGATCACTGTGAATGACACCGGCAGCCTGTGGCGCTGTCATGCCCTTTTTTATTGTCCAGGCACGAACTTCTTTAGGACCAGCTGTGAAAAAGCATTGAAGATCAAGAAGATGAAAAGCAACCCGAACCAGTCGGTTCACGCCAGGTTCGGCCAGGCCGGCATCAGACAAGAAAAGCTTGCGGTCCTCCTCACTTTCCAGTTCGGCAATTTCCGATTCCATTTTAGCTGCGATCACCAGCACTTCGGCATCTTCATCTTTCACTGATTCGATGAATCTCTTTGAATAGTCATTCCCATCAATGGCCGATCCGTCGTCGACATTACAAACGTACATAACCGGTTTATCGCTCAGAAGGAACATATCGTCCATAAACCGGCGTTCATCCGTCGTAACGGGTGCAGTACGTGCCGATTTAAACGACTCAAGGTGTAATTTAACTTTATTAAGGACTTCAAGCCCGTGTTTTGCATCTTTATCTCCGGTTTTAGCCATCTTTTCCATACGGATTATCTTTTTCTCGACCGATTCGAGATCCTTGATCTGTAACTCAAGATCGACGATCTCCTTGTCGCGGACTGCGTTCACCGAGCCTTCGAGGTGGGGCATCTGCGGATCATCAAAACAACGGATCACATGGATCAGGGCATCCACATTGCGGATATCGGACAGGAATTTATTTCCCTCGGTCTGGCTTCCTCCCTTCGACAGGCCCGGGATGTCAACCATTTCGATGGTGGTTGGCACGACTTTAACCGATTTGATAATCTGGTCGATGGCAAAAAGGCGTGCGTCAGGAACGTTCATCACCCCAAGATTCGACTTGGTCCCTGCAAAGGCAGCTTTGTGCGTTTCGGCACGGTTGTTTGAAATACAATTGAATAAGGTCGTTTTCCCTGAACTGGACAGACCAATGATTCCACATTTTAATGGCATACCGGAGGATTTTATTCTGCAAAAATAAAGAAAACTGATCGATTTTCGACTTATGAATTGCGATTGTCCTACTCTCCGACAGGCTGGAGGAGGAAAAATAAAATTGTAAATCTACAGATCGTAAATTATGTTAAATTTGTATATTGCCTTCTCAATAATTCCGGCCTATGCTTGAACTGAAAAATCTTTCAAAATCCTATGGGCAGGTAAAAGCGGTGCGTGAAGTCAGCCTGCAGATCGCCAAGGGTGAGTTCTTTTGTCTGCTGGGACCCAGTGGATGCGGCAAAACTACCATCCTGCGTATGATTGCCGGTTTTGAGAAAGTCACAGCCGGTCACATCCTGCTCGATGGCGCCGATATCACCCATGACCCGCCTAACCGGCGAGATGTGAACACAGTGTTTCAAAACTACGCGTTATTCCCGAATTTTAATGTCACTGACAACATTGGTTATGGACTGAAAATAAAAAAAATCCCTGTAAAGGAACAGGCGAATCGTATTGCAGAGGTTATCCGTCTGGTTGGCCTGGAAGGGTTTGAGATGCGGATGCCCGGAAATTTATCGGGAGGTCAGCAACAGCGTGTTGCCCTGGCGAGGGCATTGATCAACCGGCCCAGGGTACTGCTGCTCGATGAACCATTGAGTGCACTCGATAAAAAGATCGCCGAACAAACCCGTAATGAGCTTTCTGAACTTCAGAAAAAAGTCGGGATCACCTTCATTTTTGTGACACACAATCAAACTGAGGCGCTGGCCATGGCCGACCGTATTGCCGTGATGAAGGACGGGGTGATTGAACAATGCGACCATCCCAAGGAGATCTACGAACGTCCGATGACCCATTTTGTGGCTGACTTCATTGGCAGTATGAACTTTTTTGAAGGAACCATGACAGGGATAGATAATCAGGGATATAACATCACGATTCCTGAATTGGGTCAGGTCGTTATGTCACAAAAGGAAACAACGCCAGAAACAGACAATCAAAAACACACTGAGCCTGTTTCTGAACTGAGTACCGCATTTGAATCGCAAAAAAACACTATGCCCAGCAAATCACCTGTGTTGTTTTGTATCAGACCTGAACGAATGAAGATTGGCCTGATGGCGCCCGCAGCTTATGAAAACGGGTTGTCCGGGACCATTCGCCAGAAATACTACCTGGGCGAAATAACAAAATTCACTGTCGAATTATCCAATAAAAAGTTGATAGCCGTGATTGCCCAGAACTACCTGCTTCAGCTTTCCAACGAGTTTTACGACATTGGCGAGCAGATCTGGGTGACATGGAGTAAAACATCAGGGGAGGTCATCAATGTCAGGTAAGATAAAAGAACAATATATCCTGCTGGTGCCGCCTGCTTTCTGGCTGCTGGTTTTTTTTATCGTCCCGCTCTTCATTGTCATCGGCTACAGTCTTAGTCATACTGGGGCCGATGGGGCCATCAGCTTTAAAATGACCTTTGAACACTATCTCCTTTCGTTCAGGGGCATGTATGTGGTGATCTTTCTAAAATCATTAATGTATGCCGTAATCACGACACTGCTCACCCTGGCCATTGCTTTTCCCATGGCCTATTATATGGCGTTTGCCTCTTCAAAGATGAAAATGATCATCATGTTCCTGATCATACTGCCATTCTGGACCAATTTCCTCATCCGGATGTATTCGATCATGACCCTGCTGGGCGAGTCGGGACTGATCAATTCGGCGCTGCTTTCTGCCGGAATCATCGATGAACCCCTCAGGCTGATGAATAATTCCCTTGGAATGTACATTGGTTTTATTTACTGGAATCTGCCATTCATGGTGCTTCCAATTTTTTCCTCCCTCGACCGGATGGATGTATCCTTGCTGGAAGCCTCTCTCGATCTGGGTGCCAGCCGAAGCCAGACCTTCCGGAAGATCACTTTCCCTTACTCGGTTGCAGGGCTGGTTGCCGGGATCGTTTTTACATTTATCCCCACACTCGGGAACTTTGTGATCCCCGAATTCCTGGGAGGATCGGATAACCTGATGATCGGAAATGTGATCACTGCGCAATATCTCCAGGTTAGGAACTGGCCCTTCGGATCGGCGCTTTCTACCGTCCTAATGCTCGTTGTGATGATATTCATCTCCCTGTATATCCGGTTCTTCGATCCGACAAAATCAAAATCAATGGTAAGCTTTTAATAAATCTTAACAATGGCAGGGAATATTGAAAGATGTTATTATCTGAATAATCAAAAAACCAGGTAATATTTTAACTATGGCTGGAAACCTGGCAAGAGGCAATGACCTGAACATCGGACAGGGAACGGGTCTTAAAATCATGACCTGGGCCGGGGTGATATTCCTTTTGTTACCCCTTATCATCCTCATTGTTTTTTCGTTTAACGATTCCCGCACTGTCACGCACTGGGAGGGGTTTTCGCTGAGATGGTATAAGGCGGTTTTCCTTGATGACAGTCTCTGGCTTTCCGTAAAAAATTCGCTGGTCATCGCCATCGTCAGCACCCTGGTCACCACCATCCTGGGAACCATGTGCGCCATGCTGCTTGGGAAATACCGGTTCAAAGGGCGCGAACTATTCCAGAACCTGCTGTATGTGCCGGTGATCCTTCCGGAGATCATTTTCGGTGTAGCTATCCTGGCGCTTTTCATGCTGATAAAATTTCCGCTGGGTCTGATCTCTATCATCTGCGCGCACATTACCTTCAGCTTTCCCTTTGCCACGCTGATCATCCTGGCAAAAGTGATCAATCTTCCTCCGTCGCTGGAGGAGGCAAGCCTCGACCTGGGAGCGAACCGCTGGCAAACTTTTATCAGGGTAATCCTGCCCAATATTTCGCCTGGTGTTGTCTCCGGAGCGCTGTTTGCCTTCACCCTCAGCATCGATGATTTTATCGCCACCTTTTTTACAGCTGGTGTTGGTTCATCCACTTTACCCCTGAAGATTTATTCGCTCATCAAGTTCGGGATCACCCCGTCAATCAATGCGATCTCCACCATACTCATTGTCTTTACTGTGACAGCGCTGTTCCTGACCGACAGGCTGCAGAAAAGCGAACGGATCGGCCGTACTGTTAAACTGACCATTGGAGGAGTTTTCCTTGCGATCATCCTCGGCCTTGTCGCAGCACCCTTTTTTACTACCCGCGGGAAAAAGCTGAACCTCTACAATTTTTCAACCTATATAGATGAGAGCCTGATCGCTGATTTCGAAAAGCAGACCGGGATCGATGTATCCCTCGACTACTACAACGATAATGAAGAATTGCTATCGCGGCTCCAGATGGGGGTTTCGGGGTATGATCTCATATGGCCGTCGGGTTATATGGTGAAGATCATGCAGAGCCGCGGACTGATCGCACCCATCGATTACCGGAACATCCCGAATTATAAGTACATTACATCCGCACTGCGAAAGCTGTCGTACGACACTACCGGGAAATATTACATTCCCTATGCTTACGGATTCACAGGCATTGTTTATAACAGCGCCCTGATCAGGGATTCAGTCGATTCATGGAACGCGCTGTGGGATGAACGGTACCGGGAGAACATCCTCATGCTCGACGACATGCGGGAAGTGTTCTGGGCAGTGTACAAAATGCTCGGGCAAACCGTGGATGACGATACGGCCAGGCTGCAGAAGGCCCTGGAAATGCTGGTCAGGCAGAAGCCGCTGCTGAAAAAGTATGAATCCAATGCAACCCAGGAGATGATGCTGAGCGGGGATGTGTGGATCGCCCAAACCTGGAATGGACTGGCCGCCCGGCTGAATGCCATCGATCCGAAATTCAAATTCTGCAGGCCCAGGGAAGGTGTTATCTTTTTTGTTGATAACCTTTGCATCCCTTCAGGCGCACCGCATAAAGCAAATGCTGAAAAGTTCATCAACTTCCTGCTCGATCCGGCCAATTCGGCAACAAATATGACCACCATCCGCTACGCCATGCCCAACGAAAGAGCCCGGTTACTCCTCGAGCCATCCCTGCGCGACAATGGGATCATTTTTCCCGATATCTCAGATGTTTCCGAACTGGAGGTCATGCAAGACATGGGACCGTTCAACAAGAAACTGGACAAGGCGTGGACGGAGCTGAAGGTGAAATAATTGACAAGTGACAACCCACGGTCAAACTGTACCTTACCTGATTACCAGTTTTTTATTTCAATGGCGGTGGCTGCCTGGTTTTTCACCATGCAGCTTCCCCGCTGCAGGGGGCGTATATCCAGCCCGGCCGTGCCTTGATCCGGGTTTTGACATTCTTGCCATTTTTATGATATGTCCGCTGCGCATTTCCGGCGAAGACGGTGACCATGAACCACCCAGTTACAAGGTGTTTTTCATCAGGCAGAACTATTTTCTAATGAATCGCTTCACTTCAATCCGGTCCTGGGCAGTGGATTTCAGGATATACAACCCCTTTTTGAGCAGCGAAACATCCAGGCGATTCAATCTCCCGGTAATGGGAACCGTGGTAATCAGCTGACCATCGGGACTGAATAATTCAAGACGGGAACAGGGGTCAGCCCGAAAACTGGTCAGCTCAACAATGAGCCAGTGACCGGCGGGGTTGGGATACAGCTGCATTATATCATGAAAACCAGCTGCCTTACCATGATCCACCCCGACATACAGAGAACAATCACACGCATGCCCTCCCAGACTGTCGAAGAAATTCACAGGCAGTGAATCATATTCTGTCAATGCATTGAAACTGTGTTGAAAACCGCCTGTTACTGAGTCCCCGTAATGCAGCATTGTAATTTTGTCGATCCCGTGCATGACCGTATGCTTTCGAATCAGCGTCTTGTCCGATGTTAAATAATTGCCATTGCCCCGCCAGTAAGGTGCCGAATCGGTCCATCCTCCTGCAGGGCTGAAAGTAGTGTCGTGGTTCAACGGCCGTACCCCGATCTCACCGAAAATATCAATATCCTTCCAGGTGCCATTGATCTGTAATTTCTGAAGGGAAATGGCATCGTCCCCGTTCCAGAATACCACACTTCCCCCGGGAATGGATCCACCAAAATCATAAGGGGCAAGCCAATCCGCCTTTGCCCGCAGTGAAGGCCATATCATGGTATCCTGCCCCTGTGGCAGGGTGTCCTGAATGATCACCCAGGTCCTGTCCGGCCCGATCGATCCTGTCAGCGGCAACACATAGGACGGATCCGTGTCGGAAGTCACACTCCCGTTTGCCCACCTGATCATGCGGTATGAATTGTCAAGGATGAGCGTATCACTGGTAGGGTTGTAAAGCTCAACCGATTTGTTGTTGTATGATCCTTCAACATATTCCGAAATGAAGAGGTCGGAACAATCGGTTTGGGAAAAAAGAACGCCGGTCCAGCTGAAAGCAGCGAAGATGATGATTGACTTTTTCATTGCATTAACTTAGTCGTCGGGTAAAAAAGATAGATGTAAAAACTGAAAATTAAGGTCATCCTGAGAATTTTAATACAGTCTCTGTTCTTACAGGGATCAAATGTATCAATAATGTAAGAGAACTGCAATTTCATCTATCCTTGTGTATTACAATAATTTTTTCTACTTTTGCACTCCATTTTCCAGGGGGTGGAAATAAGAAACCGTTCATTATGTAATTCCCCGCCAGTTAACTGTATTGTTAAACCCGGCTGGTGCCTTCGCACCGCCACAAAGCAAGAATTGAATGAATATTGATGAAAAGAATGATAATCTTGATCAGCCTGTTGAACCCATCGCTGAAGAGATTGCAGATGCCGTAACCGAAGCCACTGTTGTGGAAGTAGTAGAAACTGTTGCAGAGCCTGTTGCAGAGGTAGTTGACGAACCCGTTGCAGCGATAATTGCTGAACCTGTTGCAGAGGTTATCGATGAACCTGTTGTTGAACCTGTTGCACAGGTGGTTTCAGAACCTGTTGCCGAACTTGTTGCCGAAGTTATTGCAGAACCAGTTGTCGTAGCCGTTGCAGAACCTGTTGCTGCTGAGCCTGAAAAAAAGAGCAGAAGAACGCATGTAGCTCCTGTTTCATTGGCTGACTTTGACTGGGATGCTATCGGGAAAAAGCATGAAATTTATTCCAACGATGAACGCAGGAAACTTGAAGAAACTTACGACCAGACTCTCCGCGCCATCCAGGATCATGAAGTGATCGAAGGTACCGTGGTCACCATGACCAACCGTGAAGTTATTGTGAACATCGGCTTTAAAAGCGATGGTGTTATTCAAATGAATGAGTTCCGCTACAATCCCGAACTCAAGATTGGGGACAAAGTGGAAGTTTATATTGAAAACCAGGAAGATACCAGCGGTCAGCTGCTTCTGTCACATAAAAAGGCCCGCATCCTGAAATCGTGGGAGCGCATCAACGATGCTTACGAAAAACAGGAAATTATCAAAGGTTATGTGAAATCCCGCACCAAAGGCGGTTTGATTGTCGACATTTTTGGTATCGAAGCGTTCCTCCCTGGATCACAAATCGATGTGAAACCAATCCGCGATTATGATATTTATGTTGATAAAGTTATGGAATTCAAAGTGGTGAAGATCAATCACGAATACAAGAACGTGGTTGTCTCACACAAAGCCCTGATCGAAGACGAACTCGAAGCGCAGAAAGCCGAGATCATCAAACGTCTCGAAAAAGGACAGATCCTCGAAGGTACCGTTAAAAATATCACCAGCTATGGCGTATTTGTTGACCTGGGTGGTGTTGACGGACTTATCCACATCACCGATCTGAGTTGGGGACGTATCAACCATCCTGAAGAAATCGTTAAACTCGATCAGAAAATCAAGGTGGTTATCCTCGATTTTGATGAAAACAAAAAGCGGATTGCCCTTGGTCTCAAGCAACTTACCCCTCATCCATGGGATTCGCTGAGCCAGGAGTTGAAGATTGGCGACAAAGTAAAGGGTAAAGTGGTTGTCATTGCTGATTACGGCGCATTCGTTGAGATCACAACCGGCGTTGAAGGGCTGATCCATGTTTCCGAAATGTCATGGTCGCAGCACCTGCGCACCGCACACGATTTCCTCAAGGTAGGTCAGGAGGTGGAAGCTGTTATCCTCACACTCGACCGCGAAGAGCGCAAGATGTCGATGGGTATCAAGCAACTGATCCCCGATCCATGGGCCAACATCAAGGAGAAATATCCTCTGAAGTCGAAACACAATGCCACCGTTCGTAACTTTACCAATTTTGGTATTTTCGTTGAACTGGAAGAGGGCGTTGACGGACTCATTCACATTTCAGACCTGAGCTGGTCGAAAAAGATCAAACATCCTGCCGAATTCACCAAGATCGGTGAAAATATTGAGGTGATGGTACTTGATGTGGATGTTGACAACCGTCGTCTCAGCCTTGGTCACAAACAACTCGAAGAAAACCCATGGGATGTTTTCGAGAATGTATTTGCAGTGGGATCAGTTCACGTTGGAACCATTGTCAGCTTAAGCGACAAAGGCGCCATCGTTGCCCTGCCATACGGCGTAGAAGGTTTTGCACCGCTTCGTCACCTTGGCAAGGAAGACAACACCCAGGCAAAAGAGGAAGAGGCATTGGATTTCAAGGTGATCGAATTTTCGAAAGAGAACAAGAAGATCATTCTCTCGCATAGCAAGATCCACCAGGATGCACAATATGCCGAGAAAAACAAGGAAGCCAAAGCAGGTCAGAAAAAGGAAACCGATACCAAAAAAGCGGTCAAGAAACTCAAGGATAACCTGGAGAAGACGACACTTGGTGATATCGAATCCCTGGCCAATCTGAAAGCCGACATGGTAAAGGCCGAAAATCTTGCCCGCGATGCGAAAGCCCCGGTGCAGGAAGAACTGAACCTGAATGCTGAGCCGGAAGCCGAAGAACCGAAGGCTGAATAAATTGTCATGACCTTCTCGTTGACGGTGCTTGGCAGCAATGCTGCTATCCCGGCTAACAACAGAAACCTAAGCGCTCATTTGCTTAATGCAAATGAGCGCTTCTTTTTAATCGACTGCGGTGAAGGAACCCAGTTCCAGCTGCGGAAGTATCATATCTCCCTGAAACGGATCAGGCATATTTTCATCAGCCATTTGCACGGCGATCATTTTTTCGGACTCATCGGGCTGCTTAATTCTATGCACCTGCTTGGCCGGAAGGAAGAGCTGCACCTGCATGCACCGGCAGAACTCAGCGAAATCATAGACATTCAAATGGCTGTTTCACAGACAAGGCTCGTTTATCCGCTGGTTTTTCGTCCGTTACGCATGAATCAGTACGACCTTATCCTGGAGGAGGAGCGAATCTCGGTGCACAGTTTCCCGCTCAGGCATAGTGTTCCCACCTGCGGCTTCGTGTTCCGTGAGAAAAACCCGCCGCGAAAGGTTCCTGTAGCCCGGTCGTATGCCTATTGCAGCGACACCGGGTATTCAGAGCAGATCATCCCTTACATCAGCGGAGTCAGCCTGCTGTATCACGAGGCTACCTTCATGCAGGATATGGCTGCGGTTGCTGCAGACAAGCTTCATGCAACTGCAATCGAAGCGGCCACGATTGCAAATAAAGCCCATGTGAAAAAACTTCTAATCGGACACTTTTCTGCGCGGTACGAGGATGTTGCACCTTTACTTGCCGAAGCCAGGTCGGTTTTTCCTGAGACCCATGCGGCGGAAGAGGGGATATCCATATCCATTTGATGGCAAGAAGCTGGTGACAGGAGTACTTACATATAAACCTTCCAGCCTCCCTTCCGCAAAGGTGAATGCATACCGTGTCAATATGATGGATGGACAGCCTTTTACCTCGCTCTTTCCTGGTGCTGCATTCCTGTATTCTTCCTATTTTTGATACCTTCGCATGCTTTAAAAACCTTCATCCATCCTATATGTCAGGAAACCCCGGATATGACGAAATGAAAGAAAGGTCGGTCCTGACTGGATTGCTGATCGGGATCGTCACCCTGGTTCCTTGGATTTCCAAACCGCTGAAGGATGCTGCATTGAGAAAGGCGACCTGGCCTCAGCGATTTATGCTTCATCGGCCATCTTCCCCTTTCTCCCCCCGAACCACAGGGAAGGAAGGTGGCTGTTCGACGGAGTTTATTCTGCCCCGATTCCTATCCTTCTTGCTGTCAGGCGAAATCCCGACATCATCATCGTACTCGATTTTCTCGAAAAATTGCAGGAGAATCCTCAGGGACATATGGAATCGATGATGCACCTGAGCAAACTTTATGCAAAAACAATCATCGGCTACCAGATGGCCCTCTCCGTCGATCTTCAGTATTCGGAGATCATCTGGATGAAGGTGAAATTCGATCGGTATCTTTCATTTTGGGATCACGGAACCATCCCGGCGATCCTGGCGGCCGGACAGGCAGCCATGGAGAAAATAAAGCCGGAACTTACAAGTCTTCTTGGCAACGGGTTCCAGGAGGAGTGAAAAAGACGGGAACCATCCCTTATTGATAAAAAATAAGATTATGATCCCGCCCGATGATGGTGCCGGATCAGCCCTGAAAGGAATTTGTCAATCGTCAATGGTTGGTTATCCCTGATTTCTTACCTTTGCCCAATCCTAAACTTATTTTTGATCATGAAACGAATTATCCTGATTTGCACGATTTTGACGATTATTATGGGATCCTTAGCAGCTCAAAACACAAACCCGTTTTTCCAGGAGTGGAAAACCCCTTTCCAGGTTCCTCCTTTTGAACAAATTAAAAATGAACATTACATGCCGGCGTTCGTGGAGGGGATGAAGCAGCAACAGTCCGAAATTGAGGCTATTGTCGGGAATCCTGAAGCGCCTGACTTTAAAAACACCTTGCTTGCTTACGATCAGAGTGGTGAATTGCTCAGGAAGGTGAGCGCGGTGTTCTATGGTTTAAATGGCGCCAATACAAATAAGGAGATGCAGGAGATTGCCCGTCAGTTATCGCCTCTTACAACCAAACATTCCGATGACATAAACCTGAATCCGAGGTTATTCAAAAAAATCAGGATACTTTATGATCAAAAGGATAAGCTGAATCTGGATGCCGATCAGATGAGGCTCCTGGAGGAGACCTACAAGGGATTTGTTCGTGGCGGGGCCAACCTGGAACCGGTACAGCAGGAAAAGCTGCGCGATCTGAACAAGCAGATCAGCCTGCTGCAACTTACTTTTGGTCAGAACCTTTTATCTGAGACCAATGCATTCAAGCTGGTCATCGACCAGCCGAAGGAGCTGGCCGGATTGCCACAGGGCGCGATTGCTGCAGCAGCGGAAGCCGGGAATGCCGATCCTGCGACCAAAGGTAAATGGGTCTTCACCCTGCAGAATCCGAGTGTCATGCCATTTTTACAATTCTCCAACAGCCGTATGATGCGTGAAAAGATCTTCAGCGCTTACATCAGCAGGTGTAATAATAACAACGACAAGGACAACAAGGCAATCATTGAGAAACTGATTCCTTTGCGCCTGGAAAAAGCAAATCTGATGGGTTTTGAAACCTGGGCCGATTTTGCCCTGGATGACCGGATGGCTAAAAAACCTGCGAATGTTTACAAGCTGCTTGAACAGGTATGGACGCCGGCCCTCGCAAAAGCAAAGGTTGAAGCTGCTGACATGCAGAAATATATCGATAATGAAGGAGCCCCGTTCCAGCTAGAGGCCTGGGATTGGCGTTACTACAATGAAAAGGTGATGAAGCAGCGTTTCGATCTTGACGAGGAAACCCTGAAGCCCTATTTCAAGCTTGAGAATGTGCGTGACGGGATTTTTTATGTTGCCAATAAACTCTATGGTATCACTTTTACCGAGGTGAAGAATGCTCCGAAGTATTTTGAAGATGTGAAGCTTTATGAGTGTAAGGATGCCGATGGCAGTCATCTTGGTGTGCTGTATCTCGATTTCCACCCGCGTGCCAGTAAACGCGGCGGAGCATGGTGTGGCAGCTACCGGCCACAGACTTACCGGGATGGCAGACGTATTGCTCCGGTATCGACCATCGTATGTAATTTTTCCGGCCCGACCAGCGACAAGCCGGCCTTACTCACTCCTGATGAAGCAGAGACCTTCTTTCACGAGTTTGGCCACGCATTGCATGGTTTGCTGAAGAATGTGAAGTATGATGGTATTTCAGGAGTTCCGCGCGATTTTGTTGAACTGCCTTCCCAGATCATGGAACACTGGGCCTTTGAACCTGAAGTTCTGAAGGTGTATGCAAAACATTACATCACGGGGAAAGTCATTCCCCGGGATCTCGTAGATAAAATCGTTAAGAGCGGCAAATACGGACAGGGGTTTAAAACCACGGAATATGTCGCTGCCTGTATCCTCGATATGGATTATCATACAACGAAGGATTTGAAGGGTCTCGAAGTGCTTAAATTTGAATCGGCTTCAATGAACCGCATCGGTCTGATACCACAGATCCCGCCACGATATCGTTCCACCTATTTTCAGCATACCATGACAGGCGGTTACACTGCCGGGTATTACAGCTACCTGTGGGCTGAGGTGCTTGATGCAGATGCATTCCAGGCCTTTAAGGAAACCGGGAATATCTTCGATAAAGCCACCGCGACAAAATTCAGGAAAGACATTCTCGAAAAGGGCGGCTCAAAGGATGCCATGGAAATGTACATCGATTTCCGCGGACATGAACCGGCAATTGATGCATTGCTGGAAACCAGGGGATTGAAGTGACAAATGACAAGTGACAAGTGACGCGTGACGCGTGACGAATGAAGATGAGTGCTATATACAAAGGTAACTGAAAATTCTCACATCGCATTTACAAAGGAATGAAGAATGGCATGCTAATCGTGGTGCGGGATATGGGACAAAGAATGATTCCCGTAATGCGTAATTTTTTAATTTTTAATTATACTATTTAATCAACTTACCAACTTACCAACCTACCAGCTTACCAGCTTACCAGCTTACCAGCTTA
>CAISJJ010000045.1 GCA_903885595.1 uncultured Bacteroidales bacterium
CTTTCCCTGGAACTGCATTGCGTCAGTATGTCGAAAAGAACAACCTGATGCTTAAAGAACCATATCAGGCTGCCAAGGGAGTTGTGAATGGCAATACCGTCATTTACTTTGAAACCCCGAATTTTCCCTTGGCAGACCGTGTAAAAGCAGTGGAACTAGCCATAGATGCCGGATTGTTACGAATACAGAAACAATGAGTTCTTGGTTTATGCGTACAAAGTAAATTTTGCATAATACTCGGGGGCATTTCGTGGAACCCAACAATTCCAATCAGATCTTGGCAGCAAAGTTAACCAATTCAGACAATGGTGACAATAGAACCACTGTTTCAACCGGCACTAAAGAATTACAAGACCTTTCCGCCATTAAATTGCGCCTTGGGCTTATCTCGGCCACACGTTACGATATCGTCGATTATAATCGTCTCGAATTTCTCGGCATAGGATATATTGCATCATATGTTAACGAAAAACTACCGAACGTTGAAGTTATATTGTGTGAAAATATTTATGACATACTGAAAAGCAAGCCCGATATAGTCGGCATTGGCTCAATAACCGAGAATTATGGCATCGCAATAACATGGGCCAGGCGAATAAAAAATTTATACAAGATCCCCATAATAATAGGCGGCGTTCACATATCGCTCCTACCCGAATCTATGGCAGACTGTTTTGATATTGCAGTAATTGGCGAAGGTGAACTCACAACCGTAGAACTACTATCATCGTTAATTTATAACAATGGCATAAACCATGACCATCTGGTAAAAATACCTGGACTATATTTTAAGTATTGCGGTCGTCCTATTTTTACGGGAAACAGAAAACCTATAGACGATTTGGACAATCTCCCTCATTTGCAAAGAAGCAGTATACCGTTTTGGAGGAAACGAGAGGACGCTCATATTTTTTCATCGAGGGGTTGTCCCTACAAATGCAATTTCTGTTCTTCTACTAAATTTTTCCCAACCTATCGAACGCACTCTGTTAAATACATCATCGATGAAATTGAGTCGCTTGTCCGAGATAATGGCATTAATAACATAACAATCATGGATGACCTGCTGGTTGCAGACCGCAAAAAATTTTCAGCAGTAGTTGATAGTATAGAAGAAAAAGGTATAAGCGCCAAATGCACATTCAATATATTGCTGCGTGCCAATATTGTTGACAATGAGTTATGTAAGTTACTCAAACGGCTCAACACTTTTTCAGCAGTCATCGGGATTGAATCTTTTAACGACAAAATTCTTGAGTATTATAATAAATCAGGAGTGACCGCCAAGATTAACCAAGCAGCAATAGACCTACTGAATACATTTGATATTCCAGTTTCATGTTGCTTTATCTTTGGCGCACCGATCGAAACGAAGTACGATTTGATAGAAACATTGATAAATATATATATTAATTTACGTGACAACAAAATCATTAGTGCATACTGGAGCATTCTTAAGCCTTATCCAGGCACAGAAATATGGAAATATGCAGAAAATAAAGGGCTTGTGGACAATGTTTTTGACTGGGACAGGTATGTGCAAAGATGTTTTGACAAAAATCTTTTTTTCAGTACGAGCAATAATGAGATCATGCTTTGCGAATCCATGGATCGACACGAATTCATGTCAATACTCAACTACTGGTTTGATAAATTTTCAACAATAAAGCGAAACTGGGGTTACGGGCATACAGAGTGAAGCTTTATATCAAACGGGGGAAGGCGAGATGCAATGAATTCCTCAACTAATAAATTGGAAACAAAGAACTATAGCTTGGAAGACTTGGGGTATCCACCTGGGCATTTTTACTCGCCATTGGTTGATGTTTACGATCCTTTAGTAATAAAAGCTGTGAGTGATCGCATCAAGACACCATTACCTAATGGTATCACTTTCGATCATCAGAATATGATACGCTTGATGGAAAAGCTCTCAAAACACCTACATTTATTTCCTTTTCCACGACATAAATCACCATCTTGGCGATTTTATTTTGATAACCCCTACTTTGCCTGCCATGATGCCAGCGTCTATTTTTCTATGATCATGGAGTATCGACCCCATCGAGTGATTGAAGTCGGTTGCGGGTTCAGTTCATCCCTCCTGCTGGACACTAATGATGCATTTTTTAACGGGGCTATCCATACAACATTTATTGATCCGTACTTATGCTCTACAGATTCTCGATTTGAACCCTGCAACACATTAAATGCGATATTATTACCAATTCAAATACAAAAAGCGCCATTTGAGCTTTTTGAAAGCCTGCGGGAGAATGATATTCTTTTTGTAGATTCGTCACATGTATGCAAGACTGGCAGCGATGTTAATTATTATCTGTTTGAAATATTACCAAGACTTGAGCCTGGTGTGCTTATACATATACATGACATCATGTACCCTTTCGAGTATCCAGCCAATATGGTCCTTAAAGAAAAGCGAAACTGGAATGAAGCATATGCCCTTAAAGCTTTTCTGCAGTATAATGAAACATTTAACCTGATATATTGGGTAAATTATGCCTGGCACCACTGCTCACAATATCTGAAGGAACTCATGCCGTTATGCCTGGAAAATGAAGGGGGCAGCATTTGGTTAATGAAATGCAAATGATTATATTTATGGTTTTCATATAACAGCAATAAATAATACTATTAATTGAATTTATAAGCTAATAATATAACAAATAAAGAGTACACTATGAAAACTTGCTCCAATATTATCACTAGAAATTCCTGCACGGTCGGGATGATTTTGGCAACGAAACTCCAAGACTGCTTTAATACATTTGCCCCCTTGGGACTTGGCTATGTTGCGGCAAGTATTCAGGATAAATTGCCAGACGTTAAAATTGTATTCAAGGAAAACATCGATGACCTGATTC
>CAISJJ010000046.1 GCA_903885595.1 uncultured Bacteroidales bacterium
GCCCTTTTTCATAGACCAATGATTTATATATCTGCAGCTCTGTTGGCATATCCATCATGACTTCATTCGCAAAGTTGTCGTATTCATCAATCAATAGATACACCGGGTAGGGTGTCTGACTGACCGCCGTAATTAAAGATTCAAGAGAATAGATGGCGTTATCCCTGTCCAAGCGAATTGGGTTGGGAATAACAAAATGGTATTTCTGATAAAATCTCTCTATTTGAGCATTTATGTGGTCAAATAGATACCTGCGGATATCCATTGCATCACCGGTTGGGTCGATGCTTGAAAAATCCCATTTGAGGATGAAAAATTTATTGTGAAGAGAGGTTGGCTCTTTGCCGATCTTCAGATGCCCGAAAAGAGATTCAAACTGATCCGCCAACGCCACATCGTAATAATGCGCCAGCATGGACAGCAGCAGGCTTTTACCGAACCGCCGAGGGCGGATGAACAGCAGAGAATTACCTGTATCTTCCAGGGTGCGGATAAAATGGGTCCGGTCGCAGTAGAAATAATTCTGCGTGACGATTTCCTTGAAGTCGAAAATACCGTATGGGAATTTCATTGTTCCTCCGGGATATTTGGAAAATGGGTGCCAAGGAATGGCTCGTCGGTCTAAATTGCCCTGATGCCAATATAAACTGCCCTTGCCTTAAGATTATTTCCAAAAAGTTCATAAAATAATTTGAAAAAAATATTACCCGTTTTGAAAAAATTTGCTTATTTGGGTTTAGCAATTTTCATATTATCTTGTTTGATGCTGGAGAAGTTTTCTCAGCCTGGTGGATGTGCAGAGTTACTTTTCTTGATGGCCGGTACTCTCTCTCTGGTAGTAATGATGATTCTTATCTCAGAGGATTGCTATGGTCATCCATTGGCTGAGATTCACCAAATGTGCTTAGAATACCTGGAGAAGCTCAGCCAGATGAATAGTCAGGACAGGTAAGTTATTACTCGATGATCAAGTTTTTTCAGTAACATGCTGATATTATTGAGTTCATTAAAAATTAAGAATATTTTACATATCATATTAAATCAAGTACTTATGTTTTTCAGAGGCAAAAGACTTGATAATCGAGTTACAATTTATCTTTATTTGCCGCCAATCGTTATCTTACAGTTATCTGTCCAAGCTTTATCCAAGTGTGTTAGGCTGAAGCCAGTATATAAACTTAAATCTATCCAAGGAACTGACCAGTCTTTTCGATGATTCACCTTGGGGGTAACCGTCATAATCAATGGATTACCGGTTGGTACTTCAGCGATAAACATGCCGATAAGATTATAAGTAGTTTGTGAAACGGCCGGTGGGTTCTTAATGTAGAACATACCCCATCTCCAATCTGCCAAAGGATATTCTACATATACGCCGATCTTATTATTGGCTTTATCTGTGGTATCCAGCAGAGCGATTTCCGGTGTCGTATATGATTGTTTGAAAGATAAATTGGCTTTGAGGGTGGCATCAACGCCCCATTTTTTGGGATCAACTTTCGCTCCAAGATCGCCGCCAATTGAAAAATCCACCCCGGTAGTAACATTTCTTATTGCTGTATTGGGTATGTAATCCCAGACGCGACAGTTTTCGCCCAATGTGGTGGTCAATGCCTGTTCAGAAGTGTACCAACCCAAATCTGCATAAAATACATACTGATTGTATTTAAAAGCGTTTATGTGAGACTGAAGTTCCAATCTTACAAGGTAGTAATCACTTTCAGTCGATGTTGTGTCCAATTTCCATCCGGTAACTCTCAAATGGGCTGTTCCTGACTCAAGCGTACCTTTGAAATCTTGATTGAAAGTTCGATTCCATGCTGCGGGCGCTTCCAGAGCCGAGCTTTTGGGAAGCGTTACAGACGCCAAATCGTTACCAGAACACCACTTTGAAATTTCGTTCCATATCTGTCCTATACTGAGTTCGACACTTGTATCGATAGGGCTCACTGTCAAGAATAAATTTTCTCTAACGCCGTCATCTTTCGGATATGTAAATTCAACAAAAGAATCGGATCGATCTTCGCTATGACTATTATCATCAGATTCTGGAAGATTTAAATCTGAGATAAGCTTCGTGATGCTTCCACGGGTTCCAATAAAAGCATTACCCTTTTTCAATCGTTCACTGAGTGCAGACTTTACATCAGTTGAAAGTTTTTCTACTACTGATGAATCAGGAAAGTAGAATGTCAACACACTGACTTCTTTTGCCTGGCACAACGGAATTAAATCCTTAATGTTCAGTGACGGTAGTGGAAATCCAGCAGCGCGATACATAATGGCGCCTTTGTACGCTTCAGGGTGCTCAGAGAAATTCACCAGTTCATTCAACTCTACTGAATGATAGATATCGATATCGTCATTCCCCCAGATAACTGCAATTGCTGCAATTTCCGTTTTGATGTCGCCGTCATTAACAAATTTGGTGGAAATTTCCGCCCCTGCCTGATGCACTGTACCAATTATCAATCCGAGAGTTACCACGACCATCCATAAAATCGCAATCTGCTGTTTCCCTTTTGTCATAATTGCCTCCATTAATTGAAAAGATGAGATGAAAAGAAATTAACTGGAAAACACGATCACCGTTGTTACTATTTCACTTACCTCAGATATTTCTATCTATTGGCTGGAAAGTGAATCGTAAACAAACAACGACCGATACTTCTTGAACTCAACTTTGTACATTTTCATGGCATGGTGGCCCACCTGCCAGTTAA
>CAISJJ010000047.1 GCA_903885595.1 uncultured Bacteroidales bacterium
CCACATCAATTACGTCGATTGAATTTGAGCCAATTATGGGATTTGCAAGTGGGGTTGCTGTGTAATTCTCACCAGTTTTGTTGGCGGTGACATTTGAGTAGCTTCTGGAAGCCGGACTGAAAGTAAACCCGGTTTTGAATGGCGTTGCTGTGCCACTATAACTATAGGGCACCATTACGCTGTAGTTACCGCTGTCATCGGTTGTCGCCGTTCTTCCGCCGTTACTGAAGGTGATAGACCCCCCGGATATCGCAACACCAGAAGAGTCCTTCACACCACCCGATATTGTTACATTATTAGGCCCCCCCTGTGTCACTGTCACATCTTGGGGGCTTCCCGTTGCACCGGTTGCTGTTACCCGGATGGTAGCGATTCGGGCTGATGAGCCGGTGTTGGCGGTGAAGCTACAATTAATGCTTCCAGCATTGGTTCCGCTGGTGCCCGATGTGATCGAAAACCAACTGCTCCCGGACATTACTGCTGCTGTCCAGAGCATGGTTCCTTCGCATGTATTTGAAACACCAAATGTAGTTGTGCCGGATGTACTGTCCGCATTTTGGTTTGAAGGTGTTACTGAAAGGCATGGTGTCGGTGTAGCATCAGTTACATTTATGAAGCTATTTTTACTTTCGGTATCGGATCCACCGGAGCCTGTTACTGCCAGGCTGACGGTGTAGGAACCTTTACCGTTGTAAGTATGCTGCGGATTCTGGGTTGTGCTGGTGCTGCTATCCCCAAAATTCCATAACCATGATGTCACACTGCCGGTTGATTTGTCCGTGAATTGAACTTTGAGCGGTGCGGTTCCACTGGTTGGCACAGCCGAAAAATCAGCATTAAGTTGCGGCTGGGGAACAGCTCCAGAAATTCTTACATTGTCGAGATAGCCGTCAAAATCCCATCCTGCACCGAACAGCCATACTTGCTTGATTTGTACTGCCGTCGGGCATATATCCCGAATCCGAAACGTTAAATCTCTGACCCACTGATTTTGCGGCACGGAGACTGCTTTTTGTTTGTAGGTGGGGTCATTGTAATCTTTTATGGCAGTTCCATAATTGATGCTGTATTTTACATAGATTTCTGTACCGACGGCATCCTCAACAAGAATTTGAAAATTCGCCGGATATTCCTTACATACCCAGCCACAACCATCCCCGACAGTTCTGGAAACCGCCTTGCCGTCGAAAATGACCTGGGTCTCATCCGTTATCGGAATGTCAACATCCATTTTAATCCCTACATACCCGCCATTGCCGCCAGCACCGGTTCTCAGGAAATGAATGGCATTCTCCTTGACTTCGACTTTACCGGGATAATCATCCAAATTCCATTCAGTCCATGCAGGATTTACGGTATAATTGCCGTCATTGAAATCATCATACAAGGCGTATGTACCTTGGCCTTGATAAAGTTGTTGAATTTCGGATGCTGAAAGCGCGCGATTGTAGATGCTAACATCGTCAATTGTACCCTTAAATGAGAATCTATTTTGAGCATCATAGGATAAACCAATTCTATCCTTATAGTTGTTAAACTTTAGGCCTTGTGTAGCAGATAGTCTTGTTGTTGTCTGCAGCATTGTCGCATTAGCGTATATGCGGATATCAGTCATGGAATTAAATACAACCGTTACAAAAGACCATTTCCCTTTCGAAATAGGTCCATCCACTGTTAGCGTAGTTGTAACTGATGTGTTTACGCCAGCGGCAAACTGTGCACGAATTTGTCCGGTGCTATCCAATTGAACTAAAAAACCGTAGTAAACTCCCCAGTACTGATCCCAGTCATCACTGATAAATATGTACCCAGTCGTATTAATATCAGGATATACCCAGCAAGAGAAGGTCATTGGAAAATTGCTTATTGGCAAATTTGAGTTGGTTTCAATATATTGAGCGTTTCCGTCAAAATAGTACGCATTATTTGAATTACCATTTCTGTCCGTGGTAAGCGTTGCACCGTTGACTACGCCATTATATCCATTCCCGCTTTCATCATTTGCATTTCCATTGAACGGATAATAAGCAACCAGTCCATCACTGATTCCAGCATTAGCAATGCCAAAAAACAGAAAAATAACCACGCAAACAGCAAGTATTCTTGTTTTCATAACTATCTCCTCTCCTATGCTTGGTTGAGTATGCCTAACGCCAGCGTTAAACGGGCGCTGAGACTTAGAGCGAAGCAGCGTTAAACCGCGCTCAGCTTATTTTCAAGGAATCTCATCAATTTTACGAAGCCGTCACTTTCGGGGTGTTATCAAGGATGTCTGTGTAAATGGTGGTGGCAGGTTGATTAGGTGACTGAAGAGGCGAAACGTAAGAAAAACAACAGAAAAAAGCTGTGCCTTCGGGGGGATTAAATTATGGAATATATATGTGTGTGTGGGGGAGA
>CAISJJ010000048.1 GCA_903885595.1 uncultured Bacteroidales bacterium
CGCATAAGTCTATATGTTGTGGGTTTTTCTAACACCTTAATATTCAATGAAAAATGACAGTGTAAATCTCTTTTGGAACGATGCTCAAATCAAATATCCTGTAAGCGAAAACCTTACAGGATCACAGAACTGCATCGCCACAGAGGTATCGTTCGCAAGATACAAATCCCTTATGAGAGGTGATATTCTACTGAAATCGCATTAAAAATAGAAACCCACAACATATAGACTTATGCGACTGTCAAGTGCGATTTAAACCAGGGACAGTCCTAAACAGGTAGTTGCAAAATATTAAGTTGTTATTTTAATTGGTTATTGATTTGAACTGTTACAAGTCTTCATTGAAAATCCAACAAGATTTGGATATCAATCCTTGATTTTACAAAGATTGTGGCTTGACCCAATTAACGAGATAGAATAAATTGTGATGACTATCCTAAAATTCGCATTTTGGTAATCATAAACTGGTAGTGATAAAATAATATGTTTTTATAATTGAAAAGTATAATTGCATTGAAAACAGTTAATCTTTGCAAAATCAAGGATTGATATCCAAATATCGGTGAATTTCCAGTTAATACTTGTAACAGTTCAAATCATTAACTAATTATTATTAATGCTAATATTGAGTAGAATAAAAAACGGCTTTTTTTAAAGTCCAAAAAGTGTAAACTACTTTTGGGCTGTTTTGAAGGATGCCAAGGAGAAGTACAAAAAGGAAAATCGTGATTTGTATATAAGCGACTCAGACGGTTCATGATCGGAACGCTCCCCCCAACCATGAAATTTTAGTTGAAGGATAAGGCAGAATGGAAAGCATAGAAGAGAGCTGCAACAAAACCAAAAGAGTAATAGCAAATAAAATATATAAAGCTAAGGAAGGCTGTATTTTTGACAATAATTTATTATTTAAAGGCAGTAAACAATATGACTGTTATGTACCTGTTATATCAGGCGAGTTAGAAATTGCAAAGTGCATTGTATGTGATAGTTATGGAAATGTTCATCCAAGATTTAGTGATGTTGCAGTACCAGTCCATGTTGATAATTTAGGAAGAATTATTGGTGAAATGACTGAAGAAATGTACAAGAAAATTGATGAACTGAATTATAACGAAAATGACAATTAATTTTGCTAAGAAATAGAGGAGAAAAACAGGGATTTTGTAAGATCTGACATAGCCAACAAAAATGAAAGTACCACGCAGAACAAAAAGAAACAAACGAATTGCCGTTTAACCAGTCGGTCAAGCTGACGTGGATATCGCCGTGCCGCTTACCTCGTTATTAGCAGTAGAAAAGACAAAACATGAAACAACTATTGACCCTCGAAAAATAATCCATTCTATAATAGGGTCGCCCTTCTATTTATGTGATTTGCAGACGCTACGGAACCAGAAGAGAAAGGCTGGAAAATAAGATGCCGAAGTTAAGAGAAATCGATATTGATTACGACCAGATACGTGAATTGGTTTTTCAACTGGCCTTTAGCAAAAAGATGGCTCTGATAAGGGAAATTGTTCAGGATAAACGCTATCAGGAAGATTTTTATTCCTTCA
>CAISJJ010000049.1 GCA_903885595.1 uncultured Bacteroidales bacterium
GGGATACAGGGTAAGGTCACTGCTGATGATCCCGCTTAATTCTACCCCGTTTTCCACGCTGATTACGATTTGTTTGGTCTCCTCTCCTTGATGGTCATCATACCAGGTGGTAAGGTCGAACACAATTTCCCTGCCATCTGTAAGACCATTGGCAAACTGCACTTTCAGCGGAATGGTATTAAACAAGGTCGCATATGCTGAGATGCTGCCCACTGTGGCTTCACGCGTCAGGATGGTGGCTGTAGTTGTATCTTCAAATTCATGAAATGCGATACCGACTTTCACATTGTTTGCCTGCCCCCAGGTATTGCGCACCGACACTTTAAACTCAATTGTTTCTCCGGCATCTGCCCTCCCATCACCATCTCCATCGAGGGTATCGGCAATTTCGCAGGTGACCATGTTTAACACGGGGGTTGGTACAACGTTTAACGCCCCATCCAGGTCAAGGTGATCGGCCAGGGAGTTGATCAGATTTCCGAAAAGCAACTCTGTCGATTCTTCCGGTCTCAGCGTACGGTAAAGTGAAACCGCTCCGGCCACCAGCGGGGTGGCCATGGAAGTTCCGCTGTATACACGGTAATTTCCACCTGGTATGCAGGAGAGTATCTCTGCTCCTGGCGCTTTTAATTCATAATTAAAAAGCTCACCATACGCTGAGAATACCGGCCCGTCCTGGTCAAAATTGGAAAAACAAGCCCGCAAGCCACATGATCCGGTGGTTTGCTGGGTTGCTTCCACGCCCAATACAAAGGAATATGCGCCGGGGTAAAGCGGGGCGCTCATTCTGCCATCAGGACAAAACCCTGGACCGATGCACAACCCATCATTTCCCCCTGCGGCTACCAGTATAGCTGTGGCATAGGCATTAGCAAGGGCCGATTTCATGGTTGACGATTCTGCATAGGCGCCAAAACTCATGGAAAGAACCGTGGCGCCATTATTTGCCGCATAGGTAACTCCTTGTGCAATGGTTGCTGCATCGCCGTAGCCGGAACTCTGGAACACTTTAACAGGCATGATCCTTGCCTTCCAGTTTGCCCCGGCGATACCGATATTGTTATTCCCGACCGCTGCCGCAATTCCGGCACAATGTGTTCCATGCGAGTTGTCGTCAGCCGGATTGTTGTCGTTGTTAATGTAGTCCCATCCCCTGATATCGTCAATTTTACCATTGCCATCATCATCCATACCATTTCCCGGTATTTCATCTGTATTGGTCCAGATATTTGTTGCCAGGTCGGGGTGCAGCCAGTCCACTCCCGTATCAAGAATAGCAATCACTGCCGTGCTATCGCCGGTTTCGGTGTTCCATACGTCATCGATGTTGGTGGCAGGAATACCCCATTGCGAAGCAAATAGCGGATCGTTGGGGATCAAGCCGCTTCTCATGGCGCCCGTGGGTATATTATCTGTTTTCACCACCGCTTGCTGCGAGACTAAAACCGGTCCCGTAGGATTAAATTCCCCGATGCAAAAAACATAGTTTGGTTCTGCATACTCCACCTCTTGAAGCGTCTTTAACTCTTCGAGCAATGTGAAAAAATCACCCGGATCGTTACCCGGCGCTTTCGCCGGTGTCAATTTTATCCTGTATATGTTATGTAAGCTGGGAATTTTCAGATCCCTGCCCAACGGGTCTTTCATAATGACAACGCTTTTTAATCGCTGCTGACCTGTGAAAAGTTTCTCAATTGAATTAATCCCGTAATCCGACAATACCCGGTCAACCGAACTGACCCCGGCGGGTTTCAAACGCCCATCGGGTGTAATAGCTATGTCGTCTTTGAATTTTACCAGCACCTCTCCCGGTATAAAGTTCATTGCATCTTGCCTGGGATCCTGACCGACTGCTTCATTGGGCTGATTGTTCACAAACAATGGTTCCTGCGCATGACCAAATCCTGATAAAAAGCCCAGTACAATTAAGAGGGTAAATCTTTTCATATCTTGAACTTGTGTTTGATTCTTTTACTGAATACCTGGTACAGATTAAATGCCAGGATCATTGAATTTTCATCAACTTGGCATACTTATATATTTTTTTCCCCGATATCCCGGATACAGACATTCTGATTAAATAAACTCCGGGTGTACTCGTGTAACCTGAGTTATTATAACCATTCCAAACATTTGTATATATTCCTCCGGGTTGCATTCCTGAATAGATTTTCGCAATAGCTCTACCATAAAAATCCAAAATTTCAATCTCAACCTGTGCCGATTCATGTAACTCATATGCTATGTTGACGGATTGGCAAAACGGGTTGGGATAAATATTCAGACGGTAATCGGAGAGTGACCATGAATGCAATTGATCCGGGATTACTTTTACCGGGTTCCCCTGCGGATCACAAGCCAGCAAATCGCCCCAGCGAAGCTGATCGGTTGATCCTTCAATTTCGATGATCTGCTGCAATCCCAGGGGCAACGGAGTGTTATTGCAGCTATATAAGATTCCAAGTAATTTGCCATTTGAAATGCCTGTGGCCAACTCAAATCCGGGAAGCTTTGTAAAAAGCCGTATTTGATCCGGGTTTTGCCCTTCGATTTCAAATTGTAACCCTGCCACCGGCTGGGCAGATTTAAAATGAACTGAACCAGAACCCAAATAGATGTAGGTTGGCTGATTTTCTATATAAATCTCTTTGTTCCTTCCGGTAATGATATTTATGACTTCGAATAAATCAAGCACGTTAATAATGGAATCCTTATTCACATCCGCTGCTTCAAAGATGAAAGGCTGGGGATTTTGTTCCAGGATGAATGTGATTATCACTGTGAGATCTAAAACGTTCACTGCCATGTCTCCGTTGGCATCGCCCAAAAAGGCTGTTAATGGCGTGGAAGTAACTACTTTCGAAAAGTCGCTCTCCGAAAGGTTTGTGCGCACGGTCCTGTATGTATAAAAGTAGGGAGTCCCCGGTTCTACTTCGAAATCGGTGAAAACGGTGTCGGTAATTAAAACCGGGTTTATCATAATCGTGTCTGAAGTGACGGTGTCGTTCATAAAGGTGAAACGGTACATGTTGTAACCCAGCAAATCGCTGACGCCTTCCTGCGGATTTTCCCACTGAAGCATTACCCTTCCCATGCCCGGTATTGCCATAAAGCCACCGGATAATGAACCTGCCCCGTTTACGATGACCCGGAAACGCCTGTCTTCGGTGGGTATCTTAAAATGGTCCGGATCCCTGGCGCCTGTTACCCTGATGGTGTTGATCCCATCGCCGGTCGACAAACCAACCGTCCCATATACGGTGTAGGTGGTTGAATCGGCGCTCCAGCTGCCATTTTCGGCAATGGCTGTCTGTGTGTAGGGGTAACGCACCCCCATCGAAACGGTGGGTGGAAACAGGGTATCCATCGCCCGGTTAAACCATACTTTGAATAC
>CAISJJ010000050.1 GCA_903885595.1 uncultured Bacteroidales bacterium
CAGAAGAATTCAATAAAGCAAGATCCTTCCTGTTTGAGGATACAGTTTTAAATAATCCTTTCCGGCTCCGTAGGAGCCAAATCCTGGTAGCCCGTATACCCCCACCCCGAGCTCAGCGCGCCGTAGGTGCGCAATGCATTTTTGATTTGATTCTCCGGGAAATAGTTTCGCACCTACGGCGCGAAATGCTCCTGAACCTCATCGTTCTACCAATATTTCGCACCTACGGAGCGTATGGAAGAAGGTCTCTGCTCCAAACATTAACTTCACTGGTATAATAGCGCTCAATCAATTTAAATTATGTTGAGATTCATTGTCTAACAAATGTCATAATAATATTATAACAAAAAGCAAGGGGGCTGGGAAATGTTTTTGACCGGACTTCCTTTCGGGTTTTCCGGTTAAATAATTAGACATCAGATATAACGCAAACAATTGTATGAGAAGATTTTTAACGCTGCTGTAAAATCAATTCTAATTCGTACATTTGTGTACAATTGAGGCAATAGTCATGGAGGAAAATGTCAGATATTGGGTTGATCTTTCAGATTATGATTTTGAAACTGCAGCAGCAATGCTTCGCAGTAAACGATACTTATATGTGGGTTTTATGTGTCATCAGACCATTGAAAAAATCCTTAAAGCATACCTTGTTGTAACAACCGGAATCATCCCTCCATACACACATAATCTTGCCTTTCTTTCTGAAAAATCAGGACTTTCGGAATTAATGACAGAGGATCAGAAATCCTTTTTAGATAAAATTGAACCGCTGAATATTCAGGCAAGATATCCCGAATATAAAGAAAAATTGTTAAAAGAGTTGTCTGCAATAAAATGCAAAAACCTGTTAGCCCAAACTAAACTGTTTCAAAAATGGATCAAACAACTGCTATCGACAAAGTAAGGCGTTATTCTGCCCTGGTAACTAAGCGGTTTGAGGTTTCGAGAATCATTTTATTTGGTTCCTATGCGCAAGGTAACGCCAGTCCTGATAGCGATATTGATGTTGCCATTGTTGTAAAGCAATTTAAATATGGTTTTTTTGAGGCTGTGCCTGTATTATGGCAACTTCGTCGCGAAATCGACTCCCTAATTGAACCAATCCTCATTGAGGAAGACCATGATCCTGCTGGTTTTATGGTGGAGATAAACAAAACAGGAATCGAAATATTTAATGTTGCAAACAAATCTGATTTTATTCAGCAGGGAGTATAACCACTTCCGGAGTAAAGTTCATCGATGAAGGCCGGAAAAAAACACTTGACAAGCGTTAACTGATTAGTTAACATTTCGTCATGATCAGAGAAATGATTATCTGGGGGCATCATTTCTATGCCTTATCTAACCATCTGGACATTAAGGTTAAAGAGAAGATCGATTATGTGTTGTAGCTCATAAGGTATGCGGAGAAAGTCCCAATTCGATTTTTAAAATTCCTCGAAATTACAGATGGTCTTTATGAAATAAAAGTTAGTACTACTGGTAAAGGGATCCGGATATTTTGCTTTTTCGATGAATCAAAATTGGTAGTAGTAATTATTTGGTTTTTCAAGAAATCAAAAAATGCCCCGAAACAAGAACTTGAATTAGGGAAACTGCTTAAAAAAGAATATTTTCCTCTATAAATCCGCCTGATTTTTATGCGGTGCGAGTATGAATCACAATTACTATGTAAGTTTGTATAAAAAAACATGGCAACGAAAAATCGCTATACGGCTGTAATCAAAAAATCAAAGGACGGAATGTATTTTGGTCATGTACAGGAACATCCGGAGGCAAGGTCTCAGGGAGTGTGCGTTGATGAGTTGAAAAGTAATCTTGCCGATGCGCTCCGTGAAGTGTTGGAAATGAAAAAAGAGGATGACATCCAATTTAACCAGGGAACCCGGACTATAAAGAGAAAAGTTCTGGTTTAACGAAAAGATCAAAATTTCTGAAGTACCTAAATCAACATAATTGTGTTCTATAGAGGGAAGGGTGTAAACATCCCGTATTTATTAACCTTACAACAGGAAAACGGACTACCATTCCCCGTCATACTGAAATTGACGATGATTTTTGTAAGGATATTTGCAAGCAACTTGGAGTCCCTCCGATAAATTAAGTACGTATCTGAATTTGCTGAATATCCAATTCTGAATTAAAAGTTGATAGTACCTCTAATTCGAATGTTTTTCTGAAGTTAATAATTGTCCTGCCTAATGTTTAATGATCTTGGCCGTTTCAGCCTTTTCCCCAGAGATGACACGGATAAAATAGACTCCTGTCGGCCTGTCTGACAGGGAGAACTCATGTTTGTTTTCTCTGAACAGGACTTCGGTCAGCACTATTTCTCCATGCATCCCGAATATATCTACGATAACTTTCTCAGTATTCCCTTCTGTGTCAATAATGAAGGCATCAGTGGTTGGGTTGGGATAGATTTTGAAAGATGATGGTGCGGAGCCCGAAGGAGGTTCATCCGCTTTCGTAAGAGTTGACGGCATTGCAGGCGCAGCGCAGTAGGGACCGGCAGGTGCAATATAGCCCCACATATATCCCCCTGGGTAAACGATGGTTCCGGGGTAATATACAATATTTTGTCCTGCAATCATGGTGGCGCTACCTCCGCTTTGAACCACAAAGGCAGTTCCGGTCCCGGCAACTGAAATTGTTTGGGTAGCATCGTAACAATTGGTTTGACCATCAGGGATGGTAATGTCCTCAATGGTTCTGCTTTCTGGTACACTTGTTCCAGCCAGAATCACAATTGCCGTTTCATTCTGCGCAAATGTTTCGAACACGAACAAGGGTGCGTACGGAAAGGTGTGCGTCACAGAGCCTGCCTCAAGACCAGCGCTTTGTTTCCAGATTTTGTAAACAATGGAATGTCCTTCCGTATAGCCGTCGATGGCAGTTGTTCCGGGATCATTTTTACTGAGGGCGATGAATGGCGGATTCGACGGATTTATGGGCGCAGTGAGTTTACAGGCTCCTACACAAATATTTCCGTCGAAAATACCAATTTCATCTCCTGCCGAAAGATTATTCAGGTTAAAAGTGGCCTGCGTGACCCCGATCGACATGGGATAGTAAGGATTGCCGGTCCAAACGGGGGTGAAATGCAGGGTGGGTTGTGTCGCGGTTACCCCGCCATTGGTGTATAACGGAGAGAAGACGAGTCCGTTGTAATCGGAAAACTCACGAGGCGTGGGACTATCATTCCATGAAATGGGAGATGTACCGGCTGATCCCAGCCAGGTGAAATTGAGGTAGAAGAAATTACCATCAGTCAGGTTGATCCCTTGCGAGGAGGCAGCCCAGATAAAGGTGATCTTGCCAGGTGTTCCGGTTCCGATCAGTACGCCGGTAATTCCCGGATACCAGTTTGACGCACCAGTAAAGGTCATCAGCGCTGGATTGTATTCAAGGGTAAACTGGAACGCTCCCAGGTTATTGAAATTGGTGGCATGCACGGGCACAGAGACGGGACCTGCCGCGACATTTTGCAGGGTGGAGATGGTGAGGGTTGGATTATTAACAGGAGGGGTTCCGAAAGCTGAAACAGGGATTTCACGGTATTCAATATTGCAATCGTGCACTGGAATCGAAGTATCTACAATATTGGATCCCGGTTCTGATGCTGTCTGATAAATAAAAGACAGCTTATTATTCCTGACATATTTAGCCATGGAAGGATATACGTACTCATAAAACAGGTAGAACACCCCTGAGTTAAAATCAATCATCTCAGAAAAGTCTGTTTTATCGTGGAACTTGGCCCTTCCCCAGATATGACGATAGTTAAATGGATCGGGAGAGGGATTGCCGGGTGTTACGGCTGACCACAAGAAATAGACATTATTCGATGCATCAATGGATATTTGCGGAAAACTGGAAAGGCCAACCCTATAGCTGGGTGCTCCAACGATAGTGTCGCCAGGATTTGGACCGTCCGACACATATCCAAGCAATTGTCCGTTGGCTTCAAGGACGTCAAGATCAAGACTGTCGGTAACCATGGGCATGGTAGTGTTCCAATATACCAGTCCATTTTGATTGATAGTAATATACCTTGTTCCAGCGGTCATTGACCCTCCTCCAATTCCGAAGGCCAGATGTATGACTCCATTATGGTCCATTTCAACCGCAACAGATCCATCAGAATTCCTAAAAAGCGGAACATAGGTAACAGATGGAGACAATTTCTTATTGGCATTTGAAAGTACCGGAATCTTTGTCCAAGTCTGCCCGTTATCAGTCGATTTCATGATAAATGTGTCGACCCAGGGTCCCGACACGGCGAAATAGATCGTATCGCCATACGGTGTGCCCCAAGCGTATTGGTCACCAGTAAATCCACTATAAATAGTGGAATCCATTCCGGGGAGGATAACATTTCTTTTATCCCAGGTAGCACCCCCGTCGAGTGAACGATAATACAAAAGGGCGTATGAATCATCTAATCCCATGTAACCTGAATAGGTCGTGGCAATTATGTGAACATAATTGTTGGTCGGGCCATTGGTGATCATACGCGGCCAGGAGATGTCAACTGCACCGGTGGGCCCGGCCAGGATAGATTGAGTCCAGACACCTGTTCCTTTATCGGGGCGTTTACAAACAATCAGGCCAAGAATGTCATCGTGTGCGACAACCATCTCACCATTGGTTCCCCAGGGTGAATAGGATGGCCAGCCTGCCCGGCGGGTTTCGATGCGACTGGTGGGAGGACTTCCCCACGAAGTTCCATTATTGTAGTTGTATCCTGTACCTCTTTGTGATCCAACGTCTGTTCCTCTTATCCAGGTCGCAACCATTTTACCATCAGGATAAACGTACATCCTGTTTTGGACAGATCCGTTCGTCTGCATATCATAGAAGGTTGACCCCAGTAAATCTTCCAGGGCAGCCTTTGAGTTTGTCAGAGGGTTCCCGGATTGAAAAGGCTGGATTTGATTTTTAATTGACTGAGCTGGTATCGATTGCACCGGAGATTTGGAAAATTTTGACTGTGCTGTGGCGATCGCCGTGATGCAAATGACCAGAATGAAAAGGGTAATTTTCTTCATGCTCCTTGATTTACTGAGTTTGTATTAATACAACCATAAGAAACTATACATCCCAAAAAATTATTCTAACAATAGAAGGATGTCAAATGTGATTGAGTCCGATCTATTGAAGTTGCTAAGTTTAATGACCACATGATCCATTTTGGCTATGACAAAACCATCATTATATTTTAATTTCAATAGTTATAGAACTACCTGACTATTATCATTTTCTTCGTTTCCAAGTACTGTTCACTTCCAAAGGTGGCCAGGAGCTGATAGTAGTAAACTCCAGCAGGGAGTGATTGGGCATTGAATTTAACAGTATGCCTTCCTTTTTCCTGCAGTGAATTGACAAGTTCAGATACCTCGATCCCGTTGGGTGTAAAGACCTTCAGAAGAACGTGTGCCTGATCTGCCAGCTGATATTCAATTTCGGTAACCCCGTTGAAGGGATTGGGCCGGTTGTTACCAAGGTAAGTGTGGGATCTGGAGGTTGAAGATAACCCTGTCAGGGTGTTAGCCAGGTCACCCACATAAGTTCCTAATTGGGTAAATACCGCATCTCCGCTTGTAAAATTCACCTCAATAGCTGTTTCCAGGTTTGTTGTTTTATTCCAACAGCGGAAGGAGACAGGGTTTCCATCAGTGAATCCGTCTATTCCGATGGTCAAGGGATCATCAGCATATGCCGTAAATACAGGATTTGATGAACCCTGTTTGTCAACCACAAAGGCCCCTGTGCAAATATCCCCGTCAAACACCCCGATCTCATCGCCATCTTCCATCGATTCAAGAGCCTCCGGGCTTATGGATATCGCCAGCGCCATCGGTTGGTAAGGATTCCCCTGGCCAGGACGCATAAAATGAACCGGTAGATCCATTGTGACACTTTTTGCAGCCATCTGTTTCGTGGAAGGGTTGTTGAGCGTGAGCGAACAGGCAGCAGCCACTTTGATATAGTATCCTTCGCCCGCCTTCAGGTTGCCGATGTTGTTGACCCAGCCCCATGGGAAGTTCTGAATGATATTACCCGCCTCATCGATCACCTTAACCAGGATCCCGGCTGTGATAAGCGGTTGCAACGCAGTCAGCGCGTTTTGCTCATTCTGACATGGATATCCCATGATGTTCCAGCCACTGATCAATGGAATTGTGGCAGGCGAAGGGGCAGGAGCGCCTGTAACACTCAGGGTGCACGGGGCTGCTACTTTTATATAATAACCCTCAGTAAAGGCCATCTCGCCAATGTTATTCACCCAACCCCAGGGAAAATTCTGGATGATGTTGCCTTCTTCGTCAATGACTTTGATCAGATTGCCTGACGTTACCAGCGGCTGTAAGAGATTCAGTAAGTTCGGGTCTGCTGGCAGTGTGTTAAACGAAATCATATTCCACCCGTTGATAAGTGGTATGTTTTGGGTGATGGTGGAAATACCAGTCAGTGCAACAACGGCCGTTTCATTTTGGGTAAAAGTTTCAAAAACGAACAGAGGCGCATAGGGGAATGTGTGGGTAACATTGTCCACTTGCTGGCTGGTTGCTGCTTTCCACAACTTATAGATAATCAAATTACCTTCAGTATAACCATCCACTGCAGGCGTTGCAGGATCATCTTTTGAGACCACAATAAATGGAGGATTCCCCGGATTGATGGGTGCAGTTAGTTTATATGCTCCGACACATAAATTGCCATCAAAAATCCCGATCTCATCGCCGGCAACCAGATTTGTCGCATCAAACTGAGCCTGAGTAACCGCAATGCTCATGGGATAAAGCGGATTGCCTGTCCAAACTGTGGTAAAATGATTCACGGCAGTAGTTCCGGCCACCCATCCGTCAGTGTACGACGGTGTCAATATTAGTCCATTATAGTCTGAAAATTCGCGAGGTGTTGGACTATCCTCCCAGGAAACAGGCGAGGTTTCAGTGGATCCCAGCCATGTAAAATCAAGGTCGAAGAAGTTGCCATCGATAAGGTTGACCCCTTGCGAGGAGGCGGCCCAGATAAAGGTGATCTTGCCCTGGGTTGCGGTTCCGATCAGTACGTCGGTAATTCCAGGATACCAGTTTGACGTACCTGTAAAGGTCATCAGCGCCGGATTGTATTCGAGGGTAAACTGGAAGGCCCCCAGGTTATTGAAGTTGGTGGCATGAACGGGCACGGTGACGGGCCCCGCCGCCACATTTTGCAGGGTGGAGATGGTGAGGGTTGGATTATTAACAGGAGGGGTTCCGAAAGCTGAAACAGGGATTTCACGGTATTCGATGTAAACATCATGAATGGGAATGGTTGCATCTTTGATATTGGCACCCGGCTGCGAAGATGTCTGGGTGATCAGCTGTATTTTATCATTTTTCAATGAGGATGCCACGGAGGGATAAACATATTCCTGGAACATATAAAACACACCATCATTCAGGTCGACCATGTTGTTCCAGGAAGCACTGCCATGAAACCATGCACGGCCCCAGATATGACGATAATTCAGTGGATCTGGGGAAGGATTGCCAACGGTAAGCGAGGACCACAGAAAATAGAGATTGTTATAGTCATCCACAATTATTTGGGGAAAACTTGACAGGCTTACACCGTAATGTGGGAACGGGTCGAGGATTGAATCACCGGCTGCATTTGCTGCGACATACCCAAGCAGGATGTTGTGCGCCAGGCAGTTGTCAATGTCAGTAACAATAGCTGTATCCAATACCGGCATTGTTGAGTTCCAGTAAACAATGCCATCGGTGCCCGGATAGTAATTGTGTGCGCTGCCGGTACAAACTGCCCTCATACGCCCAAAGGCAACATGGGTAACTCCGTTTTTATCCATTTCGCATGCAACGGAACCATCGCAACAGATAAAGGCCGGAGTAACGGTTGTGCCGTTATTCTTGGAATAATAGTTGGGTAAGATCGTGGTCTTGGTCCAGGTATTGCCGTTATCGGTCGATTTCATCATAAAGGTATCAGTCCATTGACCGCCATTGACGAAAACCAGGGTATCGCCATGAGGCTGCGCCCAGGTGTAATCGTCTCCGCTGAAACCATAGTAATCGGCTGAGGTTAGCTGGGGAAGAATAATCCCTTGCTTGTCCCATGTTGCACCACCATCGAGTGAGCGATAATACACCAGCGCGCCGTCAAGTCCCTGATAAACGGTACCCCCGTTTGCAACCGGGGTGGTAACAACAAGTACGTGGATGTATTGATGATTGGGGCCACTGGTAATAGTCCTCGGCCAAACAAGGCCAAATGCATTTCCAGGCGCTGTCAGCCTGAGATTCTGGGTCCAGGCGCCGGTACCTTTTACAGGGCGGGTATTCATAGGCATGAATTTGGTGGAATTATGCGCCAGGATCATCTCGCCGTTTCCCATCCATGGATGAACCGAAGGCCATCCTGATTTCATAGTTTCTATTCTGGTTGTTGGAGCAGGTCCCCAAGCACTGCTATTCTTGTAATTGTATCCTGTTCCGCGATCGGAATAGGCAGCATCGGCAAAACCCATGGTCCAGGTGGCAGATAAATTGCCATCGGGCCACATAACTAAACGATTGTTTTGAACCGAAGCGTTGGTCTGCATATCATACCGTGATCCGCCAATGATGTCATCCAACACGGCTTTGGAGTTGACAACAACATTTCCTGGTTGGGTTGGGGAAATTCCGTTGTCAAGAACCGTAAATGATGGCAAATTCCGGTTAAGGATTGCTTTTGAGAGTGTAGCTGGCTTTTGCTGAGCCATCATGATCAGACTGAACATACACAGTCCGGCCATCAAAAAAAGAATTTTCTTCATAGTTTCGGGGTGGTTTATTTTAATCTGGAGTTTATTTCATTGATTTTTAATTAAAACCCGGAATTGCTGGTTTTATAATTGTAGTGTTTGTGTTTGGATTATTCAAATTCTTCAAAAAAATATTTGCATAGATATTGTATGCAACTACCTGACAGTAAAGAGACAGACGTGATTTTTGTAATGGCCATACCATAACTCTTTTATGCTGATAATGAGGCCATTGAATATAATAAAAAAAGAGTAATGTCAATGACCGATGTGTAATTTATTATCGGTCTAAACAGATGTTTGGAGTTGACTTTGTGCTCCCTGTAAATATTTTCAGTATCACATCTTAAATGGCGGGCAAAAGATACAGATTTTGAATATGCTGTGGCAGTCAGTTACTTTCAGTTTGTAAGCCTGTTAACATCATTTCTCCCAGAACATCACGTTTCTTTTGTGATTCGCGGCAATGCATAATCTGCTCCCAGGCATTTTTACGTTGCCCTGACATAAAGTATATGGCTGCAAGGTTAAAGCGGGCGTCGTCAAAAAAGGGATCAATGATCAGTGCCTTTTTGAGCGATTCACTGGCCTCATTTGGTTTACCCAGTCTGAACAAGGTTGCACCATAATCATTGAGTACCCTGACTTCATAAGGTGTCACTGTTAATGCCCTTAAAAAGCAGATCCTGGCAGCATCGTTATCTCCCAGGCGAGCATGAGCAACACCCTCGAACCAGGAAACCGGGAGCGTATTTGGTGTTACCCGATATAATATTCCCTCAGCCTTCCTGCAATATTGGATAACAAGCGAATCATTTTTTCTTTCGTTTCGGAATATTTGCAATGTATAATATTCTCCTTTGAGACGTGCCAACGCAAGCAACGCAGTGAGCAGCGCAAGACTTATAAAAATCAGGGTCCCCCACTTTAAGGATAGCTTTGGAAACATAACATGCCGAATTGGTTCAAGGGGAACCTTGTTAAGCAAAAAGGCAATTATCGACCAAAGAACGATGTTATGTTCGACCCGTCGCAGCGGAAAATCAAAAACAGCATAAAGATAAAAGCCGGTTATGAAAGCAGCATAAATAATAGTTTCAGGAGGCACTTTCTGCTGTGAAAATAAAAGCCGGTAATAAACAGATGCAGGAGGCAGAAAAAAAACGAGTATTGCAAGGATAAACCCTATGATTCCAAGTTCTGATAAAATTCGTACCCATTCATTATGTGGTTCACTGTAAGTGAAGTTACCGATAGTATGTTCGGGATTGAGAGGATTAATGACAGCGGGAATGGCCAGTCGCCAGTTTCCTGAGCCTGCCCCGATTATCGGATGAGCTTTAATAAGCCCGGCTGATTTTTTCCAGAAAATCACTCTCCAGTTGGCATTGGAATAATAGGCCTTAGAAAAATCATAAGTGCTGGTCTCCATATTCACTGCCGGTTCGTGCAATTTCCTGATATTTTGGCCCTGCAATTGATCATACGACCTAAAATACTGCCAAACCGAGATCTTCCTCAGGAAGTACTGTCGTCTGGTATTGTCAAGGGAATTAGTGAAGATAAACAGGCAAAAAACAAGAACGAGCCCTGAAAGGAAAGCGGTAAGAATATTTCGTTTTGAAAATACCTGAGGGGAACTGACCTTTAGCAAAATTAACGAAATTATCACAGCAGCGGTCGTACCGAGATAGGCAGCTCTGCTCTGGACAATGATGATAAAAAAAAAGGAAAGAATCCCTGCCAACACTGAAAGATATTTCCAGGTTCCTTTCAGCAGTATATATCCTGAAAAAACCAGGGGCAATGATATCAGAAGAAAACCTGAATAGAGATTGTTGTTGGAGGAGATGGATATGATCTTGTATGGATCATAATAATCCAACAGGGACATTTTATAGAAAGCCAGTCCATAAGAGAACATCAATACCAGCAAATGCGTTTTTATAAAAAGATGTTCGAATTCGGAATATTTTCCAACAAGAGCGCTAACCATTAGAAAGATTCCCAATGACAGAAAAATCAGTTGTGAATGCAAAATTGCTTCTGATGATTCGATCGACCAGAACATACTTAGCAGGCTCCAGGCGTAAAACAGAATGAAGGCGGTTTCAAAGAGGTTATTCCGGATTTGGATCAGACGGTTCACTCCGGCGATCCAGGCGACAGACAAAATAAGCAAAAGTATGGCAAACCTTGGAAGAAACGAACTGTCAACCAGTATTTTGGAACGGATGGTGCAGGCAAGGAAAAGAAGGGAAATGCAAAAGATCGTGAGTCCTGCTTTTGTAACTCTATGCGTGATCATGCATGCAGGTTATTCAAAAAAGGTGATGATGGCGCCTCCGCTTTCTCCTGAGGTGGGAGAAAATCCGGAAGAGTAAGGCAGGATGGTTCCTCCCTGGCCGGGTTTTGATGTGAGGATCCGTTCGCCAAAATACGATCGTTCGAGTCCCTGCCACACATCCAGGATGTTGGAGTTGGAAACCCCTGCGTGCCCGGTCACAGGTCCAATGTTATCTGTGCCGGCCATTCCATGAACAGTTTCTGGCGCCAGGCTGCCTTTTTTACCACCGGTTCCACCGGCAGCTTTCATGCCGCTGAACCACGAATCGCCGCCATTTCCGCCATCAGTGTCACCGTACCAGCCATTACCTGAATAGTAAGCATTATTACCGGGAGATCCTCCTTGTCCGATTAAAATATAGAACTGCTGATTTTGAGTAACATCTATTAACTGTTGCGCAAAGCCCCCGCTGCCTCCGTCGCCACCGTAATTTATATTGTAGGAATAGGAATAGCTGTAAGCGCCGCTGCCACCGCCACCTCCTGAAGCGCCCCACAATTCTACCTTGATCCTTGAAATGTTGGAAGGTACTGTCCACACCTGCGATGCAGTGAAGGTAAGTACATTGCTCACAAGATTACCGGAATTATTGATCACATATGGATTAGCGATGGTGCCGGTTCCGGTTACCATGGTGTTGGGACCGGCGATGATTTTGGTTTCGGAACCATCAACGTTGGCTTTTTCCGAATAGAGTGCATAAGGTACACTCATGAACTGGCTGACACCAGTAATGGAATAATTGGTGCCGCCGAAAGGGTCAGTCTCGCTTTGAAGGAAATATGGCCCCTGGGCCCAGTTGATAGAGTCGAAGATGTTTGAGGTGGTACCGGTACCAATAGTCACCGAAACAAGTCCGTTTACATTGGTAATGGTGCTGAATGTTTCGCTGTAAACTACCAAACCGGTCTCTGAACCCTGAAGAATTTTGAACCGCATCCCGACATTGCCATTCTGGATCAGGTTACCCTGGGCATTTCGTAAGATCGCCTGGTAGGTGAGTTTCTGAGGCGACTGAGAAAGGGCAGCAACAGTTAGTAATGCGAATAACCCTAAAGATAAAAGCTTTTTCATTTCCTGATGATTTTAAAAGTCTTAACAGGTTGTTCCTTTTTCAGGATAACCAGATAATAGGTTGCGGGGACAAGGTCATCTATGGTGATGTCAACCTTTTCAGAATCTACCAGGCCTTTTCGTATTTGTTTCCCTTTAGAGTCATAAATGCCCATGGACAAATTGGTCAGATCCAGGTCATTGAATTTCAGTGTTACATTTCCAGTGGAAGGATTGGGAAAAACAGTACATTCCGGACCCGGGTCACAATCCCGGGAACCCACCAGAATAAAAATCTCAAAAGGTTGCTGAATCCCTTCAGATAATGTGCCCGAAATACCGCTGCATTCAGAAAAGGTCATCAGCCCCACACTCCAGGTGGCGGTACCCCCATCTCCGGAAGCCTGATTGCCGGCCGAAAGAATATACTGCTGGGCAAACAATTCCGTCATCGAAAATCCCGACAATAACAACAGGATAAGGAACTTCAGTATTATTTTCATAGGAATGTTTATATTTCATGTGTTAATTTTTATTTTTTCGGGTCACATGGAATAGCCATAAATTATCATTCACGGTTTGCATGTACATTGTACTTATGGCAATTTCATATGGTTTATTCCGGAGCAATTCCAAACACACGAATATACAACTTTGATCAATACACACTCCCCGTTATGGAATAAAAAAGCATTGAACAGTCTTTAGTTAGCCAGGATATCAAATGCCGGAGGTCACAAAGTTAGTTTCAGTTTCAACATGGGGTTTAGCTATCCGGTAGCACCAAACCGTAAAAAATGAAAAAGAAAATTTTGTATCTTTGTTCAAAGCCAAATTCGACATGAACTTATCTGCTGAAAAACTGGATATCATTCAAAGAATCTGTGAGATCCAGGATAATGATCTTCTTGATATCATAAAAAAAATAATTTCCTTACCAACAGATTCAAAATCTGACTGGTGGGATCAGATCTCACAAGCTGAAAAGAATTCAATAAATCGTGGATTAGATGACCTTAGTAAAGGACGAGTTCATTCACACGATCTGATAAGAAAAAAATATGAAAAATGGCTTAAAGATTAGGTGGACTGACGAAGCCATAAATAATCTTGAAAGTATAATCGTATACCTTGAGTCTAACTGGACATCGAAGGAATTAACAAAATTCTTTGTAAAGTTGTAGAAACAAATCCAACTCCTTTCTTTTTATCCTGAGGCATATCCCCCATCTCCAAAATGCAATAACGTTCATCGTTGTGTTTTCTCAAAACACTTAACGATATATTATACTGTTGAAAATGATCATCTTATATTACTTTCAATATTTGATACCCGACAGGATCCAAGTAAATTGAAAATATAAATGGTCTGGTACTAACATGCCATTTTTCAACATATTACTTTTCCTGTAATAAATACTGCCCCGTGCCATTCTCAATCAATTTATCCAAATGTTCCGCTTGTGATACCTGAGCAGATACAACCGGAGGCTCATTTAACTCCTCCATCGGTTCGACAGGTTCCGGGATGACACTGTGGTATTTCCGGAATTCATCAATCATTTTTTTGATCTTCTCAGTGTGGGACATTGATAAATATTTTCTAAGATTTACAAATATCTGGTATTATACAAACTGTTGTATTTCACTTTGGGGCTGGAGTTGTAGGTTTTACCCTGTTTCTCCTGCGGTGTGAGCTTAAAGCAATAGCCCAGAAAGACCTCTATGCTTCCGTTGGAGACTTCATTCAGGGAACTGGTCGTGAAGTCGTAGGAGGCCCCGATGCGGAACCCTTTGATATTAACTCCTGCCAGCGCTGCCACGGCATCCTGGTAGCGATACGAAACTCCTGCCCAGAGCAGGTCGTTGTATTCAACCCGCGCAGTGATGTCGAATTGCACATTGAGCAAGTCAGACTTAACCAGAAATGAAGGGATCAGGTACAACGATCTTTTCCGTTTTTCGGCAAGATTGATGTAATATCCCGCTGTTAAAAAGAGGTTCCGCTTTGGCCCGTAACGCACGTTGCCGATATCTGCCGAGGATTCCAGCAGGTTTGTTCCGGAAAGCCCCACGTAGAGTTTTTTCATCTGCTGGTATTGAACCCCGAAATCGAAATCGGGAATGATCCCGCTCCCTTTTTGTTTGGTTTTCAGCAACGGATCGCCGGGTTGTTCCACGATCAACTGGCTGAAATCGATGGATTTGTCTGACAGCGAAAAAGCCAATCCAATCCCGAGACTTTGTGTTTCATTAAACCTGATCCGGTAAGCATAATTAAGCTTTACCCCCAGGGTTTGTTCAAAACCGGTTTTATCATACATCACATTCAACCCGACGCCGCTGTTGATGGCATATATGGGCGCATTGATGTTGAAAATACCGGAAAGCGGCGAAACTTTGTTGCCGTTTACATCGGCCAGCCCAAACCATTGATGTCGTCCGTAAACATTGGCACAAATGGCATCCTGCGAACCTGCAAAGGCAGGATTGTAGAACGTTCCGTCCAGGAAGTACTGGGTTAGCTGAATCTGGGTGTACCCCGGAAGGGCAAGCAGCAATAAGACTGCACTAAGTAAATATAGTTTTTTCATGTAGCAATGCTTTTTTGACCTCACCCCCTGACCCCTCTCCTTGGAGGAGAGGGGGGTAGCGGGGTGATCATTATTTGATTTTTTTTTCGATGCGAAGTTTTTTACCTCACCCCCTGACCCCTCTCCTCAAGGAGAGGGGAGCCGGGGAGCGTGGGTATTTCATTTTATTTGAAATTTTTTCCGATTACGGAGAACTCTGTTCGTCGGTTAAGCTGATAGGCGACCTCTCGTTTTTTCAGATCCGCAATGGACAGGATATATTCTTCGGTCAGTTTGGTCCCTTTTTGAAACGTGTAGCCATCTCTGGTTACATCTGTTGCCAGTATCAACGGCATGCGTTTCCCGTAACCCTTTGCAACCATCCTGGCTTTATTGATGCCCTTTTCGGTTAAAAATGTTACCACTGTTTCGGCCCGTTTCATGGATAGTGTGTCATTGTATTCAAGAGATCCCTTCGGATCGGTGTGCGAAGCCAGCTCAATGACGATTTTCGGGTTATCGTTGAGGATCTTTACCAGAACCATCAGCGAATCCTTGTATTGTGGCTCCAGATCCCATTTATTGAACTCATAATAGATGTCGGGAAGCACGATGGGCTTATCGGGAATGGGTTGCAACGTCAGGCTGATTTTGAAGGTTGTATCGCTCTTTAATTTGCCAATTAAAACTTCCGACCGTTTTGTGAAATAATTTTCCTGCGACACGATCACGGTGTAATGGTTTGCATCGCTGACCTGTTCATCATTTATGATAAACGCGCCCGAATCATCCGTGGTAATGGTAGTCGTGTCGTTTTTATCATTAACAATAAAGACCGGCAGCCGTTGCATGGGCTTCTGCGATACCTCATCCCTTACCGATCCCTGCATGGCTATTTTCCTGGTTATCTTCTCAAACGAATAGATGTCGTCTCCCCCTTTTCCTCCGGCCCTGCGCGAGGTAAAAAAGCCTCTTTCCCTGTTCCCTTCAAAGCTCATGGCGAAATCATCGGCCGGAGAGTTGACAGGACGGGGCAGATGCTCAACCTCCGACAGCCCGTTTTTTCCAAGTGTAACACGATAGATGTCCAATCCACCAAATCCGGTTCGTCCGTTGGAAGCAAAGTACAGTACCGAATCGTTAAAAAGCGAAGGGAACATCTCGTCGCCCGGTGTATTGATCACTACGCCCAGGTTTTCGGCAGGGCCAAAGGGTTTTCGTTCCGACGGACGGGTTGCTTTCCACAGGTCTTTGCCTCCGATGCCCCCCGGGCGGTTGGAGGCAAAGATCAGGGTAAGGCCATTGACCGTGATCGCCGGATGGCCAACATTGCCCAAGCTGTCGGAACAGATCACCACGGGCCGCGTCCATCCGCTTCCCGTTCGGCCTGCTTCGAGTATCTGGCAATATTCTTTCCCCATCCGCATCTTGCCACAGCGGGTGAAATAGAGTTTTTTGTACTTGTCATCGAAACTTGCCGACCCTTCATTGGCCGTTGTGTTCACCACCTCTTTTATATCGGCTAAAACAGGGGTTCCCCAAATATCCCCCTTCTTTTTGACCGCAATGAACAAATCGGAGAAAGCCTCATTGGTCCAATTATCAATTTCCTTACCGGTAGCGCCTTTGCGGTTGGATGAAAAGATCACCGTTTTGAATTTATTATCGGCATACACAGCGGCAAAATCATCGTCGGGAGAGTTGATTTCACGGATATTTTTGATGATCCACCGGGAGTTTGTCAATGTATCCTGCAAACTCAGTTGGCAGGATTCCTTGCCTGCCAAAGCCAACGGGTCGCCGGGAACTTTGGCAAGATACTGATCGAACATGGGCAGCGCATTGGCATATTTGCCCTGCAAACTGAGCGCTGTGGCATAATAGAGATATACCACCGGTTTTTCGTCGGCATATTTGTTCTTGACCAATTGCTGGTAGTTAATTTCCGCTTTTCTCGGGTCATTGGTCATCCTGAAACAATTGGCTAACTTAAAGACCACCTCGTTTCGTTCATTTTTCCCGCCATCGAATTTGTCAAGGGCTTTGGTATAATACGCCATGGCCGAGGTAAATTGCTTATTTTCATAGGCCCTGTCGCCCTGGATCACATATTTGCCCTGGCCAGACAAGTTGCAATGCAGACCAATGATGACAAGGATAAGAATAGTTGTTGCTATATTTCTTTTCATGGCCCTATTCTTTAATGAATTTAACAACGATGACCTGTTCCTGATCGGCAGCCTTGAGGATGTAAAGACCTGAATTTAAAAATGAAAGATCGAGGCGAACGACATCTTCCATGGTCGTAAACTTGCGGACCAGGATTCCAGATGAACTATAAATTGAAATGGTCTTATCGCCCGAAAATCTTCCGGTCAGATCAAGAATGGCTGCGGATTTAACAGGATTGGGCGTAAGGTCAATCAGATCGCGGTAAAGGTTCACATTCCCCTGTCGGACATACTCCAGATTGTCATATCCCGTGGCTTTTAGCAGGTAGAAGTAAACGCCCTGTGGCGCTGCACTGCCCGAAGGCATATTGCCATCCCATCGCCCGTTCACCGAATCGATCTTATGAATAAACCGGCCATTGCGGTCGTTGATGTTCATTTCCAATGATCCGATACCTTTGGTTACCGGTCCGAAGGTGTCATTATAACCATCGCCATTGGGTGTAAAGGCATTGGGGATAACGATTGAAACTGATTCCGGAACGTATATTACAAAAGTCGCATCACTGACATCGAAAACAGCCACATCAGCTATGCTGGTGATTTTCACAAGACATAAATCGGATGGCGTGTTGGGCACTGTCCATGCGTATGAACCGGCAGATGCAAAGGTTTCATTGATAATGGTTGTCCAGTTTGTTCCGCTATTGATCGAATACTCGATCTTTATATTGTCAACCCCGCTGCTGGTCCAGGTGACCTGATGGATATCACCGACTTTCCATCGTTCGCCACCATTGGGGGAGGTGACTATGATTTGTGGAATTGTTTCTTTGTAGATGGTAAAAACCGCATCGCTTTGATCAAAAATAGTCCCATCGGTGGTACTTGTGATTTTAACAAGGCATAATTCAGATGGGGTATCGGGCACTGTCCATGCGTAAGAACCTGTAATAGCTTGGCTTTCATTGATGATGGTTGTCCAGTTAGTGCCATTGTTTATCGAATACTCGATCTTTACATTGTCAACCCCGCAACTTGTCCAGGTGATCGGATGAATATCGCCTACTTTCCATCGTTCGCCACCATTGGGGGAAGTAACATAGATTGGATCATAGGTCCCTTCGCGATACAATGCCTGGATTTCGGTTTCGGTGAGAGTACGGTCGTATATTCGGATGTCGTCAAGTACTCCAGTTAGAAAATGGTCGATCAGCAAATCTGTCGTTGCGCCAAAAGTTATAATATCTTTGGGTAAATCATTAAAACCTCCATCGTTATGATAAACGCCATTGCCAATAAAGTTATTATCAAGATAAAACTTTATCAGATTATTACTGCTGTTATATTCAAAATATGCGTAATGCCATGCATTATATTGGGGGACGTCGGTTGTACGAACCATATAGCCATTATTTTGGGATAGTTGTTTTCGAACGTCTATTTTACCAAAATCACCAGGATTACCTCCAAAACCTACTGTATTGCACCAAATTTGGTTATACATAAGAAACTCAGGCCAGCTTGTTGTTGGCTCTGGCGCTTTAAACCAAAATGAGAATGCCTGCACAGGAAGAATACCAATATTAGCAGTAATTCTATTATCTACTCCATTAAAATAATAAGCCTTGTCTGTATTACCAAATCTATCTTGAGTCAAGGTAGCGCCAAAGACAGTTCCATTGTGACTATTTCCGCTCTCATCAATAGCATTCCCATTAAAAGGATACCAGGCGACCAAACCGTCGGTTGTAATAATTACCGATCCGCTTGTTTGCACGTTTTCAGGATTTTTAAACGCAGTTGAAGTGTTGTAGATTTCTGATCCGGGTGAACCTGTGTACTCGCACACCATGACCCTGTATGTTTTACAAGGTGACAGGTTTGTTATTGTAATTCCATCAGGATGGGTTGTTCCATTGAAGACACAATACCAACCGGTCGTTCCTATTTGTGATCCTGAACCAAAGGCGGTGTTTGGAGTGTAGGTGGTATTATTTACAGGTGATGCGCTACCTTCCGTGCCTTCTTTGATAAACGCTGCCCGGCTGGTTCCATTGCCATCAGTCCAGTTGAAGGTGAATTGGTTGTTGGTGATGTTTGAGAAGGTGAGGTTGGTGGCTTGGATGTTATTAACACAGTTTAAGAACACACTAATGTTGTTTGAGATATTATTTGTACAGGCTAAATCCATTTTATTGTCCGAATTAAAATCTGCACTAAGGATTCCTTCAGACGCAACGCCATTAGTAGTGAAAGTAAAAGAAATGCCAAAACTACCTGTACCAGAGCCTAATAAAACTGATATAAAGTTGGAATTATTCGCTGTCGCCAGATCAATAATGCCATCATTATTAAAATCTCCACTAATGATATCCCAAATGGCAATGCCTCCGGAAGCATAGTTTGATGCACTACCAAAACTACCAGATCCCGTACCTAAAAATATTGAGATATTATTACCGAGATCACCAATTGCCAAATCAATAAATCCATCACCGTTGAAGTCTTTACTGATAATTGAAGTAGGGCTGTTTAACACTGGTAAATTGTTAGGAAACCCGAAGCTACCGGTACCTGTACCGGATAAAACTGAAACATTAATTGTTGCATTATTGGTTATGGCCAAATCTAAAAAGCCATCCCCATTGAAATCGTTACTTGTTAATGCATTACCGGAATTACCATTTGTAGGGAAATTTGTAGCAGGACTAAAACTACCCGTGCCCGAGCCTAATAAGATTGATACTATGTTTCCGCCAAGCACCGCTATATCAAGCAAACCATCACCATTAAAATCTCCGGTAACTAATTCTTGTGGGAAAGTACCCACATTATAATTCACAGCAGGGCCAAAGCCCCCTAAACCATCCCCCAATAATATCGATATATTATTTGATGTTCTATTAGCGGTCGCTAAATCCATTTTGCCATCTCCATTAAAATCTGCACTGATAATTCCATGTGGACCCATTGCTGTGGAATAAGTTTTGGTAGTTCCGAATGTCCCTGATCCAGTATTTAATAATACAGAAATCGTATTTGATCCAACTTCATAATTAGCTATCGCCAAATCCATAAATGTATCTCCATTAAAATCCGCACTGGTTAGATTACGAGGATGGGGATTTGTCGAATAGTTGGAGGCCGGATTAAAACACAAAGGAGCCATTGTTGTATCTCCCTCCTCATGAAGTGCAGTGATTTCGCAATCAGTCAGGGAGCGGTTGTAAATGAAGATGTCATCAATACTACCAAGAAAACCTGCCCCACCATCAGATAATTGACCTGTTAAAGTATTCCCAAAAAAAATAGAACCGTCAGTTATAGTTAATCCAGCGGAATTTTCATGTCCTTTTGAATTTAACAGTCCATCGATATATAAAAATATTGAATCTGTTCCGGCTTCATAAATTCCCACAAGATGATGCCATTGGTTAACAGTAGGAATGTAAGTAGATGATACTTTACTCCCTCCAAACATAATAATTTGTCCTTCATGACCTTGATAAAAGGGATGATTACCACACTGTCCCATAAATTCAATAGTTTGAGGAACGGTTGTACCTAAATACGCCAATGAAGGATACCATTGTATTGGGAATAAGGAATTATACCATAATGAAATAGAAATTGATTGTTGGTTTCCAATAATTGCCGAAATCTTGTTAAGTTGTCCATCAAAGGAGTACGCTTTGTTAGTACCACCAAATCGATCTGTTGTCAAAGTTGCCCCGAACACTGTCCCATTATGCCCATTCCCACTTTCATCATTTGCATTCCCGTTAAACGGATACCATGCTATAAGCCCTTCTGTTGGAATAACATTTGAGCAGGTCTGTTGGTTTTGCGGATTATTACAACCAGTTGAGCCGTTGTATATTTCTGCGCCTGCGGCACCGTTGTACTCGCAAACCATCACTCTATAGGTTATACCCGGTGAAAGATTTGTTACTGTAACCCCGGAGGAATGGGTAGTTCCATTGAAAACACAATACCAACCGGTCGTTCCGATTTGTGATCCAGAACCAAATGCTGTACTGGCAGTATAAGTTGTATTGTTAACCGGTGCTGCGGCTCCAAGGCTGTCCTGCTTTATGAAAACAGCTCGTTTGGCGCCGGTACCATCGGTCCAGTTGAAGGTGAATTGGTTGTTGGTGATGTTTGGGAAGGTAATATTAGAGGCCTGGATTGAAGTATTTCGTGGATATAAAACGATTTTTGATGGCTCTTGCCCAATCCAATAATTATCATTGAAATATTGAATAGATCTTGGGACATTCGATAAGAAGTCAAAAGATCCGCTCTGAATGTTATAGAGCTTCCAGGTGGTGAGATTATCAAGGACAAAAGCAAAATTATCGCGTGTAACTGCGCCTGACGAAGCTGGACTTTTCGATGCAAGTACAGTCCCAGATTGATTTATAAGTGAAAGAACATCACCATTGAAGAAATCGTTATAAAGAATATAAATATTGGTACATTCGACATGTACTGAAGGGCCTCCAAAATCAGTTAGAATAGGGAAAGTTGGATTGGTAATATCTATTCTTTTACTACTCTGATAGGCATTGCTTGTATATACCATATTGCCGATTCTGGAAACTCCCTGCACATTTCCAGAGGTTGATGGATTGCACTTTGTTACCATCGTACCACTTGAAAAATCAATGATCCTGATTTTTTGGGCCCAATGTTCCATCCAAAAGAAATAGGTGGTATCATCAGGATCGCTTTCAAGCCAACCCTGATCAAAACCACCTAATGTTTGTAAATAGGTTATGTTGTATATGCTCAAGGCATCGTACATTTCCACAGAATGATCGTCAATTGATATGATAATTTTATTTTTTGAAAATTTGATTTTACCATGAACCCCTAAAATGTTCGAATGCGTTTTTATACTTGCCACAATGGAACGTGTACAAATGCTGATGACATAAATGCTGTCATTCACATGATCAGAAACAAATATGTAGTCGTTCGAGGCTGAACACCATGAAAAGTTTCGATTGCCCGCCGGAATTACGATTGAGTCGTTAAAATATTGGGCATTTGCCCCCCATCCTGAAAAAATCAGGAGAAAAAGAAAGAGAACTTTGCTTAAAGCTATTGTTTTCATTGTGAAATTATTTTACGAAATACTCCGAAACCATTCAATTAAATCCAATTTCTAAATGACAAATACTCATGTGCTGAATCAAAGTCCCAGACGAATTATAGATAGTCAGTCTTTTATAGTTTGATCAATTTTCTTTTTTACCAATTCACAGCATTCTTCCAACTCTTTAATACGATTTTCAAAATCTTCATTTTGGTCGGTTTGTTCAGTTTCAAAGACTTTTAAATCTTTGATATCAAGAATATTCAATGTTTTAAAACGCTCATTCATCAGCTTTTCAATCTCAGTTCTCATTTGTTTGTCCGATTCGTTCGCCATTAAAAGGACAAGGAGAATTGAAGACATTGCGATCAAAATGATAAAGATGTAAGGATTTAGCTTGTTATCTGAAATGGTTAATATCAGTCCAAAAATGGACGCAACGTTTGCCATAATGGTTATATTAGCCCAAAATGGTATTCTACTAAATAGATTGTTCATGATTGATTGAATTATTTATGGGTCTTATAATAACATATTTGTCAGGTTGTTCCTGCCGATAACTGAGTCAGAGAATTTATTTTGGCATACAATTAATTCGGAATGATTCAACAAAGTGGTCAATAATTTTTTCCGCTTTTATACTGTCCCATTTCTTTGAACAATCCTGTAAGTTAACAAGCGCCTTTTCTTCCTCCTCTAGAAGAAAATTACTATAATTCGCAATAACACTTGCTTTTGAGGACCAGAAGCCAAGTATTTCTTCAGTATCCTGGTCTATCCTGATTTCGTAAAAGAATATCACAGTGTTTGTGTCATTTATTGTAATATTATGAGTAAATCGACTCTCAAAATATTTATCAATCACACATTCAATTCCATATTCTCCGAAATATGTTTTTATTTCTTTAAGCGCTGGTAAAACAATATTTTCGGAAAGATCGCTCAATCTTTCTTCAATTGCTTTCTTATTGGTATAACCTCTGCTAAGAAGAAAATCGTTCAATTCTTTTTTCCAGTTTTCCATGTCGGTTTTTTTTAGTTCATTTTGTTGGTTGACAGTTGATGATAAATAAAAAATCAGCGTGGCCAGATTGCCTACACTGTACTTGAGGCCCGACCAAGAGCCCACTGAACAAGTAAAACAACGACCACGCTTTCACGTGGCGTTTGGCTTACTATTCTGTTCAGTTTTTGAAAATTTTGGTCGATTTCAAGTACAGAATCCGGCTAAACGCTATATTTTAAGAAGGTTTTTCTACATGATGTTCAGAGATTTAGCAATAGGTTCGTTCATATTTAAACAACTTCATCAGACACGATTTTTGTAAGTTTGACTGCTCAGGCCTCATCAAAATGCGATTCAGTATCCTGTCCATATTTATTAAAGAGAGCCCTGAGCCTGACAACTGCTTCTGTAGTTAATCCGGTCAATTCTGAAATATCGGTATCGGTCATGTCTCTTTTGAAACCATTTACAGCGGTTTTATAACTGGATATCTTTGCTCCCTTTACCAGTCCGATCTCTTCGCCTATCTTGATTCCTTTTTTGATCCCTTTTGCATCGGCATCCTCAATTCGTGTGCGTTCCACGCGTATGATATCCCAATAACGTTCGTAAAGTTCGAGTTCCCCTTTGGTAAATGCCGATTCCTGAAGACAGTCAATGGCATCGCGGATTTCGCTTTGGTTCATCAACTCTGCTGCGATTTCAGTACTGTTTTCATTAATTTCTGTTAAGAAACGCAGCCACAATACCTGGAGCTTTTTTTGCGAAAGGTTATCGGGCTTAAACTTAGGTAATTCAACAAAAACAAACTCCAGCCCTTTTATTTGCCGTTCCGGGTTTTGAGTGTTTACAATTTTGTAATGGTGATAGAACTCAGCGCCCTTTTCATAAATTTCATCGATCAGGCTGAGCGCATATACAGGTTGCAAGTGGATATAATGCTCACCTTTTTCCAATTGTTTTACATAAGCCTTTGAGGCATTGAATAGCACACGCTGCATGAAAGAATCAGTCCAGATTACCTGCATTTCAACGATGAACTGCCTGCCGTTTTTATCCTTGCATCTTACATCTACAATGGTGTTTTTCATGGCCGGTATCTGCGGCGCCATTTCGGTCGGTAAATACTCAAGGCTTTCTATTTCGCCGCCTTCGTCCAATGGCAACATGGCGTTCAGGAAGCTCTTCAACAGATGCGGATGTTCGCCGAACACTTTCTTAAAAGTGAGGTCGTTTTTTGGGTCTAAATAGCGCATGGGGCCTATAATGTTAATTTAATTTCATCGTTCATAAGAGAATTCCTTCTTGCCTCACATTTTGATAAAAAGAAAAGTTCGAATTTTCATATTTTTCCCGGCTCACCGGATTGGTTGACAGACACTGCTCGTATTCAAGCGCCAGATCTGTTTTAATCCCGGTCAGATTATCAATTTCATTCATTTCCGATTCGATGCTGTCTAACACTACCAGAATATCAATATCAGAGCCTTCACGAAAATCACCCCTTGCATATGAACCATAGAGTACCAATGAATGTAGTCGCGTCCCGTAAAAGTCACTGGCGCTCTTTTTAAAATCTGCGATGATTTCATTAATAACCTTCGATTTTTCCGGAAGTTTGGTTTTCATAAAGCAGGTATATGCTCAAAGGTAATCGTTTTCCTAATTTAATTCACTTCAGTATTACCTTCATTATTCAGTTTTTTCAGCAACGTTTTGAAAAACATTGTACTATTCTGCCTGGCTGAATAATAACGTTTCCAGAAACAGAATCCGGCTAAACGCTATGTTTCAAGAAGGTATTTCAACATGATAATCAGTATTTTAATGTTTATTCCATCCATATCGAAGCAAAAGCACGCCATCAAATCTGCGAAATCAAGGGATTCGGGAAAGACATATTCTCAAATTTCCCTTGGTTTCAGAAACATTCCTGAATAACGCTAAAAAGCAAACCTAACCAAACACAGGCATTACTCAGGCATCATTCTGATATTCAATAACGCATTAAAAAAAGCACGACCGGTTTGCCCTAACACTTTTGAACCTGATATTGAGCATGATAAATGTAGCAATAAAATCCAATTCAAAATAACGGTTTGAAAATATATTTTTCACAGGCAGGTTGAATGGGTTTTAATTCGTTTGTTCTTTCATTAAATAAAACAAATTTTTGAAAAATAAATTTCCAGATTGTTATAACTGCTGATGACATAAATACTGTCATTCACATGATCAGAAACAAATATGTAGTCGTTCGAGGCTGAACACCATGAAAAGTTTCGATTGCCCGCCGGAATTACGATGGAGTCGTTAAAATACTGGGCATTTAAAAATCCCCCGGATCCAATCAGGAGGGTCAGGGCTAAAATCCTGATAAAAACGATTTTTTTCATGACAGGATAGATTATATTCATAAAACTTAACTTATTAAACTGATTTTCCCCAACCAAATTAATTGAAAAGATCAACCTTAAACCGGCAATTTATTAATCGCTGCAAATGCAGAAAGGAACGTAGTGATTTGGGAAAGGAACGTGCGGTTTGAACATTGCCAGCGTTTGGCTGCAATGAATAATCAGGAAGATGCGCTAACGAAATTTAGTAAGGAATCAAACCGGTTACGCCCCGATTTCCGGAAACCAGAATTCGACACGAACCCCGGCAGAA
>CAISJJ010000051.1 GCA_903885595.1 uncultured Bacteroidales bacterium
AGTTCCGGGTTTGTCCCGACATTGATGATGGTAACTGTATAATCAGCAGTACTTCCCACCTCAATGCTCGTGGGTCCGGCGACGGATGCTCCCATCAGGTCATGATCAAACGGAGAAAGGCAAGAGATATCCGCAGCCCATCCTGCTCCCTGTGCAGAACCATCGGATGTAAATCGGAAGGTAAGGGCGCCGGTTCCATTTTCCAGTGAAGCCGCTATTTCCGGGGGCATGGTCGTACCTGTAAAATTTCCCAACAGCGGGGCGCTTGTTGTTGGTCCGTCATATATTTTCAAGAAGTCGAAATTGTTTTCCGTGTCGAAGAGGGTAAAAATCAATTTTACTTTCCCGCCGGGAGTGGAGGGATTGATTGTCAGCGTAAGATCTTCACCGGGTTGATAAGTGTTGTCAGGACCGCCACTGTCATAAAAAATACCGGCGCATGCTGAAATTGTTCCGTTGTGCATCAGGATGGGATTTCCTGCAGAACCATCCCATATAATTTTGCAATATCCGCCGGCGCCAAATGCTGCCGGGCTGCCATTACCGTTGCCGCCACCACCTGCGCCGCCATAATTTCCGCCGTTTGCAGCAGGGTTTGAATTGTTACATCCGGCATCGAAGAATCCGGCGCCTTTTCCGCCACTGCCACCAGGGGCGCCGCCGCCATTGCCGCCAGCCCCTCCGGGGGTATTGCAATTGCCACCGAAAACAATGGTGTTTCCGCCATTCGAACCATCTGTAAGGGAACCACCTGCTCCTGCTCCACCGCCACCAAAGTAGGTCCAGTAACCACCACCGCCGGTTCCACCGGTCCGGTTTGCAATTGTACCACCTGTACCAACACCGGCTGTACCTCCACCCCCGACCATCGGATTCGGCACAGTATATCCATTTCCACCTCCGGTAGCGGAAATCAGGGCATCCACACTGGTTGTACCTCCAGCCGTCCCTCCTCCACCGGTTCCAACAGTAACTGTAAGTATTGCCGATGGGGTTACAACATAAGTTCCTTTTGCGTAGCCACCACCACCGCCGCCACCGCCGCCATTCAACCAGCCATTACCGCCAGCCCCGATAACTTCGATGGTGACCGCTGTCACCCCTGCCGGTACGGCAAACTCACCTGAAGTGGTAAAAATCAGCGAATCCTGTTGTGAGAATGTTTTAACGCCTGTAAAAGCAATAAGCGTAAACACGAGTGCAAAAACAAAGTACAGATTTTTCATGATGCTGGAAATTTACAAATGATTGATTATGTTGATAGAATTACATATATTTTTATTGTTCGGAATCAAACCTGTAGATATTAATTGATGGCACCTTGATTTTTAAGGCCCCCTCCCCGGCCCCTTGATGTGGAGGGAGTTGGGTGGTGGAGGAGTCCTTGAGTTACAACATAAGGTTATTTGATTTATAGTGGTGGATTTGTGATCAATCAATTATATCTTTTTATATTATACTGATATTCAATTTAATAAAAAAGAATAAACCATGATACAAAGGCAGCTTTGTATTATGCATATTGCCAGTCCCATCAATTATCGTCAAAATTAGGTTATCCATCAGAACTGAACCATCCGTACCAGTACGTATTATTGTTAAATTTCACAACTGGAAAAAATTACCCTAACAGCTTATGTTCGATGGCATATTTTATAAGTCCGATAATGGTTTTTTGCCTTGTTTTAATAAATAAGTTCTTACGGTGCGTCTCGACGGTACGTTCACTGATAAATAGCTTACTGGCGATTTGCTGATTGGTAAATTCCCTGGCAATCAGGTTCAGGATCTCCTGTTCCCTGAACGAAAGATGTATGGTTTTTGGCTGTACTGTAATCACCGCATCATTGTCGGGCAATATGTGTTCGCTGATAACTTTACGGATGTCGGCGCTGAAGTATAAACCGCCATTGACAACAGACTTAATAGCTTCCAATAGATCCTCCAGGTTAATATTTTTTAAAATATAGCCAGAGGCGCCTGCCTCGATCATTTGTGAAATGAACATGTGATCATCATACATGCTCAATGCGAGAACCTGCGTGGCAGGATAATTCTTTTTGATTTCGCGGGTAAGTTCAATCCCCGACATTTCCGGCATATTGATGTCGACCAGCGCTATATCAAATGGGTGAATCTTAAATTGTTCCAATGCTTCCAGGCCGTTTCCGGCAACCTGGACTATTGCCTTGAAATCGACATCAGACAATAAGGCTTTTATTCCTTCCCTCGATAATGGGTGATCATCAACGATGATCAGGCGGATCAATGCTTTCTCATCAGTCATGGTCAATCTTATTTGTCAAAGGTATAATAAGTGTAAAGATTGTTCCCCTGCCCAGCGCAGAGTCAATTAACACAGCACCATTCAGATTTTCAATGCGAGAGTAAATATTATGTATCCCTATTCCGTCGGTCTTTTTTATTTGATTGATGTCAAATCCCTTCCCGTTATCTTCGATCATGATCGTTACATCCTTTTCGGTTTTTATCAGCTGGCAATTTATTTCCGTAGCTTCCGCATGTCGGATAATATTGCTGAAGATTTCCTGAATCACACGATAAATCGTTGTCTCGAGAAAACCATCGACCCGCTTTTCAAACCCGATTTCCTCAAAATTAACAACCCAGTTATTGGCTTTTCCAATCTTATTCAACAGGTCATTGACGCATTCAATTAATCCCTTTTCCTTTAATAAAAACGGAGTCAGGTTATGAGATATGTTGCGGAGTTCTTCAAAAGCGGTATTCAGCAGGTTGATGCTGTTGTTAACTGCTTCAGTTTGCTTTTCGGATAAGGGCGGATCCTTGATTTTCAAACTCGACACCGTCAGTTTTGCCAATAAAAGAATCTGACTAAGGCTTTCGTGAAGTTCTTCACCGATCCGTTTCCGTTCACGGTTTTCAGCCTCGATCACCTCCCTGGCCCGTTGTTCTTTCAGGGAATGAACTGCATGATCAAGCTTCATGGATTGTTTGTTCAGGTAATACTTATACAAGAGATAAATGATAACAACAGAAAAAACAGAAATAATGAACACGATGGATATAAACTGATTGTTCTTACTGATAATGAGTTTCTGCTTCTCAATTTCAATGTTCTGCATTTGCTTCTGCATGTTAAGCTCCGCGATTTTATCCGCATTTTTATCCGTTTCCCGCTGCAGTTGCATATTGTATATCTGGCTAATTTTTTGATTATCGAGGATTTCTTCATTGATTTCAATCGATTTCCGGTAAAAATGCAGCGCCAGTTTATGATCCTGTTTTTTCTCGTAGATCTGCGATATGTTTTTATAGGCCCTGACCAGGTACTTTTTATTTACCACTACCTGTGCGTATTGAAGGCCCTTTTTTGCCAGTGACAGCGCTTTATCGAGTGAATTTAGCGCCATATGGCATTCCGACTGGCGTTCAAAAACCGAAGCCAGTTCTATTGGGTTTTTCAGTTTCAGATTGTACGCCTCGGCGATCCCAAGATATTTCAATGCATTTTTATAGTCCTTGTTGGTAAAATAAATGATTCCGATCTCTTTGTAGATCTTGGCTTCATTAAACTTATCATTGGTTTCCTTGCAATAAACCAGGGCACTGTCAAGATATGACAAGGCTTTGCCGGTTTCACCAATCCGTGTATAGACATATCCGATATTGATCATGGATGGACCGGTGAGCTTAAGGTTTCTGACATTTCTTCCCACATCCAGCGCCTTTCGATAGTATTTGAGCGCCTGATCGTATTCCTTTAATTCAAAATAGATCAACCCGATATTATTATAGGCCGATCCAACAGAAGATGAATCCCTGAATTGCTCATAGTAATTCAAGGACTGGTTAAAATTATTCAGGGCTTCAGAATAATTGCATAAGCGATAATTAATAAAACCGATGTTATTAAGTATGGATGCAATGTGCGAAGTATCATGCATTAAATAAGCCAGGCTGATCGATTTATTAAAATTCACAAATGCGCTATCGTATCGATTTTTATTATTGTAAATGATTCCAAACAAGTTATATGCTAAAATTTTCTCGTTGGCCAGGTTATTTTCATAAGCCTCATTCAACGAAATAAAGGCATAACTCAGGGCAAGATCGGGATCGGAATTCATGTAATAACGGCAAAGATCGTTGCTGACTTCAATAAAATGTTTTCCTTCGGCATGTTTCAGCTCCGCCTTCAGGCTATCGGCATAGGCCTCTTTCTGGGAAAAACCAGAATAACCTGAACATAGTGATGCCAGAAAAACAACCAATATTTTAATTTGAAAGTGATGTCCCGAGCTGAAAACCATTTTAACAGGGAATAAAATTAGAGTAAGAGGTTTTTGACATCATTATGATTTTCAAATACTTTAGAAAAACGATTCATGTAAAAGTTCATTCTGATGGTTCCTCAACCAGAAAATGTGAATACAGTTTACAGGCAAAGATAAATATTGCTGCACTGATCTCAACTATAATTGAACAAATCGGGAGTTTTCACAGGCTGAGCAACAAGGGGTGCCCCATAATAGCATACCTTATCTATCATTTGATAATGTTTATTTTTTCGGGTCACATGGAATATCCATAAATTATCATTCACGGCTTTCATGAACGTGGCGCTTCTGGATATTTCCTATCTTAGCTGGTTTGGAACTCTTTGTAAAGGAATTATCATATGGAGCAGAAAGACTACCTGTTACGGGAAATTGAAAAAATCGGGTTATTGTTAAAGCTGATTTTCAATAAAATAGCCGGCAAGGATGCGAGTCAGGCAAAAACGGCAGAAAATCAATCGGAAGAGGCCAAAAAAATACTGCTTCTTGAAGCTGGTGTTGATTTGGACCTGCTCGTATCAATGAAAGAAACGGCATTGGGGCCTTACTTATCCGGAATGAAAGGAATGAATGTCTCGAATATTGAACTGCTGGCAGATATTGTAAAAGCAATTGGAATGGATGCGGACTCGGCAACATCACAGGGATATCTGCAGGTTGCCTTAAGGTTGTACACCCTCTGTAATTCATCAGACCGGACATTTTCGTTTGAACGTGAAAATAAAATAAGCGGAATAAAAAATATGTTGTTCATGCGGTAATACAATAGGAGCGAAACCATTAAGCAGGCAAAAAGAGCTTTGTAAAATATGAGGTTGAACCAAAACTTCCATTACCTTTACACAAAATTTCACAAAATCTCTTGCATGAAAAAACAACTTTTACTTTTTGTGGCTTTAATTCTGCTTACAGCCACTGCCTATAGCCAACAGGAGGCATCAAAGCCCATTGTTATTACAGCTACGTACTTTGATATTTCGCCCCCTTTACGCGATATGATTAAGACACTTCCCTCCAACGCTGATGCAACCTGGAAGGATGGGGTGGTAAAGAATTTTTTTAACCACGAGCGTTTTCGTCCGGTTGACACCGATGATCCATTGGCAACCGATCCGAATGTTCAGCGGGTACCTGGCCCAAGGGCTCCCGATTCTGTTCAGCAATCGTTTGATGGTGTTCCTAATCCCCAGGGCTATGTTCCACCGGATACAGATGGCGATGTAGGCCCAAATCACTACTTTCAGGTAGTCAACTGCAGCGCAGCCATTTACTCTAAAACCGGAACCCTCCTCATGGGCCCCTTTACCAACAGTTCTATTTTTTCGGGATTGCCCAATAACAGCAACGATGGCGACGGCATCGTTTTATATGATGAAGCGGCCGACAGGTGGGTGTTTTCACAATTCTCACTGCCCAATTTTCCGAATGGTCCTTTCTTCGAAATGGTTGCAGTTTCACAAACTCCTGACCCCACTGGTTCCTGGTATCGTTATCAGTTCCAGTTTACCGACATGCCCGATTACCCTAAATTAGGAGTTTGGCCTGATGGATATTACATGTCTTGCAACCGTTTCTCAGCCGGTTCAACCAACTATATGGGGACTGGTGCAGCCGCCCTGAACCGTGAAAAAATGCTCGCCGGTGATGCTTCGGCCAATATGGTTTTTTTTACCTTGCCATCTTCCAATGAAGCCTATAGCTTATTACCTGCAGATTGCGATGGTATTTTTCCCGCAACCGGCACACCAAACTACTTCACTTACATGAATGATGGTCCCGACCGGCTTGGCATGTATGCGTTTCACGTTGATTGGGTCAATACAGGTTCTTCCACTTATACACAGCATGCACTTTTGACCGTCAATGCGTTCAACTCAAATATTTCGGGTGGAATTCCTCAGAAAAATACCACTGTAAAATTAGCTACTTTGTCAGACAGGTTAATGTTTCGCCTCCAGTTCCGTACATTTGCCGATCACTGGTCGATGGTTACCTCTCATGCCGTAAATACCGGATCCAATTTAGCCGGTATGCGATGGTATGAGCTTCGCAAGGAGGGAACCAATCCCTGGGTCATATATCAGCAGGGAACCTACGCCCCTGACAACCATTGCCGCTGGATGGGCAGTGTTGCCATGGATTCATCAGGGAATATGGCGCTCGGGTATTCTGTTTCAAGTACCACCAAGTTCCCTTCAATTTACTATACCGGACGAATGGCCAACGATCCGCTTGGTGAAATGACCATCCAGGAAGGGATCATCAAAGAGGGAGGCGGATCCCAGACCAACACCTGGAGCGGCAATCCAAGCCGCTGGGGCGACTACAGCTCCATGAATGTGGATCCATCGGAACCATCAAAGTTCTGGTATACCCAGGAATATTACCAAACCACAACAGGATCGGCCTGGAAGACACGCATCGGTTCTTTTACCCTGAGCGCAGCTACCAGTTATGCCCTGAGCGGAACCATTAAATACCCCGGCTCGACACCCACCGCGCTTGCTGGCGTTACTGTAACGCTGAAAAACAGCTCCGGTACTGTTGTAGGGACCACCACAACCAATGCTTCCGGAAGTTATTCCTTCAGTAACCTGTCAAACGGGAATTATACCCTGGAACCATCCACCACAAAATTATGGGGTGGCGTTACAGCCTCCGATGTTCTGCTTTACAGAAAACATATTGCCAACATTTCATTGCTGAATGGAATTTTCCTGGCCTCTGGTGATGTAAATGCTTCGGGAAGCCTCACAGCTGCCGATGTCCTGCTGGTAAAAAAACGCATTGGGGCCATTGTGAACTCATTCGTGGTAGGCGACTGGTTATTCAACAATGTGCCGGTAACAATAAACAGCGGAAATGTGACACAGGACTTTAACGGGTTATGTTTTGGTGATGCCAATGCATCCTATGTTCCTGCTGCCAAGGGGGCCCCTGAAGGTTCAGCACTGAAAGCTGCTTCGGGCGCGTTCATGATTGAATCGGTTGAAGCTGGAACAGGCGATATTTCCATACCGGTTTATGCTACCGATGTTCAGAACCTGGGATCTTTCCAGTTCACGCTGAGTTATAATCCTGAAAATTTAACTTTTACCGGTGTCGATCAATGGTTCCCGGGGATTGAAAGCGTCACTGTAGGAAATCCCCAACCGGGAAAACTGACCTTCGTGTGGGCTGCTGATGCAAATGGAATATCGATTGCGAATGGCAGATTGGCCGAACTCCATTTTTCATCGGCATCAGCTGAAGCTTCTTCAGTTGCCTGGATTGATAATCCAACCATCCGCGAATTTGCTGATTACTCGGGAGGAATTATCACCCCTGTCCTGATGAATGGCGGAGTGGGTAAAACAACGGGACTGGAAACCCTTAATAACGATCCGGTGCTGGTCTATCCTAATCCTGCAAAAGATTTCATCGTGATCAGAACCAGCGAAATGATGCAAAGTCTGCAAATCTTCAACAGTGCCGGACAAGTGGTCTCAACCCAGCCGGTGAATGCTAAAGAAACCCGGATTTCGACATCAGATTTCAAACCGGGCTTGTATATGATCCGGATTGATACCAAAACAGGCCAGTTCAGCAAAAGTGTAATGATTGAAAAATAGGATAACAGTTACGGATTGATAACTGATTTCAAGGCGGCTGTGCAGGTATTTAGATCTAATACCAACGTACAGCCGCTTTTTTTTCGGCACATCGATACAAACGCCATATACCCTGACCATGGATAAAATTAGCCCAAAATTTGATTTCGACGATATACTGATTCAGCCTGCTGATCAAAGCGCCGTTCACTCAAGAAAAACCGTTTTGGTGATGGATGAAAACGGTATGCTTCCGCTTTTCACTGCTCCGATGGATACTGTGACCGATGGACTGCACCGGAATATTTTCAGCGAAAACCATATCTATCCTATTGTACCGCGAACCGAAACCAGACATTTTACGAGGGAAGATTGCAGAAAACTGAACGGATGGGTTGCACTAAGCCTCGATCAATTCGAAAATATTTTTAACGCCGGTGATTCTCCGGGCGATTCCGGGAAAATGCAGATCTGCATTGACATCGCAAACGGGCATATGAACCGGTTGACCGCTGCGGTAAGAAAAGCAAAGGACAAATACCAGGATCAGATATCGGTTATGGTCGGGAATGTGGCTAACCCGGATACCTATTTTGAATTATCAGAGGCAGGAGCTGATTTTGTCAGGGCCGGGATTGGCAATGGTTCAGGTTGCAGTACATCGGTTCATACCGGGATTGGTTATCCGCTGGCTTCGCTGATCCACGATATCAACCGGGGAAAAAGTAGTCAAACGGGAAAATTTGCGAAAGTTATTGCCGATGGCGGGATTAAAAAATATGCGGATATTATCAAGGCGCTTGCCCTGGGAGCAGATTATGTAATGTGTGGGGGAATTTTCAATAAAGCGCTCGAATCGGCAGGAAATACATACTCAGCCAATAAGAAGTTCGAAGGATATACGGTTCCTGGCGACCAGGTTGATCAATACAGCGACGAGGTTCGGACAGCTTTTAAAATGGGATCCCTGTTTTACAAAAAATTCCGCGGTATGAGCACCAAGGAGGTTCAGGCACACCTTGGAAATGAACTCCGTTCATCAGAGGGTGTTACGCGTATGGTCCAGGTGGAATACACCCTGGCCGGGTGGGTTGAAAACTTTATCGATTACCTGTCGTCGGCCATGTCGTACACCAACCACAAGGACCTGCCTTCATTTATCGGGAAACCGGAATGGAATTTAATTACCATAAACAGTTTGAACCGTTTTAACAAATAATTTATAAAGCAGGGAAGCGCCCTGGGCCAGGAGCGGTTTTTCCTGCCAACATCGACCGAATTTATGCAGGACCTACAATAAATAACCACGTCATCCGAGGGCAAATACTCTTTTTGTCATATTAAATTGCATTGCTTACTGTATCACCAGCTTTTTACTTTCAACTCCCTCCCGGGTTTCTGTTTTCACAACATAAACGCCTTTTGGCAGCATGCTCACCTTCATCTCAACCGGATGATCCTGGAATTTATGCTGCATCAAAGGTTCCCCTTTTATATTAAAAATGGTTACTGCATACTCCCCTGGCAAGTTAAATTCATGTGCCACGGTGATTCTTGAATTTGCCGGGTTGGGGTAAATATTCAGCATTGACTTGTTCGATTTATGTTCATTGGTAAAAACAATTCCGCCGTTGGTGGTTTTTAATATGTTTCCATGATCACCTGCAATATAACCTGTATTGGCATCGATAAACCAAGCTGATTCAAGGTAATTATTGGTTACTCCCGGTAATGTGGTCCATGATAAGCCTCCATTTACGGTTTTCAGCATGATTCCATTTTCCCCTGTCGCATACCCTGTATTCGAATCGGGAAAGTTAAGTGAAAAAATACCTTTGGTTGTTCCTGTTGGGATAATGGTCCAGGTGGCGCCACTATCGGTTGTTTTTAAGATCGTTCCCGCATCACCGGCTGCGTAGCCCTCATTTGTATTGAAAAAGTAAACGGCATTCAGGTCATGAATTGTTCCGCTCGGCAGTTCAGTCCAGGTTGTTCCCCCATCGGTGGTTTTCAGGATGGTTCCCCAATAACCGACGGCAAAACCCGTAACAGCATCCGGAAAGCAAATTGAATACAAGGGATGAGATGTTACAACGGGTAAAACGGTCCAGTCTGCGCCTGCATTTAAGGTTTTCAGGATTGTTCCCTTACCGAAAACACCTCCTGCAACATAACCGGTACTAGGATCTGTAAAGCATATTGAATAAAACCAATCCGTTGTTCCACACGGTATGGCAGTCCATGAATCGCCGCCATCCATGGTCTTCAGAATCGTCCCAAACCTTCCCGCCGCGAAACCAGTGGCAGCATCGGTAAAGTAAACCGAGCACAACCGGTTGGTTGTTCCACAAGGCACAGCTGTCCATGTAAAGCCTGCATCGCTGGTTTTTAAAATGGTTCCTTCAGCACCAACAGAATAACCTGTTTCATCGTCCGTGAAACAAATTGAAAACAGATTACTGGTTGTTCCCTTCTGTAATGTTGTCCAGGTTTCACCTCCGTCAGGAGTTTTTATAATAGTTCCACCCACAGCATACCCTGTTCCGGCGCTGCAAAAAAACACAGACATTAAAGCATCTGTTGTTCCGGTCGTTAAAACATTCCAGGTCAAACCAGCATCTGTGGTTTTCATGATATTTTCTCCATCAGCAATAAATCCAGTATCCATGCCGGTAAAAAAAACCGAATATATATTAGCGTATGTTCCGGCCCAAATAGAAACCCAGGTTGAACCCCCATCTGTTGTTTTCAACATGGTACCTGAAGCGCCTGCTGCATATCCGTTATCGAAATCGGTAAAATAAACGGCAAACAAGTTATTAAGTGTTCCACTGGGTAATGTGTTCCAGGTTTCGCCCGCATCGGTAGTCTTCAGAATCAATCCGCCACTTCCCACGGCGTAACCGGTAAAACCGGTGTTGGAGCAGGGAAAGTGCACTGATCTCAGAATGCGGGTAGTTCCGCTTGCGATTGCCGTCCAGGTAGTGCCTCCATCAAAGGTTTTCAGGATGGTACCGCCGTCACCAACCACATACCCTGTGTTGATATCGGTAAAGCAAACTGAATGTAACAACTGGGTTGTTCCGCTGGATAAGGCAGTCCAGGAAATTCCGGCATTGGTGGTTCTTAAAATGGCACCCGCACTGCCCACAGCAAAACCTGCATTGGCATCATTAAAATGCAATGCGTGCAGCGTTTCGAAAGTTCCAGCAGATAATACCGTCCAGGAGGCGCCACCATCAATCGTTTTAATAATCATTCCTGATTCGCCTGCCGCATAACCTGTATTGTCACTGGTAAAGAAGACTGACCTTAAATGATTACCCTGGGGTAACGGATTTTGCCATGTCCACTGTGAAAATGCCAGGATTGAAATCGTGGCAAAATAAAATAAAAAGAATGTATTCTTCATATTTCAGATGTTGGCAAAACAAAATCACCTGTGACAAAATTTATGTATTTCCCATCCATTGTTCAGCATTCATCTTCACAACTTCCCAGCTGGTAAGGTAAAATAAAAGGTGCTTCCTTTTCCCACTTCACTTTCCGCCCATATTTTTCCCTCGTGTTTTTCAACAAAATCTTTGCAGATGATAAGTCCCAGACCGGTACTGGATTCGCCTTCCGTTCCTTTGCGGCCGGTTTGTTCGATCAGCCGGAACAAGTTTGCCATTAACTCCTTATTCATGCCAACCCCTGTATCGTGAATACTGATTTCAACAGTATTATCAGATGTTTTCCTGGCCGATACTTTAATCTTTCCTCCTCTGGGGGTGAACTTAACCGAGTTGCTGATAAAATTGCGTATAATGGTTTCGACCATGTGGGCATCGGCAAAAACTGATACCGTCTCCGGAATGTCATACCCGATTTCAATCTCCTTTTTTTGTGCTGATCCGTATATAAGTTCAACACTCTCGATGATCAGGGAAGCTAATGGAAAAGTGACTGGATGAAACAGAATCATTCCACGCTGCATCCGCGACCATTCCAGCAAATTCTCAAGCAAAGTGTAGAGGTTGGTGGCCGATTTTCGTAAACTCAGAACAATCTCTTTAATCTCTTCAAGTGACATGGTGTTCAGTTCTTCAACCATGATACGCGTAAAGCCAAGGAATGCATTGAACGGACTGCGCAAGTCGTGGGCAATGATGGAGAAAAACTTGTCCTTTTCGGCATTTGCCTGAATGAGTTGCAGGTTTTTAAATTTTAATTCCTGCTCTGCCTTTTTACGATCGGTAACATCACGGCCGATCCCAATCAAACCAATAATCCGGTCACGTTTGTCGCGTAATGGAATTTTTGAAGAGAGTAAATACCGTTTCTCATTCTTCGCATCAAGAATGTATTCCTCCCTGTTTAACACCGGGGTTCCGGTCAGCATTACCGATTGATCATCAGTAAAGAACAAATCCGCCAGTTCTTTCGGGTAAACCTCAAAATCATCCTTACCTAAAACTTCTGATGCGGAATTCGCTCCCATAAAATGCACTTCAGCCAGATTAACGAATGTTTTACGGCAGGTCAGGTCTTTTGAATAAATTGAATCGGGGATGTTGTCGATAATAGTGCTTAGCAGCAATCGTTCATTCTGGAGCTGCTCCTCTACCTGCTTTTGCTCATTGATGTATTTTTCGTATGCTTTTTTTAGTTCATCATTTTCATTCCTTAGTTCATCTAATTCATGCTGAAGCTTCTTATTGGTCATATGCAGGGCATTCATGATTTTTTCTTTAAGGAACAGTAAAGGTACAAAAAACAACCGAGAAGTAATGCAAAAAAGGCCGGCTGAACCACCAGCAGACCGGCATGCCACAATGATAATTTGAATATGAAAAGCGGCCGATCCGTAACAATTATTAAAACACACGAATTTTACAGATATTGCTGTAAACCCCGGATTTGTTGTAAATTTACCATTCAGATTAACAGGCTGATTCAAATTTCATAATCTGTAATCTGCTCAAAGATCCCTGATCAATTTAAAAAACCAAAATGATGAAACAAATTCTTACCATCCTGATCATCCTGGTTCAGATTTTACCGGCCCGGGTTATTGCACAACCCTGGGAACAAAACAATGCCATTTTCAATCCGAGCGGAATACCAAGCCTGCCTTTTTCGCAACCCCGGTTTGCCGATCTGGACGATGATGGCGATCTGGATATGATCATAGGCAGTACGGATGACAGTCCATTTTACGCGGAAAACACGGGGACCAATACAAATCCTGTCTTTATGCCCGGCGCAGGAATATTTTCGGATATTTCATACCTGGATGCCGAAATAGGTATTTGTTACGATATTGACAATGACGGCGACCTGGATTTTATTACCGGTGGATTTACGGGACTCAGCCTTTACGAAAACACCGGCACGGCCAATCTCCCGGATTTCGAAAAGATAAATGGATTTTTCAATGGCTTACAAGTAGGGATGAGCCCTGTTCCCGACCTGGCTGATGTCGACAACGACGGCGACCCCGATCTCCTGGTCGGACTGAGTGAAAGTGGCTTAATAAAACTTTATACCAATACCGGAACTACCTCATCTGCCCAGTTCAGTGAAAGTTTTGTCGTCACCATCGGGGATGTGGGGTTATATGCCTATCCCATATTTTATGACCTTGATTCCGACGGCGACCAGGATATCCTGGCAGGCAGGGATGAACATGGATTTATCTATTACCAGAACACCGGGAATCCAAGCAACCCTGTTTGGGAACCCAACAATGCCCTGTTTGAGGGAATCGGGATCCAAACCTACTGGAATTCGCCCGATCTGGCCGATTTAAATGGCGACGCCAAACCCGACCTGGTGTATGGATCGGCTGCCGGGCCCCTCAATTATTATATTAATACCGGCAGCCTTTCTGTACCGGTATGGCAGATGAACACAACGCTATTTGGGGGCGTAATTGATGTTGGGGGCGCCAGCAATCCCTGTTTTTTCGATTTCGATTACGATGGCGATTTGGATCTTTTCAGCGGAAGCCAGCTTGGCAACATCAAATATTACGAAAACACGGGAACTGCATCAGGTCCGGCCTGGGTCGAAAACAGCGGTTATTTTACCTCTCTCAAACATTCGATATATGGTGCGGTCGCGATTGGCGACGTTAACGGTGACAATCTTCCCGATGCTATTGTGGGCGATCTTTCCGGAAAACTCTATTATCATCGTAATACTGGTTCCGGATTTATCTTTGAAAGCGCTGCACTGGCCACAATTGCCCTGGGCGGCTGGTCTTCGCCCCGGCTGTTCGATCTTGACCAGGATGGCGACCTGGATATTATTGCAGGAAATGAGGCAGGAAAATTGAATTATATTAAAAACCAGGGATCGGCAACCAATCCAGTCTGGATGATTATCCCTAATTTTTTTGGCAGTATCGACGTGGGATCCAACTGTGTGCCTGCCATTGCCGACCTTGACATGGATGGCGATGCCGACATCGTGACCGGGAATTTGTCGGGCGACGTTCAGTTTTTTGAAAACATGGGCACAACCTGGGTTGAAAACCCGGCACCTGTCGCTGGACTGTCGGTCGACCAAAATGCAACACCAGCATTAGCCGATCTGGATGCCGATGGTGATGACGACCTCACCCTTGGACAATATACCGGCACCTTCGATTATTATAAAAACAATGCCATAATTTCTGCTTCCGGCGAAACACACCAAAACCCCTTTAAACTATGTCTTTCAGCTTTTCCCAACCCCTTTTTACAATCAACAACCCTTCACTTTTATGTGGCGTCAGCCACTGATATTTCACTGCAGGTAACCGATATCCGGGGACGGCTCATTATTTCAGAAAAATGGCAAAATATCATTCCGGGGAATCACGCATGGCGGATGGATATCGGGACACATCCACCGGGTGTTTATATAATCCGACTGGTTGCCGGAAATGACCAGGAGACCCTAAAAGCTATCGTTGGGAGGTGAAATAGTCTGTCGCAGGTATCATATATTACTTTTAATTTTTATATTTGACATGCATAAGAATACCCAAGATACAATCGTCATATACCTGCTATGAACCAGGAAAGAGAAATCCGGCTTTTTGCCGACGCGCTTCCTCAACCCGTATGGGAAACCAACCAGGAGGGATGTATAATTTATGCCAATGAAGCAGCGCTTTTCTTGATGGGCTACTCACAGGAGGATCTCCGGGAAGGTGTCATGTTGGCCGAACTGATCGTCTCTGACGACAAGGAAGGTTTCATGGATAACTTTATCAGGCACCTTCAGGGTTTGAATTCAACGCACTATGAGTACCTCTGCCTCCGGAAAGACGGCACCGTTTTTCCGGCTGTAATTTATATTTCACCCATCTATAAAAACGACACTATTTCAGGCATCAGGGGGATAACACTAGATATCTCAACCCAAAAAGAATCAGAAGCCAAACTACATAAAAACCTGATCCAGCAGGAATTGTTATCGGAAATTGCTCTTGAACTTAACTCCCTGGAAAATTTCAGCAACAAGATCAATAAAATCCTGGAAAAAGCAGGGATACATACCAATGTAAGCAGGGTCTACATCTTTGAAAACTCCGGCGATGGAACCTTCACAAACAACACCTTCGAATGGTGCAACAAGGGTGTAACGCCACAGATAAACCAACTGCAGGATGTCCCATACGAACTCATCCCGTCATGGAAAAAGATCCTGATGGAAAAGGGCAGGGTTTATTCAGAAAACATCAGGGAACTCCCGCAGGACATCAGGGATATACTGGAACCCCAGGAAATCAAATCGATCGTTGTTTATCCACTGCATGTGACCGACCGGTTTTTCGGATTCATCGGTTTTGATGAATGCAGCAGGATCAAACAATGGGACCGCTCAGAACTGGAGTTGCTCCGGACCATCACCGGGATGATCGTCAACGCATATGAAAGGAAGATATCAGAACAATCTCTCCTTGAGAGCGAAGCCATAAACCGCGCCATTATCGAATCAATCCCCGATATCCTCTTTCACTTCGACAGGAGAGGTAAAATTCTTAATTACAGGTCTAATTCGATTGCTGATATGGCGATCCCTCCTGAACAATTTCTCCATAAGAACATAAAGGACCTTTTCCCACAGGCTATAGCCATAAAAGCCCGCAGGGCCATCAGTATCTGTCTTAAAAAGGGGTCATGCAATATCGAATACTCATTGCCGATAAACGACAAAATCGAGGATTATGAAGCCCGGCTTTCGAAGATGAACGATAACGAAGTGATCGCCATTATAAGAAAAGTCACTGAACGGAAAGAATATGAGCGAAAACTGAAGGAAGAGCGAGACAAAGCCAAACAAGCAAACATCATTAAGACCGACTTCCTCTCCACCATGAGCCATGAGATTCGTACACCCCTAAATGCCGTTGTTGGGATCACAAACATCCTGCTGATGGAGGATCCGAAGGAGTCACAATTGGAAAATCTCTCCACGCTTAAATTCTCAGCACAGAACCTGCTGAACATTATCAATGACATCCTTGACTACAACAAACTGTCAATCAACAGGGTTAAACTTGAACAGATTGATTTCAACCTGTTTGAACTGTTCAGGGGAATGTACTTTTCCATGAATAATATGGCGGCAAGCAAGCAGATCGGGCTTTCCTTCACCATCGATGACAATATTCCCCCAATCCTTGTCGGAGACAGCACACGCCTGCTTCAGATCATTACCAACCTGGTAAGCAACGCCATTAAATTTACCAAAAAAGGAGCCGTTCATTTATCTGTTAACCTGAAGGACCAAACCAGTAAAAATGTCTTGCTGCAGTTCCAGGTAACCGACACAGGCATCGGCATCCAACCAGACAAGATCGGAGTAATCTTTGAAGAGTTCAGACAGGCTTCCGATAACATTACCCGCGAATTCGGCGGTACCGGACTTGGGCTGGCGATTGTTAAGAAATTGCTGCACTTTATGGGATCGGAGATCTTCGTGGAAAGTGAACCAGGAAAAGGTTCCAGGTTTCATTTCGACCTCAGCCTGCTTATTGGCAATGAACAATCGTCGGGTGAAATAATACGCAAAACCATTGACCGGATAACGCTGAAAGGGAAAAAAGTTCTGTTGGTTGAAGACAACAAGATTAACCAGATGGTTGCACGCCGGTTCCTGGATGACTGGGGATGCATTACAGATATTGCCGACAATGGAGCCATCGCACTGGAAAAAGTCCGTGAAACCAATTACGACATTGTCCTGATGGATCTCCAGATGCCGGTAATGGATGGTTATCAGGCCAGCCGTAAAATCAGGGAGATGAAAGGAAAGAAATATCATACGCTCCCCATTGTCGCATTGTCGGCTTCGGCTCATGGTCAGCTCGAAATCCGTGCATTAAAATATGGCATGAATGGATTCGTGGTCAAACCCTTTGAACCTGCCTACCTTTTCACAGTAATCGATAAGCACATCAATAATTAACACACAGGTCAGGCACAACCAGGAGCTGATAGAGGTATTGAATGAGGCAATCAGGATAATTCGCCGAGTAACTGCCTGATGGTATCCGGATCGCCGGTACGTTTTTCAGCGCAATCGGTGAGTTTAATGCACTGAATCCACGCAGCAGTATCATCTGGCTGCATTCCTGTTATTTTTATCACCATGTTCAACGGTTTGATGCGAACACCGTCGGTTCCAACGATGTCATTCGTTATCCAGGTGCCGATTCCATAGACTGAAAAAATCTTGTTTCTGACTGCATTTTCAATTTCAGATATTTTTTCAATGCTGTCGATGGCATCAGAAAAAACAAGGGTTTTGGGAATCAGTCCATTGGGTAAAATAATTTTTTTTCCAATATAATGTCTGATAGCTTTTTGGGCAAAAACTACGGGGTCTCCTGAATCCTGACGAATACCATCAAACAGTTTTGAATAGAAAAGCTCAAAATCCCTGAAAAATACTTCGGTGGTGTAGGTATCGGTCAGCGCTATGCCAAGAGCCCCACGGTACGTTTCAACCCATTTTTCAAGCGCCATCCGGGTAGCCATTCTGACCCCGAACCTGGCTGCATGAAACATAAACCATTCATGTGCCTGTGTTCCGCTGGCAGGGATCCCGAATTTGCGTGCAAACATGACATTGCTGGTCCCTTTGATTGTTTCAGGAGCTGAGTGCAGAAATGTTTCAACGACCTTTTCCTGCACAAGGCATGATTTCCTGCGCCGGGTGCCGAATTCAATCACAGCGATCTGCATGGATGAGAATTTCCTGAATTTTTCTTCCCAGCGGGGGATGTTCAGTTCAATCGCATCGTGAATATCGTACATCCGATAATAAAGTTCTGAAATGCAAGCCATCAAAGGAACTTCCCACAGGATGGTTTTATGCCAGAATCCCTCAATAGCTATGTCCAGCTTGCCCCCTGTTTGGTGAATCCTGACCTCATCCGGATTGAACCGGTAACCCCTGAGGTATTCCATGTATGATGTGTCGAACCAGGGCATTTGCCTGGCTATGTGCTCCTCAATATCAGCAGTAAACCGGATATCTTCAAACCGGCGGACCTGGTCCGTTAGCGCTTCTCCGAAACCGGATGGAAAATCAATCGTTTGATCCCTTAAAATGAAAGCATATTTTACCTTTGCCTCAGGATAATGTTTCAGGATTGCATATTGCATAAAAAACTTATACGCATCCTGATCGTCAAAACTGGTTATGATTGGAGAGAAGTTCATATTTTTGCAAATGTATGAATACCCCTCCGAAGGAAACAAAAAAAATTGTCGTGGTTTTCAATAAAACAGCCTCGCACAATGTCGAACCCCAAAATGGCTTTACACCGTTATGTCCTGACGAACTGCCGGTTGTGGATGGGGATAAGATCGTACCTGAACTGAACGGGCAGAATGGGATCGTTGCATATAAAACCTTGTCAAAGGAAATTCATCCGCCAAATGCTGTGTGGATTGCAACAAAAGACAAGCCCCAGTTCAGCCTGGTTGATGGTGAAAATGTTGATCTGCGCTGGAATCCTCATTGTATCTCAGGCACAAAAGGAGTTGAACTGATTGATGGGATGGAACATATTTCCAACTTTGATTTTATCGTGGCAAAAGGTTTCGAACCCGATCTGCATCCCTATTCATCCTGCTATCACGACCATAAAAAGAAAATTTCAACTGGCTTTATTGAATGGCTTGGAGCGAGAGATGTTACCACCGTGATCGTAGGAGGTTTAGCCACCGACTATTGTGTGGCTGCGACTTGTAAAGACCTTGCAAATGCCGGGTTTAAGGTCGTTCTCAATCTGGGCGGATGCCGGGGAATCGGCACAAAGGAAGAGATAGAATTATGCGTCCAAAATCTCATTCATGATTATCATGTCATTGCAGTAAATTCTTATACAGATATTGAAGTAATCGACTAAACCACAAAATTGACAAGTGGAAACACCAACCGATCATATTACCCCGCAGCTTCCGATTCGCAGAAGCACCAATGTGTTCTCCGACATACGGTACTATTTTATACACCGGCCTGAGAAAAAGACACGGGTCAGGTTTAACTCGGAAGAAGACAGGCACAGATACAGCGAAAGCATCATGCAGCGCGTTGGCATCGATGTTGACCAGTACAAGCTTCTGAATATTCACCGGATCGGCATCGAAGTACCTTCAAGTATCCTGTTTGATGACCTGATGAAATGGAACGGGGACTCCATCTGCTGGCCCAATCATATTGCCAGGGTTAACCTGCAGGATAATAAACTTGATAACATCCTGATCTCCCTTTTCGGTAAATCTGCGAAGTCACCGGGAGGGCATGATGGATTCTTTTCTTTCCGGTTTCCGCAACTCTTTATCATGGAGGCGCTCCGGATACAGGCTACTCCTTCCCCTATTGATACCGACAACGCCCGTTACCTGCTTTACAAATGCAGCGGCGGATACCCAATCGGGGTCTTCTCCATGTATGTGCGGAGTTCAATTCCTGAGCGCGGTGAATCAGCCATGTCACAACTTTTCATCATGGTCAGCTTTAACTTCTACGGAAAAAAGTCGTTGTCAGGATTGAATCTGGTGAATAAAATATGGGAGGGGATTCATAACCGGGTAACTTCTAATGTGGCTAACAGGTTTAAAAAGCTTTCTGAATGGAAGTTTGAACACTTAAAAGAACCCTGACCGGTTGCCTCCGCATTACAGCCTGATGATTTTTGCCATTTCGACCCTGTCTCCCATTATCAACCGGATGATGTAAATACCCGCCTGTTTTTCTTCAATGGAAAACTCCTTTTTCCTGATTGCCTCCACCTCCTGCTTAATCACGATTTCTCCACGCATACCATTGATGAACATAGTCATGGCAGCCGGATCAACCCCGGGATTCAGTTCAAGGGTAAACTTGCCAATGGTTGGATTGGGATAGATTTTAAACATCCCGGCTTGAGATTGTATCGTTGGAGTTTGTTCAAAGCTGATATTTTCACCTTTTTTGGGTGGGGCAGTCACCGTGTTGCAAAATGCACCGGTATTTGTAATATAGGCCCGGAGCATCCCTTCATGCTCCACCTTAGTGCCCGGAAGAAGGATTATCTTCCGGCCGGCAATGAGGGTAGCGCTGCCACCCGATTGTACGAGAAATGTGGTACCATTCCCGGCCACATTAACGTCCTGACCAGCGTCATAGCATTTTGTTTCGCCATTTTCCAGAATAACATTGTTCAAATTGTTTTGGGTCGGAACCACATGAATCCACTGAACTGGCGAAGCCTGGCCCGACCCACACAGGTTAGTACCTGAAACAACCAGGTTCCCTGAACGGGCCGTTGAAGAGAATGTTACAGTAATATTATGGGTATTGGCCCCAGCCGTGATGGTAGCGCCGGGAGGCAAGGTCCAGTTATACCCGGTCGCATTTGCAACAGGGTTCACCCAGTAGTTAACGCCCGCCTGCCCTTGTTGCACAGCAAGCGTCCCGCTGACAGGACCCGCTGCACCAGGCAGCAGGCTGGTATCTTGCATTGAAAGAATGAAAACCGGACGTTCGGTAACCCTGAAAGTAACAGTATTGTTTTGAATTTCGAGGACAGACTGATAGCCATCAGGCATCCCATATTGAGGGACACTCATCCTTGCTGCAGCGGAAGGTCCGATATCAAGGGTGAAATCTCCGATGATTTTATTAGAAGAACTGGTACACCAAACTGCATATACATTTGTAGAACAAGATGTTGAAGTAAATTTGTAAATATTGACTGAATCATGACCGGAGGTGATTTCGCTTTCAAATCGAAGTCCCTTCAGCTGGTTTTTCATAGTGGAAACGTAATACCATGACTTTTTCGGTTCCTGTCCATACCATATTTCTGTTGTAAGCCCCGAGCTGTTGTACTTATTGGGATTGGCGGCATTCGCATCACGGAGCATGAATACAAAGGCCTTATCAGCTCCTGCTGCAATAGCCTCAAGATACGATCGCAGGATCCACTGCCCCTGCACTTCGTAAATGTCATTTGTGTCAATGGCAACGGCAGCCTGTTCACTGTCGGGATTTGTATCATATCCAAATTCGGAGAGCCAGATTTCCTTGCCTGGCAAACCCGTATCTCTGAAATTCACGATTTTTTTCAGCTTATGTTTCAGGCTGTCCTCCTCCGGACTTATACCATGGGCCCCGTTCTCAGAGTAATGATGGAAATTCAGGACATCGGCCGGGAACCCATTCTGACGGTTAAAATCACACCACAACTTCATGCACCGCACATATTCCAGGTTCAGGCTAGCCAGTCCGCCCATCACCATTTTTATAGCAGGATCGGCCGATTTCATTCCTTTTCCGGTTCCCATTGTATTTTCATGGCCATCATAATCAGCGCTGCACATGGTCGACAACTCGTCAGGCGTAAAATATCCCTTTCGCGTTGTCCACCATTTGTCGGGTTCATTCCAGTTTTCAAGATAACCAGCCAGTCCGGTGCCGCTGATGAATGCCTGGTCGGGCCTGAGCTTCAGCAAGGAGGGATTTACGGCAGTCTGGCCATATCTGGCGGCAAACTGAAACATGTAATCCGCATGCTCAATGTAAGAATCAGGATCGAGGGGATCTTCATCCCGGCTGATGGGTTTATATTGCGCAAGAGAGTCATGAAAGCCTGTGATGTAGGGAGCACATCCCTGCAAATCGGGGCTTACAATTATACTGGTGTTTTTCAGTTGCTGATAAAATTGATCAAAATTAAATGCCCAGCCTGGTCCGCTTACCCAGCTTGGATTCCATGCATACTGATTGTTTGGATAGCCTTGGTAAGTCGTGTCAAGATTTCCTTCATCCCAGCCCCAGTTGTGGTATTCTCTTACATTTCCGACACAGTTGAGCTTGTCAACCGGGTCATCAATGAAACCATTTACGCCCATAAAATGATCAATATCTGGTTTTTCATGCAGTACCGGCAAGGGAGGAGGTGAAGTTTCTCCGACAGGCACACCGTAAAGTACAATCTCTGCCACCCGTGTGGAGGGGCTGGGATATCTGAACATCACGAACCTGGTGGTGTCACCCAGCGTTACTTCACGCCATGTGTTGTATGTGTTTAAAAGCATTGCAGCCTTTTTATTCCACAAGGAAGGATCACCAGTGTAAATAAAAATACTGTCACTGTCATAAGTGTCAAACAACCACAACGACATGAGATGGTATGTTTTTCCAAGGTCGACGACGATCATGGCAGGATAATAAATATCGGCATTCACCCATCCGGGTGTAAAGACAGTTATAGGGGTGCCACCCTGGCCGGCTGCAGGATCATTGGCCAGAACCTGTTCATCAACAAGCATTCCTGCTTCTCCCTGCGTCGAAAAGTTGTACATCATTTCAACGTTCAGCGAAAGTTTTGTCTGCCCGCAGGTAAAGCCGGGAATACAGGTTAAAATGCCCGACAGTGTCAGCAAATACAGACCGGTGATAATTCTGTATGACATATTTATTTCAATGATGAATGATCTGGAGGTACAAATTTAAGGATAAAATTGTTAGTTCCCCTGATCTTTGATCACGCTGTCTGGTCTGTTTAGTATCTTTGTTCCCGTATGTTTTTATTTACCGACGCAAAAAATTTTGATTATGGAAATTATCATAGATGAGAAAATCCGCTGTGTTAAACCAATCGGCAAACTGGATGCCAACAGCTGCAATGACCTCGATTCAGCCCTGGCGGCTTTACCCGAAAATAACCAGGATATCATTCTTGACATGTCCCGGTGTTCCTATGTTTCGAGCGCAGGGATCAGGATCCTGTTAAAAGCCAAAAAAAAACTGCTGGCCGGTAAAAACGAACTTTTTATAACCGGGATTGTTCCTGATGTTTTTCATGTACTCGAAATAGCCGGTCTGCACCGCGTTTTGCACTTTGAAGCCACTGTGGAAGCTGCTTTGGCTGTCATTCAGGCCGGCAGCAAGAATAAACCGGATATCAAGGATTTATCCGCCGGCGATCATCAACTTGTTTACGAGCACATGGCAACGGATGAGATTACGGGGCAACTATGCCTGAAATCCGATATCCTGAGTTATCAGGAACTCGGGTTTGCATTGGGGTTTGGATCATTTTCAGATACCTCAGGTGATAATACGGATTGTGATGACTTTTTTGTGACATTCGAAAATTGTTCCGGGATTTTACCATTAAACCCGGATATGCATCCCGACTTCAGGATCATTTCCAATCCGGATAAAACTGGCCTGCCGGTTTGCGAGGCCATATCACTAGGGCACAACCCGACCGGCTCAATAAAATTAACCACGCCTGGAATATTGACATTCAAACAGTTGAACAATGCAATCGAAACGTTACGGGAAAAAACATTTTCGGCAAATTCTATACTCCTGCAGGTTTTGGCAAACCGGGAGAAAAACAAACCTTCGCTGAGCCTGTTTATGCCAGCTGACGCTGGGCTGGCTGACCTGGTCAAAAATAATGGAATGGATCATTTTCAACATTTACTGACAGCCATTGCCGGGAAGAAGGATTTCATCGGAATCACTTTCCATCTGGCTGAATTGGATCTTTCAGAAGATGAAAAGTCACTCCAGGATATCATCAGGCGGTTGACTTTTGAGAATATCCTGGCCGTTGAGGCTTTCAACCCGGGCACATTTCTTGAAAATCCAATGATCTGGTTCTTCAATACCGGTAAATTCATTGATGGGAATTCGAAGAGGCTAATTATCGAGACCCGGCCCGGGTCTGTTTTTGAAACCCACAAGCAATTTCTGGCCAGAATGCTGTATGCCGATTCGTCGAAGCTGATGATCGAACCTTTGCATGGCGGGTATTCGGCACAAACCTATCATGTGACCTCGTTCGACCATGAAGGCCGGAAAATGCGGCCTACCGTACTCAAGATCGCCCATCGTGACCTGATTGCCAGGGAGTCGGAACGATGCCAGCAATATGCCCTTCCCTATATTTTTAACAACTGCGCCGTCGTGCTGGGTGCCGAACATTATGGCAAAACCATGGCGCTGCGGTACAATTTCGTTGGAATCGGCGGTGAATCGAGCCACCTTAAATGGCTTACACACTATTACCATCAGTCGGACATTGCCTTCCTTGAACCGCTTTTCGATAAAATATTCCTGCAAATCCTGAAACCCTGGTATGGCCAGCCTGTCAGTAAAACCATTTTCCCGTTCAGGGATCATGATCCGACTTTCACATTTTTTCCACATATTTATAAAACGGTTAGCGACTTGTTTTCAATCCAGGCAGATAAAAAACACATCTTTGTCCATGAATTGAACCGGGAAATTCTTAACCCGTACTGGTTTCTTAAACATGAGTTTGCCAGGCGCCGCGACTGGAGCATGGAATATTTAACCGGGATTTGTCATGGCGACCTGAATATGCAGAATATTCTGCTGGATGAAAACATGAACGTTTATCTCATCGATTTTTCAGAAACAAAACCCAGGTCAATTATCTCCGATTTTGCCCGTCTGGAAGCCATTTTTCTGATCGACAATGCACCCCTGGAAAATGAGAGCGATATGGCTGATTACCTTTATTTCATCAATGAATTTTATAAAAAAGAACACCTGAACGACATTCCTGATATTACCTATACCGGGAAACATGATGAAAAGGTGAGTAAAAATGCTGCATTGACTTTAAAAATGAGGAAATACGCCCTCGACAGCGCCAAAGGCAATCCCGATCCAGTCCCCTATTATTTTGCCCTGCTTGAATGGATCTTACCGATTGTATGCTACTCCTCACTGCCTGTCTATCACAAACGCCTTTCGATGATTGTGTCTTCCATCTTGTGCGAAAAAGTCATGGCTGCCATTTAAATGTTTAATGCTTTTCTTATAGATTTGCACATTCGTTTTCAGACTCCGGATTATTAAACAAATTTAAATATCGAAAATTTTATGAACGCAAAAGACTTAGCAAATGAATTGGGCGTTGATCCTGAAAAGGTTGATTTTACTATTGCAGATAAGGAATTAGATCATATTTCCGGTGGCACTGGCAACAATTGCCTTGAAATGGGGTACAGCAGTCAACAAAGTACAAATTCAGGCGTTGGTACAAGTTGCACTGAGATCGGGTGCATTAATCCCGACTGCACAAAGGCCGGTATGTGAGCAGCAGATTGAAAATTCACACCGAGATCATTCATGATCATTACCTTGTAAGCTGCAGCGAAACAGGCGCCCTGAGCCTTTTTTCGCCGGCTGAGTATATTGCCTTTCATTATCTGCTGAGAAGGCCGGATGAGGATCAAAATGAAGCACTGCATGCATTGTTGCTGGATTATGGGTGTGATGAAAGGACGATTTCTAGCTTTTCTGAACTTTTTCTAAAAAAAATCAGACAGCAGGGTTGGTTTAGAAACGACTTCCCTAATAGTGTTGCCCGGCAACTCGAGATGGCTTATTTAACCATAACGACCCACTGCAATCTGTCATGCGCCTATTGCTATGTTGGCGATGAAAGGCGTAATCCGGCATTTATAATGAAGTTTGATGATGCAAAGATCATCATCAATAAGATTTCAAATTTCAATCCGCATGCCAGGGTAGCGATAACAGGAGGAGAACCCTTAACCCACCCCGAGATTTTTAAAATACTTGATTTACTGGATCAGTCAGGTTTAAAATTCACTTTGGGTACAAATGCGACATTGATTAATGAAACCTGTGCGAAAAAACTTAAAGCATATGACAATCTCCTTTTCGTTCAGGCCAGTCTTGATGGTATAACCCACGAAACCCACGAAATTACCAGGGGTAATACCTTTCACGAGACTATGAAGGGTATCAGGAACCTGATACAAGAAAAAGTAATGTTTGCGATCGCCCCCACGCTGCACGAAGGCAATCTGCATGAGGTGTATTACATTGCATGCCTGGCATATGATAATGGCGGTTTTTTCGCACCCAACCATTTGCGGAAGTTTCCACATTCACTCCAGGTTCAATCCATTAACCTGCAACCAGCTTCCCTGCGAAAATGCATTATTCAAACTTTTGAAAGAACAGGAAAGGAATACAATTCCAGATCCCGTACTCCGGAATGCGCTGACATTGACTGTGAAAACCTGCCGGAAATGCGATGTAAATTTGTTTGCGGTAATGGCTGGCAAACAGTTGATCTCGATTGGAACGGAGACGTTTATCCGTGTCACCTTTTAAGAGAAAAAGAATTTATTATCGGGAATATCCTGACAGAAGAATTCACCGAAATTTTTGATCGCAGTAAAAACAGCCAGACTAGGGTGAAATCGTACGATATCCCAAAATGCAAGACTTGTCCATTCGTATCTACTTGCGCTGGAGGATGCAGGGCTTCTGCATTTTACACAAAGGGCACCCTTGCAGCAGAAGATGAATATTGTGAGATCCTCTTTAAATTCGAGGTTGAAAAGTTGTTTCTGAAAAAAGGGATCACTTTTCAGTATCCGCTCTGAATTGAATATGCCTTTCCAAAGCCCATGAATTCATCAAAGAATTCGATCATAACAGGTTGATTGTTTACCGGCAGAATCAAGCCATTTACCTATTTGAAAGACGATTAATAATAAAAATGGATAATACACCGGCGGAATCTACGCAGGCGGAACACTCAGAAAGACATTTACCATCAGCAATAAAATAACGAGTGTAACCTTCTGATATACTTCATCAGCTATCTTTCCGGATGAACGGACCAGCTGACGCCGGTCAAATGAATTTCTTTTTTCCTTTTTTGCATTTTTTACTAATTGATCCCAATCCCTGATATTGATTTGGGATTTTCTGCAAAAAGTTTATCTTTTCTTCCGAAAACCAATTTGGTTTCCCCTGTTTTCCGTATTAAATTTGTGTTGAGTTTAAACCATGGTACACCATGAAAAAAGTGCCGGTGTTCTCTTCTCTCCTTTTATTCATAACAAGCATTCTCCCAGCCAATGGGCAAATCCTGTCAAAACCCGAGCCTGACGCCAGTTTTGACCGATCAAAAGGGATCATCATCATCCAGGCTGCAAATAAGGGTTCCTTCTTCCTGGATGATCACATGATGACAAGCTTAAAGGAGGGAGACTCACTTTATATAATTAATGTTCCAGGCGGTCAGCACAATGCGAAGGTAATTTCCGACAGCATCGCTCCGACGTATAGTTTTATCCTTTCCCCGGGAAAAGTCCTGGAAATCAAAACCGGTAAAGATATGTTGCAGATCATGAACAGTCATTACAGCTTTGATGAAGTGGCGGAAAAAGTTAAAGGTAAGACGGTTTATTTCATCTCACGCCGGCATTATTTTAATATCACACAAACCTCCTTCGTTACCTTACAGGCCGGATCATCAGAATATAATCCTGTTATGTGGTTCAGATCAATATCTACAATCAACGGTTTCCAGGTTGTTCCTGGTTTTTGTATCGGCGCCGGCGTCACGTATAACAACTATGATATTCCTGTTTTCTATGGGTACAACTATTACGCAGATCCTCAGTGCAGTCAACTTGCCGTATTAAAAAATGTTTCTTACCTGCCGGTTTATTTTGATGTGCGGACGCATTTCTCCTCCGGGAGGGTTGCTCCCTTTATCAAGTTTGACATAGGGTACAACATTTTAATCTCAAAAAAAAGCATGCAGGTGTATAACTATAGTTATTGGCCTTCACCTGATAATCCCCCGTATACATTTAAACTGGAAGGAGGAGGCTTGTATCTGTCACCTGGCATCGGGTTAAGGGTTGCAATCAACAAACTGATACAGGTTATTTTTACAGCCGAATATACGTACGATTCGTCGAAAAGCACAATGGCTTCGGATGGAGAGCAAAACGGATCGGGGTCCGGTTATCATAAACACCTGCATTGTTTTAAGTTCAACATTGGAATCGGATTTCAAAAATAACCGGTATTCATCAGTCATAATATTAAACCTGTGAATATGAAACTTTACGCTTCTCCGTTCCGACATTTTTCCCTTCCTTTGTTACTGGCGGTTTGCTTATCTCTCCTTATTTTCAACGGGTGTTATTACTATAAAGTAAACACAAAAACAGGGCTCACCCCTGAGGAATTACGCTGGGCTGATTTCAACAAAAAATACCTGATCCTTCATGTGGGGCCTTCTGCCTGGAATCTTACAAAGCCTGAAATAACCGATGAACGTTTTTCAGGGTCTCTCTTTGCTTTACCAGGCACCCGTTTCCAATATCAAAACACCTATCCTGAGGGTACTAACCGGTATAAACGAAAATTCCAGGATATTATAATGGACCAGACCCACATTTATGTCAGGGATTCCCTTTTTCCTGATTTAACTGCCGGGGGTAGTATAACCCTGCCATTTTCTGCCATTGATAAAACAGAGAATTATCAAAAGGCCCAGGGAGCGACCAGAGCTTCCTGGGCAATATCGTTAACCCTTGGGTCGATTGCAACAGTTGTTGCGGTGGTAGGGATTGTAGCAGCTTTAACTTCATGCCCCATGGTCTATATCCAGAATGATCGGGAAATGACATTTGCCGGGGAGATTTTCGGAGGAGCAGTCTATTCCTCCCTTGAACGCCATGATTATCTGCCCCTGCCTGCAATAAAGCCCTCCGGCAACCGGTATACCCTGAAAATCGCCAACAAACTTGCTGAGGTCCAGCATATCAATCTTGCTGAATTGTGGATTGTAAATCACCCGGGAGATGTGATGGTTTTGGCTGACCGCCATGGTTCTGTTCATTCCATTAAAAACCTCAATCAGCCTGTTGAAGCCTATTCCTCTTCCAACATTGACCTGCTGCCCCAGGTAAGCGCCCAGGATCAGAAGGGTTTCCTTTTCGATGAGGAGCCTTCCCAAACAGGCGATACAAATGCCTTTAATTCTGTTGTCATGACTTTTCCCGCTCCCGGTTCAGCAGTGACAGGTAAATTAGTGCTGAAAGCGGGTAATTCATTGTGGGGAGATTATACTTATGGTGAATTCATGAAGTTATTTGGCAACAAATATGGCAAATGGATCCGGATGCAGGGTAAAGAACCGGCGCAAAAAAACACGCAATGGAAACTTGACCAGTGTTTGGTCATGATGGTATACCTTGAAACGAAAACAGGATGGCAGTTTGTCGACTACTTTGACCTTATCGGACCTGTTGGCGACAGGGAGATGATCATGCCGGTAACGCTTGACCAAGCGCTTTTTTCAAAGAATCCGCAGGACGACCGGGTGATCAGGATCAAACTCGTATCAGGTTTCAAATTCTGGGAACTCGATTATGCCGCTATGGATTTCTCAGAAAACATCCCGGTAACAATGCACTCCATTCAACCTCTTTCAGCGACTACCGAAATGGGGAAGGATGTCGGACAACTCATCTCAAAAAACGATAAAGACTATTATATTCAGAAGAATACAGGAGATGAGGCGTTGGTCGTTTACCAGGATGTTGAGGAAATCCCTGGCAAGAAAAAGACCGTTTTTTTGCATGCCAGGGGATATTATGAGCATGTCAGGGACTATCAGGGTCCACCTGATAAAGCACAACTCGTAACCTTCGGAAACCCGGGAAAACTCAGCCGGTTTTCGTACGTCAATTACCAGGAATTCACTAAAGCAAAAGCCGTACTGGTTACTGATCCCGTTCTGCCATGAAAAAACAAGGGATATATAATGTCACAGGGTTTCAGGCCAGGATGATCAATTCAGTCTCCGACCTTTTTTATCTCTGGAAAGCAATAAAAGAGTACAGATCAATCAGTTCAGCCATTAAAGTAATGACGGAACTCTATGCCCTGAGGAAGGTAATCGCAGGGTACCGGATATACAGGATCGTGAAAGCAAACGGCCGCTATTACTGGACTATGCACCTGCCTGGTTTCCCATCTTCGGCGCTTACCAACCACGTATCGGGTGAGATGAACCGCATCAGTCCGGTACATTCAAAAAACAACCGGCTGAGTGTCCTGTTTCTCGGGATCACAAAAAAATGCCCATTACAATGCCTCCACTGTTACGAATGGGATGCGCTGAACCGGAAGGATACATTGTCACTGCCAGATTTAAAAAAGATTGTCAGCACATTTCAGGAGACCGGTGTCAGCCATATTCAGCTGGGTGGCGGAGAGCCCATGACAAGGTTTGAGGAGATGGTCGAGCTGATAAAAGATATCAAACCGGGGGCCGATATCTGGATCTCAACCTGCGGGTTCAACCTGTCGGAAGAAAAGGCGCTGATATTGAAGAAGGCCGGGCTTACCGGTGTTGCAATCAGCCTTGATCATTTTGAGGCCGGTCTTCACAATGCATTCCGGGGTCATCCCAAAGCATTTGACTGGGCAATGACCGCCACGGAAAACTGCCGGAAAGCAGGGCTTATCACCTGCTGGTCAATCTGCGTGACCCGTGAATTTATCAGCCGGGAAAACCTTTTCCAATATGCTCTGGCAGCAAAAAGAAACAAGGTGACCTATATCCAGCTTTTCGAGCCCATGCAGGCCGGCCGTTATTCGGGGAAAGATGTGAGGCTGACTGAAACCCAGGTTAAAATACTTGAGGATTTTTACCTTGAACTGAACACCTCACCAAAGTACAGGGATTTTCCCCTTGCAGTGTATCTCGGGGTTTACCAGCGCCGTATCGGGTGCCTGGGATCGGGAAACAGGTATGTTTATGTTGATACGGATGGAAATATTCAATCATGCCCCTTCTGCCGGACAGATAAAAAAATGGAAGTGAATGAGCATCCTGCCGGGGAACTTCTTCAGTGGATCAGTAATGAACGGTGCAGTCAAAGGATCTTCAGTTAAAACACCCAATGGCTCCATGGGATTCTTCATTGGGATTATTATTTCCCTCGTAACCACCTGACACTAATTCCAGATCTGCCTCCGTTAACTCGCCATCCTCCTTGAAGGCTGGATTTGGCGGAAGTACCAGGTAAAAAGTTTGGGCATCCTCCTCAACGACATATATATTAACCGAATCGGGTATTTTCATCCTGATCTCCTGCTCCAGCACATGCTTCGGATCGTCACTCAGTTGTCTTCTGAAATCTGCATCCTTCATCGCTTTTTCGATGATTTGCTGTTCAATCTGTTTCCTGATTTCCTGTGAATCGTTCATGATTATGGTTTGCTTAAAGTACAAAGGGTTCCGGCAAAGTTGGTGATTTTTTTAATCATAATTGTTTTACGATGGTCATGAAAGCAAAAACCTGTTCCACAATGTCTTTGGTCGCTTTCAGATCATCTTCAACAATCCTTACATTAACCCCTTTCACCATGTAACTTGAACCATCGACTATCTGATTCAAAGAATTGAAAAACTAACGCCCCCGCCCCAACCTCTCCAACATGCACAACTTCAACACAACTCTCTCAATAAAGTGTTATTACAAAAATTAGTGAAAGAAGAAAGGTGAGGAATAAAAAAATCAAACTATTGAATTACCATTTACGTTATTAATTTTGCTCTCCCTATCCGGGCTGTAGTATGAAACCTTTATTCTTCATCATCATTTTTGTTTGGTTTGTTATCCTGCCATGGAATATTGTGTTTTCAGGCAGGCCAGGGGTTGACAGCCTTCATGCTGAACTCTTCAAGACAGATGATATCACTAAAAAGGTTAATCTCTACCTGTTGATTTCAAAAGTATTCGAAGAGACTAACCCCGATTCGGCGATACTTTTCTGGAAGGTGGCTCAAAATCTCGCCCGGCGGATGAAAAGCGATAAGCTGCTTGCGGCGGTTTATACAGTAACAACACTGTTTGTTACACCATAATTTTAGGATTATTTATATTTCGGGATTAGGTTTGCGAAAAAATGTTACAGAATAATTGTATGACCGGAGAAATGGATACCAATGATAATCCTGACAACTGGCGATCTGATCTTGCTGATCTTATCAGAGAAAAAAAGGCGGAGAGAGAACTCCTGAAAAAAATCAGGGAATCAGACATACTCTCAGAACATGCTGAAGACCCGGCATTTTATTCCGGCAATAAGCTTATTTGAACTGTCAATCAACCATTAAATTATAACACTGAAAAAGAGGATTTTATGAAAAAACAGATAATTTTATTCGCATTATTTCTGGTCGGTTTACAATGTTTTTCTCAGACGTCTGCCTGGTCGTGGGCACAAAATGCCGGTGGTGCAGAGGGCGATTGGTCATATGCAGTAAAAACTGACGAAAACGGGAATGTGTATGTTGCCGGATCCTTTAAATCTGCAACTATTACATTCGGAACATTTACTTTAACCAATACTGCCGTCGGCTCCAATGATCTTTTTCTGGTAAAATACGATACTGATAAAAATGTGCTCTGGGCCATCAGCAATGGTGGAAGCGGGTCGGATGTTGCAACAGCCATTGATGTGGATGAATCAGGTTACATTTATCTCGGCGGAAATTTTTCTTCACCAACCATTAATTTCGGGGGAGGAATAATAATTACAAGGACCGGTGGATCGGACGCATTTTTTGTAAAATACAACAGCACCGGGATGGCGGTTTGGGCGAAAAAGGGAGGCGGCAGCAGCAACGAGGAGGTTGAGGATATCAATGTTGATTTAAATGGAAATTTATATGGTGCAGGATATTTTGAATCTGCCAGCTGCATATTTGGAACCATAACGCTCACCAACCATGGTCACTACGATGGTTTCCTCGTGAAATATGATATTTCAGGAAATGAAATCAGTGCCAACGGTTATGGAGGTTCAATGTGGGACGACTGCAAAGGGATTATTTCGGATAATTCAGGGAATATTTACCTGACAGGATACTACCGTTCCGATATTACTTTTGGTGATACAACACTGGTAAACAATACCGGCGATGCGCACCTGTTTGTTGTTAAATATGATAATTCCGGTGAATATCTCTGGGCGAAAAATTCTGCCGGGACATGGGAGATTGGTAATGAGATTGCACTTGATCAGTCAGGCGGCATTTATATTACCGGCTTTTTCCAGGGAACAACGATGTCAGGTGGCAACTTGTTATTAAGTAATAACGGGCCCTCTGGCACTTCAGATTTTTTTATCCTGAAATTTGACCAGGACGGGAATCCGCAATGGCTTACCGGAGGCGGCAACTCAGATTACGAAGAGGGCAGGGCCGTTGATATTGACCACAATGGCGATGTGTTTGCCGGGGTTTATTTTAATTCCACCACAATTACAATTGGTTCATCAACAATAGTCAATAACGGAGCCGGTGACATTTTACTGCTAAAATACCTGAACGACGGTAATTTTAGCTGGGTTCTGCATGCCGGTGGTGATGCCGATGACCAAATACATTCACTTAGTTCAGGTAATCAAGGTAAGAATTATATCTGCGGCAGTTTCTCGTCGTCAACCCTTTCCTTTGGTTCTGAAACTTTGACAAATACAGGGGTTGCGGATATGTTTGTGGCAGAGGCGGACGATTTTTTAACAGATATCCGGCCAGAAACACTTGCTTCGGAAGCCATTGCTTATCCCAACCCTGCGTCTGAATTCATTACGATAAAAACAAACCGTTCAATGACCGGTAAAGTCTATTTCCTGGTTAATGCAATTGGTACCAGGGTTTACCATGGAATAATAAAAGATGAACCCGTTTTCATGGATATAAGCATGCTAAACGATGGCCTCTACTATCTGGTATTTCCGGATGATGAAGGGATGAATACAAAATTTATAAAAATGTAGTCTTTTGAACTTCAACATGTTGAACGCCCTTCAAAAGGATAACCCAAAATCCTTGGCAACTTAATCACAAATAAAAAAACCACTCACAAATTTTCGTGCAAGTGGCTCATTTTCAGTCTCCTCGCCAGTATGAGTAAGAGGGGAACCAGTACTATCCAGATTAAACGGATAGATTGATTATATTATTGGTTTACATATACTTATATCATACATGGTTTAACCGGTCAATGGTTTTTGAGTAACCAGATTAACCCGGTTTTACCTGGTTTATGAGACAAATCTGAGACAATTATTTTCCTGACATGACCCGTTTTTTTCACCTGGTACCTCGTCAGATATGAAATTTTTTTCCTTTCTTAAAGCAGAAACCTGATCTCAGCCAACTCCTTCCCGATTTGTTGAACTCCCTTAAGAATTCGCTGTGTTTGTATCGGGGAGGGCTTTTTTATCCCGTTAATATATTGGGCCAGCAAACTTTGATTCATACCGATGCGTTCCGAAAATGCTTTGGCATTGATTACCTTGTAGAATGCAAAGAACTGAGCAATATCCAGTGTCACTTTCAGGTCATCTTCACAAACATGTTGCCCTTTTTCTTCAAAATACAGATTGATTG
>CAISJJ010000052.1 GCA_903885595.1 uncultured Bacteroidales bacterium
CTGACAGGCCTGAACAACCTAATCTCTTTCGGGGGCGGGTTCATTTACATCAGTGAGAATCAAACGTTAACCAGCCTGACAGGACTGAATGGCCTTACATCTGTTGATGCAACCCTTTATATTGAAAAAAATCCTGCCCTGATAAACCTGACCGGACTTAACAACATGGTTACGATAAATGGACGACTTTCGATCTGTGATAATGCAGCCCTCACCAGTTTAACGGGACTGGAAAACCTGGCAGCGATCGGGGAAGACCTCGGAATTGCCAGAAATGAAGTGTTGACAAACCTGACCGGACTTGACAACGTTACCTCAATCGGCGGTTATCTTGGCATTGCAGGCAATAATTCACTGAATAGCCTGACAGGACTAGGCAATTTGACTCACACCGGGGGTGACCTTCAGCTGGTAGGAAACTCCGTTTTGACCAGCCTGACAGGTCTGGACAATCTGGGCACCATCGGGGGTGGACTTGTTGTTCGCAGTAACAACGTGTTGACCAGTCTTACGGGGTTAAACCTTCTGACAGCCATTGGAAGGGACCTCGCGATTGAAACCAATAACGCTTTGATTAACCTGGGCGGACTGAACAGCATCTCATCAATCGGTTGGGGTTTGTACATTTCCGGTAATCCGATGCTAACCAGCCTGGATGGATTGGTTAATGTAACATCCATCGGCAATAATCTGTGGATTGGCAGCAATAACGCTTTAACTAGTCTTTCGGGGCTGGATAATGTAACATCCATCGGAGGATTTCTGAGGATCGAAAATTGTCCGGCATTAACCAGCCTGAAGGAATTGGACAATATAAGTCCGAGTTCAATCTCGGAATTACTGATCCAGGGGAACGGATCCCTTTATGATTGTACCGCAGAGAGTATTTGCGATTATTTAATTAGTCCGGGCGGAATGATCGAAATTCACGACAATTCATCGGGTTGCAACAGTCAGCCGGAAGTTGAAGCAGCATGTGCCATAATTTCTGTTAATGACCTTGATAAGGACCATGCATTTTCCGTTTACCCAAATCCATCTTCTGCCCAAATAACCATCGAAACATCACATTTCCTTCCTCACAGTCATCTGTGCATTGTCAACCTGAACGGCCAGGAGCTCATCCACCACCAAATCACCGGACCCCAAACCGTGATTGATATTCCCGGTTTGCCAAAAGGGATTTATTTTATCAGAATCACCAATGACAGGACCGTTGAAGTGCAAAAGTTCATTAAGCAGTGATATTTCGCCATAATCAATCAATGTGATAAATTGATCATCACAACTATTGAATCGCGCTGGATGCAGGGATAAATATCAGTAATTATCTTCCCTTACCTGCATGTATGCTTTTGGGTGCAAACAGGCCGGACAGTTTTCCATGGCCTTGACTGATTCGTATACATAACCGCAATTGAGGCATTTCCACCACACCTTACCATCCTTCATGAATACTTTGTCTTCCGAAACATTTTGCAGGAGTTTCAGATACCGGCGTTCATGTTCCATCTCCACCTTTGCAATCATTTTAAAGGCGGTGGCCACCTCAATGAAACCCTCTTCTTTGGCTACTTCAGCAAAATGCGGATATAACTCTTCCCACTCTTCGTGTTCACCTTCCGCTGCAGCCTTTAAATTTTCCATTGTTGTTCCGATGATCCCTGCAGGGTACATGGCCGTAATTTCGGTCATTCCGCCTTCAAGGAATTTAAAAAACCGTTTGGCATGCTCTTTCTCCTGGTTTGAGGTTTCCATGAAAATTGCGGCGATTTGTTCGTAGCCCTCTTTTTTGGCCACACTGGCGAAAAACTCATAACGGTTGCGGGCTTGTGACTCGCCGGCGAAAGATTTCAGCAGGTTTTGTTCTGTCTGGGTTCCTTTTAATGATTTTGTCATGGCTTTATGTGTTTAGGGGATTATTTCCATAATTTCTTCTTGATCTGATCATGCAGGTTTTTTTCTGAAAGTTACCAAATATTTTAACACAACGCTTTGGCAGCATTTTTTTTCTGAAAGTTACACCGCATAAATGCTGATTTTTCAAATGCTTTATTGATTGAGCGCTATTATACCAGTGAAGTTAATGTATGGAGAAGAGACTTTCTTCCATACGCTCCGTCGGAGCGAAATATTGGTAGGACGATGAGGTTCAGGAGCATTTCGCGCCGTAGGTGCGAAATTATTTTCCGGAGAATCAAATCCAACATGCATTGCGCACCTACGGCGCGCTGAGCTCGGGGTGGGGGCATACGGGCTACCAGGATTTGGCTCCTACGGAGCCGGAATGGATTGTTGAAAACTATATCCTCAAACAGGAAGGATCTTGCTATATTGAATGCTTCTGCTACAATTGTGAACATTCAATTGCTTTATCCTGGATTTTGGGTTTACGATCTGCTGTTTATTATAACTTTGCGATCAGCAAAGATCAGCGATGCAATTCTCAAACTACGACAAAACACCGGCTATTTTCATTGAAGGAAATGTCATTTCGGGATGGGATGCGATCTGTGATCAAATTCTGGACCATGTCCGGCAATTTAACAAAAACAAAGTAGTTGTTGTTTTTGAACTTTACACCGGCACCGATTATCAGGAATTATTGCAGGGTATCAGCAACCTCAGCCCTCAACTGATCATAGAGTCAGGGAATTCATTTTTGCACTGTGAGGTGATCCGGAAAAAGACCTTTCACGATATTACCGATGATGAGGTTTTTGGATACATGACCGGGCTCAGGATGGAGGATTTCTTTGATCGGCAGGCCATCACGCTGATTCGCCGGGAGTTATTTGAGATTAAGGAGGGGCTTGTTGTAGTAATAGGAACGGGAGCGTCACTGGTCGCTGGTATGTTCGACCTGCTTGTTTATGCCGACATGCCCAGGTGGGAGATCCAGCGGCGGATGAAACGCGGAGTGGTGCATGGCCTGGCGATGGATGACAGTCAACTCCCTTTTTCACATCAGTATAAACGTGGCTATTTTGTCGACTGGCGGGTTTGCGACCAACATAAAAAACAACTTTTCTCCAGGATGAATTATATCATGGATACAACCTGCGGAGGTCAACCCAAAATGATTACAGCCGGATTAATGTTCAGGGCTCTGAAGCAGGCTTCAACTCAACCTTTCAGGGTAGTTCCTTACTTTGACCCGGGCCCCTGGGGCGGACAATGGATGAAGGAGGTTTGTGATCTTGACAGGACAGCGCCTAACTTTGCGTGGTGCTTCGATTGCGTTCCTGAGGAGAATAGTCTGCTACTGAACATTTCCGGTACCTTATTCGAGATCCCGGCTATCAATCTGGTGTTTTGCGAATCGCGGAACCTGCTTGGTGAATTGGTTGAAGCCCGCTTCGGAAAGGAGTTTCCTATCCGGTTTGATTTTCTCGATACCATGGATGGTGGAAATCTGAGTTTACAAGTACATCCGCATACAGAATACATCCGCAGCTGTTTCGGCATGCAATATACCCAGGATGAAAGTTATTATTTGCTTGATGCGAAGGAGGATGCAACAGTTTACCTGGGAATGAAAACCGGGATTGATCCGCTGGACATGACCGGGCGATTAAAGGAGGCGCAATCCGGTGGAAAACCATTTGATGCCGGTCGTTTCATCAACAGATTCCCTACCCGCAGGCATGATCATTTTCTGATCCCTGCCGGAACGGTCCATTGTTCGGGCGCCAATGCCATGGTGCTGGAGATCAGCGCCACACCCTATATCTTTACTTTTAAAATGTGGGACTGGGGACGAATGGGGCTTGATGGGAAACCCAGGCCTATAAACATCGGACATGCAGAAAATGTTATCCGGTGGGATCGTGACACAGCATTTGCAAAAGACGAGCTGATAAACCAGATCGAGGTAATAGCCCGGGGTGAAGGCTGGCGGGAAGAGCGAACCGGTCTGCATCCATTTGAGTTTATTGAAACCCGTCGTCATTGGTTTAAGGTAAAGGTGCACCACCAAACCCATAATAGTGTCAATGTCCTGAACCTGGTGCAAGGCAGGGAGGCCATCGTGGAAAGTCCCGAAGGCCGGTTTGAACCCTTTGTGGTTCATTACGCTGAGACTTTTATTATTCCTGAGACGGTAAAAGATTACACAGTCAGGCCTTATGGAGCGTCGGAGGGCCAGGAAATCGCAACCATCAAGGCGTTTGTGAGTAGTTAATTTCAAGTGTTAAAATTTTTGATTTCAGCGGTCACATGGAATACCCATAATTTAACTTCACGGTTTGTACGAACGTTGTGCTTATGGTTAATTCAAATGATCAAAAAGTTGATGCCGGCAGTTGAATCGAATGTGCTTATTTGCATGAAAGGTATGCCCAGGCATTGCTATTATGAATATTTTTAACAGGTTTAAATTTGTCGAAATAAAATGAATAAAAAATTTGCCATTGGCACTGATATCGGGGGAAGCCATATCTCCTCCGCACTTATTGATCTGGAGGCGGGAAAGATAATCCCAGGAAGCAACGCATCACATGAGATAAATAACAAAGGAGCGGCCGATGATATTTTATCCGTATGGGCTGACACCCTTGCCCGCTCCATGGCCGGTGTTGATCATGATCGGTTTGCCGGAATAGGATTTGCCATGCCGGGTCCGTTCAATTATGAAATGGGCATAGGTTTGTTTATCCCCGAAGTGGTGAAGTATGAAAATCTTTATGGGGTCAATGTAGCAACAAGACTAAAGAATATGCTCAGGCTTGACAACAATTGCAATTTGCGGTTCATGAATGATGCCACCTCCTTTGCGGTCGGTGAAACATGGATGGGCAAGGGGCAGGGTTATGACCGGTCGGTTTGTATTACGCTTGGAACAGGCTTCGGATCCGCTTTTATTGATGATGGGATCCCTGTCCTGGAGCGTGATGATGTCCCCGGAAATGGATGTTTCTGGCATCTTCCATTCATGGATGGCATTGCCGATGATTCTTTTTCAACACGCTGGTTTATCAATGAATATGCTGCAAAAAGTGGTAAGAGGCTTTCGGGGGTTAAAGAAATTGCCGGTCTGTCTGATGTCGATCCTGCAGTGAAGGATATTTTTAAGGAATTCGGAAAAAATCTTGGCGGCTTCATGGCTCCCTGGCTCGAAAGATTTTCGTCAGAGATACTTATTATTGGCGGAAGTATTTCAGGGGCATACAATCTTTTCGGGAATTATTTGGAGGATTCCTTGAAAAGCCGGAATTTGCGCATCCAAATCTGTCTTTCACACCTTAAGGAGGATGCCGCCTTATTGGGTTCAGCACGATTGCTTAATGATGATTTTTGGCAGAAGGTAAGACCATTATTAACTCTAATGTAAACAACGATTTTGTTATGAAAAATGAAAATTCCCTCACCAGACTGCTGCCCGTCCTCTTCGGATTCTTTATAATGGGATTTGTTGATGTAGTCGGCATTGCCACCAACTACGTGAAACAGGATTTCGCCCTGAGCGATACCCTAGCCAACCTGTTACCAATGATGGTGTTTCTTTGGTTCGCAGTATTTTCAGTTCCAACCGGACTCCTCATGAATTCGATCGGGCGGAAAAAGACGGTTGTGCTCAGCATGGCAATCACCTTTGTGGCCATGTTGGTCCCCCTTATTGCCTATCAGTTTGAGGTAGTCCTGGTTGCATTTGCCTTGTTGGGAATTGGCAACACGATCCTGCAGGTCTCACTCAACCCGCTTCTTTCCAATGTGGTAAGGGGCGATCGTCTCACCAGCAGCCTCACCTGGGGGCAGTTCATCAAAGCCATTGCCTCTTTTCTGGGCCCTGTCATTGCCGGTTTTGCAGCGGCAAGTTTGGGAAACTGGAAGATGTTGTTCCCGATTTTTGCTTTGGTAACCCTGCTATCTACTTTATGGTTGTTCTTCACTCAGATTGATGAAAAGCCAATTGAGGGAAAAACATCATCCTTCGCTGCCTGTTTTGGATTGCTTAAAGATAAAACGATCCTGATGTTCTTCCTGGGAATTCTGTTCGTGGTCGGTATTGATGTAGGATTGAACATCACCATCCCAAAATTCCTTATGGAACGGTGCAACATCCTGCTCGATCAGGCCGGGCTGGGCACCAGCCTGTACTTTATCGCCCGTACTACCGGGACCTTTGTTGGAGCCATTCTACTGATGAAGTTTTCGGGCAGGAACTTTTTGATTATCAGCATGATCGTGGCTATCCTTGGCATGCTGGTGCTGCTGCTGATGA
>CAISJJ010000053.1 GCA_903885595.1 uncultured Bacteroidales bacterium
AAATGCTGATGCATATCACAGGCGACAAGGGACACAGGGGGTATTGGTACAATGGAAAAACCCTCACCTGGTATTCTTTTACTGAGAATAATTATGTCGTCATCCCCGTGCCCAACAGTACAATAGCGATGATAGACTCTGTACATGACACTTACGGAATTGACTTTCCGGCAGCCGATTTTTTCTATCCCACCTTTACCGACGACCTGATCGACCGGAGCAATTATATCTCTTACCAGGGCAAGACCCTGCTGAATGGTAAGACAAGTTTACAAATTGTGGCGAAAAACAAGGAGATGACCATACAATTCTGGGTTTCTGATGAGGCGCTATTCCTCCCCATGAAGATGGTTATTACCTATAATGACAAATCCGGAATTCAACGCTATGAAGCATCCTTCTCCGACTGGCAAATCAACCCCGGCCTGCCTTCGGCCATGTTTGAATTCGCGCTTCCTCCCGGTGCAAAGCAGGTTTCGATACTTCCAAGAACATCAAAATAGGTATAAAGATTCAAACAATCCATCATATGAAAGCATCATTCAGCCTCATTTCCCTGGTGATATTTATTCTTGCATCAGTGATTATCTTTTTTCCTGAACCACTCCAGGCCCAGCGAATGGGGCATGGCGGTGGCGGTCGTTCAATGGGAGGCGGTGGCGGTGGCGGCCGTTCAATGGGTACAGGCGGTGGCGGTGGAAACCGCTCCATTAACGGGGGCAGCAGAACATCCTCCAGCAGGCCGCCTTCAAACAGCATGTCGAACCGATCGTCAGGATCACGCGATATGAATTCAGGCAGCCGCCAGGGAGCAAGTGCCGGAACACGCGATGTCAACTCAGGCAACCGGCAGCAACCAGGCGTCGGTACACGTGATGTAAATTCAGGTAACCGCCAGCAACCAGGCGCCGGAACACGCGATGTCAACACAGGAAACCGGCAGGGAAATAACACCAACACCCGCGACATCAACTCCGGAAACCGGAATAATACCAACATCAACAACAACCGGGGAAACACGAATATAAATATCAACAACAGCCGGAATGTGACGGTGCGCGTGAATCCACGGCCCTACCCCAGACCTCCTTATGCCTATGGGGGCTTCCATTATTCATGTTATCATCCTTATGCCTATCATCCGTACCACCCATATGTATGGGGGCCTGTGTGGCATCCCTGGGGCTTTTTCGTTGCCACGATGGCGGTCACGGCCGTAGCAATCACGGTCGCCAGTCAGCAATACTATTACGATCAAGGTCTCTATTATGTGCAGAGTAACGGTGGATACACCGTTGTACAAGCCCCGCCCGGAGCAACCGTCAAGGTACTGCCAGAAAAAACGGAGACTGTGGTAATCAACGAAACCACAAACAATTACTACTATGGCGGCACCTACTACGAAAAATCCGGTGATGAATATAAAGTAGTGGAACCCATGGCCGGGACAGTTGTTGCAAACCTTCCCGAAGGCGGTGAAGAGGTAAAGGTAGGCGAGGTCACCTATGTCAAGGTCGGAGGAACCTACTACCAGCCCATCAAACAGGATGGCAAGGACATGTATGAAGTAGTGAAGGTAGATGAAGACAATTAGTTATAGTTAATTACCAATCAGAAAACAAAGAAACAAATCGTATGAAAAAATTATCAATCTTATTATCATTAGTGCTGGTTGTTCTATTTCAGTCAGTCCAGGCGCAAAGCAAAAAAGAGCTGGAACAAAGTCTTGCCAGAGTTACCGCCTCACAGGATTCTTTGCAGAAATTATTTACCGGACTTTCTGCAAAATACGACTCGGTTAGCAAGGTGTGTCTGGCATACAATAATATGGCTGAAACCATCAGGGAAAAGTTGATCCGGTATGATTACAAACCTGAAAATATTGGTAAAATAATTGATTCCCTGAAAACGAAGAACGATTCAGTGCTGGCCAAAGGGGTGGCAAAACTAAAAATCCTCCGGGATTCAGTAACAACCCTGAAACAACTTTCCGACAGTTTACGCATCAAAGTCAGCAAACTGGCTTTTGCTGTCAATAAATATGTTAATACCGCAACCATGCCTGCAACCGTCAAAGATTTTTCAGGTTTATGGGATTTGAATTTAAAATGGCTTGAAACGACCAACGATTCATCGCAGTGTAGCATTATTTTAAAGCCAACACCTGCCGGGAATAACACGATCGTCAAAATTCAGTTTATTGATTTTGAAACTGCGCAGGTTCAATTCAGTCAAGGAGACAGCATTAAATGCTTTTATGCTGTGAATTCATTTGCTGTCGATAAACCCTATTCCATTAATCTGACCCGCGAAAGCAAACTCAATATCAACCTCAATGTGAATCCTTTTGATGGTGATTTATATGTATCATACCGGAAAGATAAAGGATTCTATTACGGTTTCATGCGCAAAGAATAAATCATCAGGTCAGGGTAATCATTTCATCAGTTCTTTCACCGCCTCTTCGATCTGCTGATCGCGTCCTGAGGAAAGAATCCCGGGGTCGTTGGGCACCCTGATATCGGGCTCCATCTGGTTGTTTTCGCAGAATTTGCCGTCGGGAGTGCGCCATCCTCCCATTGGGATCCCAAACACCAGCGTCGGGTCGATCTGTGCCTCCCACCATACGAAGGTCCCCGTTCCGGGAACAGGCATGCCCAGCGTTTTACCGGTATTCTTCAGTTTATAGGCAACAGGAAAAAGGTGTGCATCTGAATAATTGCTCTCCCCTACCAGCACAATGGATGGTTTTACCCATTTGTCGTAAGGTTCTGACCCGATATACTGTCCGTGAGGTACAATATCGATCCACTTCTTCCCGCTGAGAAAATCTGACAACTGTTCATGGATATTTCCACCGCCGTTGAAACGGGTATCGACAATGATCGCCTTCTTTTCAAAATTGCGCCCCAGGGCCTCCTCGAAGACTGTCCGCATGCTGGCATCATCCATGGAACGTACATGCACATAGCCAATTTTGCCTTCCGACAGCCGTTCCACTTCATTCCGGCGGTTCTTCACCCACCGCTGGTACAGAAGCTGGTTTGACTCGCCGATGCTGATGGGTTTCACGCTCTCCTCCCACCGTTCGCCCGATGCCTGATTGTAAACCGAAAGCAGGGTAAGCTTGCCGGTTTTGCGGTTGAGCATGGCATAAAAATCGAGGGAGTCGGTGATAGTCTCCCCGTCGATTTTTTCGAGGATGCAGCCCTGTTTTACCTTTGATGAAGCCTTGTCGAGCGGTCCGCCTTCAACTACTTCGGCGATCTTCAACCCTGGTCCGTTGAAATTATAATCAAAGAAAACGCCCAGGTCGGCCGTCTGATCCGTGTTCGGGAAACTGCTGCGATACCCGCATCCGGTGTGGGATGCATTCATTTCACCGAGCATTTCGCTCAGCATTTCAGCGAAATCGTAGTTTGTATTTATATATGGCAGGAATTTCCTGTAGGCGGTGTAGTAATAATCCCAATCAACCCCCTGCATATCCTCAACATAGAACTTTTCCTTGAACTGGCGCCAGGAATGGTCGAAAATGTAGCTGCGCTCCCCGGCAGGTTTCAGCAACATCTCACCGGTGGTTTTCAG
>CAISJJ010000054.1 GCA_903885595.1 uncultured Bacteroidales bacterium
GTCGCTTCAGTCGGTCCGTAGGTGTTAAGAACCCGTACCTCATTGAATTTATCCAGCAACCTTCCAGCGGTCTTATTTGGAAGAATCTCTCCGCAAAAAAGGAATGCCTTTAGTGAAGGAAGTTTGGATGGTGCAAAGGCCGGTTCACGTAAATAAACATAAACAAAGGAAGGGGTGGATACCAAAACAGAACCATTATATCTTGACTGCCTTTCAATGAACGTTTCCGGATTTTTGCAGTTTTCGTTAGTATTCAATACTATGGTTGAGCCCAGATGAAGAAAACATGTGATTTCGAATACAGATAAATCGAAACTAAACGGGGCCTGATTTATAAACACATCACCGTCGGTAAAACCAAAATCTTCTTTCATCCAGGTTGCAAAGTCATAAAGAGCAGAACGGGAAATCTGTACACCCTTGGGTTCGCCAGTACTGCCCGATGTAAAAATCGTATACCTTATGGGATCATCACCATTGGTATAGGTTCGGTATTCAGGTATTTGAAATATGTGATAGGCCGTGTAATCAGTAATTTCAACAGAAAAGAGTATGTCAATTGACTTGCCTGTACAGTTTATCAGCACTTCAGATCCCGATATTTCCCTGATCTTTCTGAGCCGCTCTGTTGGGATGGTGGTATCTAAAGGAATATAAAAGATATCTTTACTGATAAGGGCAGTAATGGCAATGATGAACAGAGATTCCTTATGCCCATATATGATTACAGGATGGCCGGCGGGAATGCCGATGTCATCAATCATTTCAGCAAAACTGATGACCCGTTCACTGAATTCAAGCCAGTTTAAGTCTGAATCGCTTGCTGCAATTGCCAGTTTCTGATTATTAATTGCTGTTTCTTCAAAACGTCCGGAGTACAAATCAAACCTCATAATTCAAATTACTTTTTCAGGTGATCTACAAATAAACGAAACTCCGGCAATATAAATGTATCGCTGGCAAATACCGGTTAAAAAGGTATTCGCCCACTAAACACATAAATTGCTATGGCAGTCAAATTGATCATGATAAAAATTGACAGTATTTTCACGGTCAATGGAGAAAGATTCCCGAAAACAATATCCCTTCCGTTTTTCCTGCAGTAATAGATATAACTATTATGTACCACTGAATAAACTCCAAAAATACTGCCGCTCAGGATATAATTTCCCTTGAACCCATTCCAGCAACCCATCAGCAGAAAAGTCAGGAATAATGAAACATTCTGACGAAAAAGGGGATATGGTTTCATGAACTTCCATTTAGTAAACGCTTTGTAAAAGGGCATAAAAAAGTAATCCTTAAGCCAGTCGCCAAGTGATTTATGCCAGCGCCTCCAGTAATCCTGAGGATTTACTGCCATAAAGGGTTTGTTGAAGTTGATGGGAACATCTATTCCCATGATCTTGCCAAGCCCGATAGCCATGGCTGAATATCCTGCAAAATCAAAATAGAGATAGGCATAATAGGCATACATACTGTTTATCATGACTAAAATCTCTTTACTTCCGGCATCGATAGGGCCAAGCCAGTAGCGATTGATGGCTTCTGCAATGATGAACTTATACAGGATCCCAAAAATCATCATCTGCCATCCCTCCAGAAAACGGGATGAATTAAGCCTGCTGTATCCCCCATCAAGATCAACCGAAAATCTGTTGAGCCTGTCAATAGGGCCAATCAATAGCGATGGGGTGAATATCAGGTAGGAGGTATATCTGAAAAAATTTACGGGTTTTGAATTGGGAAGGGCATCCATATAAACTGACACTATTCGGAAAGTAATATAAGAAAGACCAGCAAAGGAGATGAATTCGTTCCATTCAATATTTGCAGCTATGGTATTGGTTTTAACCATTATCATTGGCAATACAAGTAAAAACACACCAGGTAATTTATTCTGAATTTGGAATAAACAGGTAAATATGTAATAAATCATATAGCTATAAATCAGAAGGATGGCTATATGAAAAGGCTTTGGATAAAAAAATATGAGGTAAATGACAGAGATCAGCAGCAACATTCCGCTGAAAGGAATATACCGATGAAGCAAGACTTTAGCCAGATATAATAATCCCACCAGTATGGCAAAAAGCAGAAAAAAATCTATGGAGGAGAAGGGTAACATTGAGAATAAAATTTTTACTAAAATTGCTGATAGACAAATTTAATTTTGGAGCTGGGTTGATTTTCCGGATTGTTGCTATAGGGAGAATACATAAGCAATGATCCCAGTATGATTGCCAGGTAAACGATGACATTAATCAGCCATTGCTGATGGTTCCGTACCCAATGGATTATTGAATTCATGCTATTTATTGATTTCATAAAGGTTCCTTAGAAACACCGGATAGAAAATTATCGAATACAAAATGATCAACCTTGTACCAGCCCGGATTGCCAAGGTGCATGACGTCTTCCAGGTCGCCACGGGCATATTGCGCAGTATCACTGACAAAAAGATTCAAGCATGGAAAATGATGTTCATCAATTGTATTTGCAACCTTGTCCATCAGGGGTTTAAATTCATCCAGATTTTCGTAAACAAAGGGATTCAAAGGCTGGATTATTATCAAAGGTTTACAGTCGGTAGTTGAAAGAAAATCGAGAAGGGTGCAGAAATCACGGTATTCACGGTTAAACCGGAAAGGAATCGTAAGCAAAATGTATTGATCATTGCGAACAAACTGGTTGTAGTAGTTGCTATCGATTCCAAAATTGTTATTGGCTGCCCGCATAAGACTGATCTTCTGATTATTAAAATAAATACTGTCCCAGGGAATTTCGGTCAATATTGTACGACAATGCCATGCATGGAGCGTGTCAGCGCCAGGGGTTTTCGTATCAGGTACCTCTTTATTGATAAACATTCTCCGAATTGAGGAATCAATGTTGATCAGAAGATCATAATAAAGTACAAATGGCGCCATGACAATGCCTGAAATCCAGTTTCTTTCTGCTGAATATTTATAGGCAATCGATTTCTGAATTGCAGATGGAGAATTGATATTGTCTATTTCACGGGCAATGTATTGATATATATATTCGCGTGCAGTTACCGGAACCCCAGGGTCCCGGTCCAGGGCAGTTAAAAAACTATCGCTGTTAAATTCAAGAAAAGATTCCAATGATGTTCCGCGTGCAGCTTTTGACACAAACCAACTGGGAGAAACCATTATTACCAGCTTTGTTTTATTGAAATATCCGCGGTTGGAAGCTAAAAAAGAAAGCATGTTCAGCGACTGGTTTCCGGCATGCCCGATACAAAGGACTGGATATTGGCAGTATTGATTGAAAAAATTATAGGGAATTGCATCAAGATGCGTAGCGGTCAACTCCGATGATCCAAGGAAGATTATTGTGGAACCGTCACTTAAAGCCTTCTGGAACTTTTGTTCAGTCATGCCGGCACTTCTGAAATTCGGATAATATCCCGGTATTTGTGTTGTGTGTTCCGGTACGACAGCTACCGTCTTTTTTGAGAAAAGTACTGAAGAAAGAGGGAATGCAATGAAGCAGAGGCTGGTGATTGCTACACTAATAAGGATTGGAATAAGATGAAGCCTTAAAAATCCATCAGGCCTTTTCATATGTTAATTTTTATTTTTTCGGGCCATATGGAATAGCCATAAATTATCATTCACGGTTTGCATGTACATTGTACTTATGGCAATTTCATGTGTTAATTTTTATTTTTTCGGGTCACATGGAATAGCCATAAATTATCATTCACGGTTTGCATGTACATAGTACTTATGGCAATTTCATACTATTTTTTTTGATAGATAATCCATTATCTTTTGGACAGTATCAAAGTTATCGGGGTTGATTTCAGCAGTGGGAATGTTGATCCCGAATTTCTCTTCAATAGCCACAAGCAGGTCAACTAATGCAATTGAATCTAATAATCGTGATTGTATTAGTGAATCGTCAGAATCAACTTTTTTGAAGGTAATTTTTTCAATTTCAGCTAAAATAAAACTTTTAGTTTCTTCCATAAAACCAGGGTGATTTTTAATGTCTATTCAAGTCAAATTTAGTCAAATATTTCACATGCCCAATTTTTTTTACACGAAACAGTTAATGAACTTTGTCGGATATCGCCTGTGATTACCCAGCCATATATTTGGTTCTGTAAATCCAAATACCATTGAGACTTCACCAACAGTAAGCCTTTTCTCGGATCAATCGGAATTTCTGTGGGGAAGGGAATTTCGGATTTCAGATTTCACATCTCAGATTTCACATCTCAGATTTCACATCTCACATCCAAAACAACTTATCAACAC
>CAISJJ010000055.1 GCA_903885595.1 uncultured Bacteroidales bacterium
CATGGCCGGATGATAACCGGAGAAATCAAAGCCCCGCTTTTTCATCAAATAATCGAGGATGGGTTTCAGCCCCCCGCACGTTTCCTGTTGCGTATCATTGATCAAAGGCAACCCCCCGATGTTGTGAAATATACTGCAAACGGCATAATCTGCACTCCATTGCGCGTATGCAGAAGCCTATTTGAATGCGACCCCCTCTTTCACCCCGAAGAATTTCAGTACGATTGCCAGTGGGCAGAATCCGGTAAAGGAAGATTGCAGCAGGTTGGCCCCCACAAAGGCCGTAAACCACAGCCAGTAATGGCTGTGAAGCACGGTCAGCAACAGACTGATTAAAATAAAGCTTCCAGCAAACGCGAGCACCATTCGGTCAATTGTCATAATTCCTCTCCTTTAATTGAAATGTTGAAATCCGAAACCATTTTTTCATGATGATCCCATGCCTGAAAGAAAGTAACGATACAAGCTAATAATATTAAACAGCAGGCCACTTTCTTATTGATTGATTATCCAAAAAGTGAAAAAGAAAAAGAATACATATCTTAACATACTACGCCATCCAAAGGAGGTTTACCCTTGCCGATCACATCTGTCCAAACCAGTAACGCCCCGGCTGCCATCGGGCCGTATTCCCAGGCCATAGTTTCAGAACCCTTTGTCTTTGTAAGCGGCCAGCTCGGATTAGTTCCCGCTACAGGAGACCTGGCAGGCCCGGACATTACCACCCAGACCACACAGGCCCTTGAAAACCTGCGCCAGATTCTTCTGGCATCTGGCTCTGACTTGAACCACGTCGCATCCGTTGATGTCTATCTGACTGACATGGGGAACTTTTCCGTCTTTAACGGTATTTATCAACAGTTTTTTTCAGAGCATCAGCCGGCCCGGGCCGTTGTCGAGGTCAGCGCCCTTCCAAGAGGCGGTTGCGTCGAGATCAAATGCATGGCAGTGTGCGCAGCCCGTTGAGTTGATTCTCATTTTTTTAAATCAAACCCTCCCCGGCATACCCATTATCGTGATATGTTCGTAGGTCCGCTGGACCTGAAAAGTATAATTACTTCACAAAATACACGAAACACACGAAGAGTTAAACAGGAATTTTCATTCGTGGGGGGGGGTGAAGCTCCGCGTGATTCACGAATGCTAAGGATGCCTTATTGTATATATTTTATTTAATCACCATAAAAAGTTATTACTGTATTTTATATGAAATGACGACGCACTCCATAAATTGAGTTCAATTATTTGTGTAATGTGTTACCGTGTGTTCGAAACAGGATGTTTTTTTGGTAATTATTAATTCGGATAGTTACAGCCAATCTTCTGTCCGAGGTGTCTCAAAATACGAGGAGGTGAGAAAATTCGGGTGAATTCATCGATTTTGAACGGTTTCAACGACTGGCAGGAATTAGTTTTATTGCAAGTGTGACCATGGGGTATTTCAATCCCAACAATGTACGGAGGAGAATGATATGAAACGAATCGGTATAGTTTTGCTGGCAGTATTTTTTGCAACAATCGGCTTTCAGACCCTGTTTGCTATAGCAGAGAAAACACCGGATGAACTGGCCAAAGAAACCGAGGATGCCTGTACTGCAACTGCGGCAACCAAGCCCACGCCTCAAATGATCATGGACAAAGTGAACAAGGCGTGTGCGCTCCTGCAGAAAGAGGGAAAAGCGGGTTTTTCAAAGTTCAAGGGGAAGGACAGTGAATTCGTTTTTGCAGGTACCTATATCTGGATACACGATATGGCGGGTGTGATGCGCATGCATCCCATCAAATACAAAATGGACGGACAATTACTTACCGACATGAAAGATACCAATGGAAAGCGGTTTTTTATTGAAATGAACAAAATCGCCAAAGAAAAGGGATCCGGATGGGTGGATTACATGTGGCCCAAACCCGGTGAAAAAGGAACATCCAAGAAGGTCTCTTTCGTGAAATTGTGTAATGTTCAGGGAGAAGATTTTATTGTTGGGTGTGGTGTTTATGACTTGCCGGAAGCCGATGTTCAAAAATTGATCAAATAATCAGCCCAAAGAATCAAACCAGAGAACCAATCGAGATACCCGATTCTTTCTGAAAATGTTGTAGATCGGGGTCTCTTACCCGACTTAAACAGTTTGTTGTCATGTTTCAGTGTTTTTCCCGA
>CAISJJ010000056.1 GCA_903885595.1 uncultured Bacteroidales bacterium
ATCATGGTAGTCTCGATTGGAAAAATTGGTAATAATAGTTGCATGTGGCAAATTTACCGCTTTTCCTGTTTGCGCTAATGTGCCGGGAAATACTTATTTTTGATGCACCAGGTCAGGAGTTCTGACATTATTGATTAGCTGCAAAAATAGGAAGATTTACCGACAATAAAACCGCCGGGTTATCCTGAAAGGGGTAATTAACCTTCGGGATCCCCGAAAAAGCTATACTGCCGCGCAGGCATCGTGAAAGAGGCCGTCACCCAAAAGGACGGCCTCTTTCATTTTGAAGTGGGTCATCACACTTCGGCAGCCAGTCGATAAAGGATGCAATAAATCGCCACCGATAGGATCAAAACGGCCATCCATGTTCCCAAACAGGCTAACGGAAAACTCTTTACAGCAATGTTCCCGCTTTTTAATAGTTTTGCAGGGTTAGATATTTAACCATTCTTTTTATTGACCGATTACAATCACTCCAGTTGAAATCAAAAAACCTGTTGCTGCCAATTAAGGATATCTCCTCTTCCCTGCCCTTCAAGGGAATTGTCGGGCAGGTGTTCTTCAGAATCAAGGTTCCATCAAGTAATATCTCCTTGAATGATTCCGCTCAATCATACTCAGTAAATATATTTTGTCGTGGTCTTTTAATTTTCCTGGTTTGCAGCTTTATCGATTTTGGCGCCGGGGCAGCGGGACAGCGGAACGATTCCATTGCAATGCTGGAACGCTCACTTGCCGGGGAGCTGCCCGATTCGGTGCGGTTGAACACACTCGTCAGACTTTCTGATCTCTATATGGTTGACAAAAGCACGCTCAGGCTGGGTGAGGTATGCATTACGAAGGCGCTTGAACTCACGCATGAGCGAAAACTCCCGGTTCCGTATCGCCTGCGATGGCTTCATGCCAGGCTGCTGAGGTCGCACGACATGCCAAAAAATGCGGTGGAAGAGATGGAAATCGTGATCAGGGAGCTGGAGGAAAAGGGCAGTTTCATCGAAGCCGGAGAGGCGAGAAACTACATGGCAAGCATCATTTTCTTCGGGGGACAGTTCAATGAAAGCATTGAACTTTACCAGAAAAATATTGCCCTGGCCAGGGAGCGGAGGTTGAAATCGATTATTCCGAACGCCTGCCTGGGAATAGCCAATGTTTACGGCCAGACGCAGAATACCGCCGACCGGGAAAAATACCTCCGGCTCTTTCTCAGCGAAGCCAGAAAGGAAAACAACCCGGCGCTTACGGGGCAGGCCTGTTTCAGGATGGGGGTTCAGATCATGTTTGCCGACAGCAACCTGGCTGCCGCGATGCCCTATCTCAGGGAAGCATTGGAAATCGGAAAATCCATCAACGATTCACTGTCGGCCCTGATGACCCTGAACATGATCGGGTGGTTTTACTACCTGAAAAAAGAGCCCGACTCTTCTCTGCATTACTACCTGGAGGCGGTAAAGTGTTGCCCGCCTTCGAACGTGGGTGGTTTTGCCAAACCTTACGGGAATATCGGCAACATTTACCGCGATAAGAAAGACTGGGACAAAGCCATGTTCTATTATGACCTTTGCAGACAATATGGCACGAAAACAAGGGATTACTATATTTTAGCCGGATTGTACAAAGACATGAGCGACATGTACATTGCCCGGACTGATTACAAAAAGGCTTATGATTATTACGTAGCATACAAGGGTTCGAACGATTCGCTTAACGCGGGGAAATACCTTGAAGGACTGGGTTATGCCCGGGCGAAGTTCGATACGGAGGCGAAGGAAAAGGAGCTGCAGCTGCTGAATCTCAAACTGGAACAGCATACCTGGATCGCCGGGGGAGCTGCCGGGTTTGCCCTGCTCATCCTTGTAATCGGGGTCCTGCTCTACTACCAGGCGAAGGCCGCTGCCAAACGGAAGATAAGCGAAATGAACAACCGGCTTTCGGAGATCACCCATGCCAACCTCCGTCAGCAGATGAATCCCCATTTCATCTTTAACACCCTGAATTCGATCCAGTATTACATGTACCAGCACGATAAGATCGCGACCAATAATTACCTCACGAAATTTTCGCGCCTGATAAGGAAGATCCTGGAGAATTCACAGCGCCCGCTGGTCGCGGTCAAGGATGAACTCGACGTGATCCAGCTTTACCTGGAACTTGAAACCCTGCGGTTCAAAGAAAAATTCACCTTTGCGATCACCATCGATGAGGAGATCGATACCCTCACCTATAAGATCCCGACCATGCTCATCCAGCCCTATGTTGAGAATGCAGTTTGCCACGGGCTGATCAACAAACCCGGGCAGGGATTTCTTTCCCTCACCATGCAGCTTTGCAACCGGCACATCTGCTGCACGATCGAAGACAACGGGATCGGCCGAGAGGCTGCCATGGCCCTTAAAATGCAAAAGGACACTCCCCACAATTCGCTGGGGACCAAAATCACCGAATCGCGGATCAACCTTACCAATGCATTGTATGGGACCGATCTCAGGGTAATTTTCACCGATTTGAAAGATGCCGGCAACAATCCCTGCGGCACCCGGGTTGAACTGCAATTACCACTCATGACATGACTAAGCCGATAAAGACCCTGATTGTTGATGATGAAGACGATGCGGTTAATTTCATCCGTTCCATCATCCTTGAATATTGCCCGAAGCTGGAGGTTATTGGTACCGCCGGCAATGTAAAGGAGGGGGTGCGGCTCATCACCGACTGCCAGCCTGAACTGGTGTTCCTGGATGTGGAGATGCCCCATGGCAGCGGGTTCGACCTGCTCGCCCATTTCCCTGAAAAACAGTTCGACGTGATCTTCATCACCGCCTTTAATCAATATGCGATCAAAGCCATCAAATTCAGCGCGGTTGATTATATCCTTAAGCCGATCAATATCAGCGAGTTCATTGAGGCCGTTGATAAAGTCACCGGAAAACGGCCGGGAGCGCCCGAACATGAAAAAAACTATGTCGGGCTCCTCGAAAACCTCAGGTCGGCAATGCCCATGAAACTGGCCATCCCCACATCGGATGGGATGGAATACCTGAACACCAGAGAGATCATCCGCATCGAAGCCGACCGCAGTTACTGCTGGTTTTACCTCACGGAAAAGCGAAAGCACCTGGTGTCGAAGAATCTAAAGGAATACCAGGACCTGCTAAGCGACCGGAACTTCTTCCGCCCCCACAACTCACACCTGGTCAACCTTGAATTTGTGAAAAAATATGTGCGCCATGAGGGAGGATATATTGAAATGACCGATGGTTCGCAGGTTCCGGTCTCCCGGATCAAACGGGACCTGTTCCTGGAGCAGATGGGGAAGATGAGCAGGTAGAATTACGATTTACGATTTACGAATGTTGAATTTCGCATTTCGCATTTCACATTTCACATTTCGAATTTCGAATTTCGAGTGATGAGTGACGAGTGACGAGTGAAAATGACGAAGTACGAAGAATGAAATCACCAATTAATGATTTAACAACCCAACATAACACTTAATCACTTAAATATTAATCACTTAACACATAATAATTTTCTCCTGGTAACAAAGCGGGGATCAGTCACCACATAAGCAACCTCAGACAGTTGCGGTTTGTAAAAGTGTATGCACCATAATTAAGGATCAATCGGGCAACTGCCGTAGTTGCGTTGTGGTCGACTGATTCCCGCGTGCTAATCAGGACTTCGCGACATGAAACCCTGCGATGCCGGCATTCCGCGTGCAACCAGACAAATTCAAACGGATACCGTTTATAACCTGCAATTCACAGATTCGGTTTTTTAATGGCTGCCGGATGACTTAGTTTTGCAATCTTACCTAACTATTTGATCATTGACAGGCAGCATGCGGATATTGGTTATTTTGACGGTCGCAGGTATACTTTCCTGTTTTTCAATGGAACTCACTGCCCAGAACCGCCGGATGCAGTTTAAAGGGAGGGTGGCCGACCGATTAACCCATGCCCCACTTACCGGTGTCAATATCACCATAGGGGGCACCCGGCGTGGAACAAACACAAACCAGGAGGGAACCTTTGCCATAACCATTTACAACCTGCCGGTTTACGTGTCGGTTAGTTCTGTTGGCTATGAAACACAGCGCATCTGGCTCGATGACCTTTCGTGGCCGGTCACGGTACTGTTAAACCCGGCCACTAGCCAGTTGCAGGAAGTCGAAATCAAAGCAAAAAGTGAACCTGTCCCCTTTTTCAGGGATGATCAATATGCAGTGCTCGATTACGAAACCGACAGCGGACGGGTGTACATTCTCAATTATAAAAACCGCCTGATAAATTCGGAGGTACTTTGTAAATCACTTGCAGGTGATACCGTGGCACGTTCGGGTCCGCTCCGGTTCAAACCCACCGGGCTCTTCCGCGACTGCCTTGGAAATATCCATGTGCTGAGCGCCGATTCGGCCTACCAGCTCTGGCGCCGGCCCCGGCTGCTCACCCTTCACTTCCCTGTTACGATGCGACGGTTTACAACAGTGCTGCCCGACTGCGTGGCATCGACAGATACTCTGCTGTTTTTGCGCAAAACGAGTCCGGATGGACTTATAGTCAATTTCACGGCCATCGACCGTAAAACCAATTATAACAGGTTCATACAGTCCTCCATGGATGAAAAGAAACTTAAATTACTTCATGATTCCCCCTATGACCAGTTCCTTTTAATGCTTGACACGATACCCGACGACTTTTCAACAGCCACCTACATGCAATGGCTAAAAAAGGTCATTTACAAGCCCAACTCATCTACCCTGCATAAAATTGATGACCTGATGTGCGTGTTCAACACAACCGATCATACACTCAGTCTTTACACGCTGAACGGAGATTTTACATCAAAGCTGAAGATGCCTGTCGAAAAGATCACCGAAGGGAAATGGACCTCCGAAATTTATGTCGACGACATGGAGCACAAGGCATATACATCGTTCCGTAAAGGCGGGCTTTTCACCATTTACCGCATCGACCTCAATACAGGCGACCTGAAGCTGAAACTCAGCACGGCGCATGAATTTCCTGTGAAGATCAGGGTAAACAGCGGGTACCTCTTTTATTTATATGATATTCCGGGACCAAACGACAACAAGCACATCTTCATGCAAAAGTTATAACATAACCTCAGGGCCGGACGAAATGGCAGTGGAACGCTGCGGCAGTCAGCTGCTTTTTTTGTAACCATCGGGCCGGGCCGGCGTCAAACGGGGGTTCATGGTGATTGATTGATTGATTGATTGATTACGAATTAAAAAATCACTCAGTGAAAACTTCATACTTCGTTGATCAATATTCAATATTCGATATTCAGGGAAGTCACGCAGTGAAAACTTCAAACTTCGTTGATCAATATTCAATATTCGTTATTCAAAAAATGATTGAGCATAATCATACCAGTATTCCAGCTCAATGGGTTTGTCATTTTGACCCAAACCCTTCAGGGCTGGATTATAAGGACCTCATCCCCCGACCCCTTCTCCTCAAGGAGAAGGGGAGGTGTGTTATAGTATATGTTACTGACAATTATATATTTAGCACCTCCCCTCCTTCTCCTGCGAGGAGAAGGAGATGGAGGATGAGGTCAATTATTGTACATCACTGACGAAGGGGTTCTGGTAAGATTGCATTAATCATTATTCAAAAAGTCACGCAGTGAAAACTTCAAACTTCGTTGATCAATATTCAATATTCGATATTCAAGGAAGTCACGCAGTGAAAACTTCAAACTTCGTTGATCAATATTCAATATTCGTTATTCAAAAACAGATAATTCCCGGCAAACATTGAATATCTTCAAATCTTCAAATCTCCAAATTTTCAAATTTTCAAATCTTAAACCCCATGAAAACCCGCACATTAAAATTTCAGGCGCTGTGTTTTATCCTGCTGATCTTTTCGGCAGCCGGCGCTTTTGCCCAGTATACAACTGCCGATGAGGCCAGAGACTTTATCAACGACCGTCTTTCTCATTCGGTGATCCAGAAGATCGATGCCGATGGAACAGTAACGATAAGCGCCCCCAATGAGAAGATCAGGTTCAACCTCCGCGATGTTTCGTTCAACTATAACGGTGGAAACAATGATGACCGGGTTCGTGTGTTCGGCGACAACTGTATCGGGCTTTTTGATAAGAAGGAGCTGAAGGAAAAAACAAGCCGCCAGTCGTTTCTCTGTGATTCGGAAAAAGAGGCGTACGAAGTGATCACTGCCTTTAAGTACCTGAAAAAGCAGTATGCGGCTGCACAAAAGGGATTGGTGCCTGCCGATAAAAAACTGAAGGTGAGCGACACCACCCTGGGGACCAAAACCGTGGGCGAAGCCATCGATTTCATCAACGAAAACCTGTCCTATTCTATGGTAACCGGCATCGATGACCAGGGGATGATGACCATCAATGCGCCGGATGAGATTTACCGGGTTAACCTGAAGCTGGCCGAATTCGGGTACAATGATTCGGACGACGGCTCAAAATTGAGGATCTTCGGCGATTTCTGCATCGAAGTAAAAAAAGACCGCGGCAGGAATGAGTTCATCTCCCGCAAGTCGTTCCAGGCCCCCGACCGGGTGAAGGCCTACAAGGTGATCACCGTGCTCTACTACCTGAAAGGCACCTATACAGATATGGATCCTGTCACCATTCCCGGGCTGAAAAATGTACAGCGCAAAAGAGTTAACAGCTACACGAATGCCCGGGAGGCCATCGATTTCATCAACGACCGCCTCTCCTACTCCATCATCCTGGGGATCGATAAAACAGGTATCCTGACCATCAATGCGCCCGAAGAGATTTACCGTTTCAATGTTAAAGAGGTCAAGGTGAGCAAAACCGATCACCGCAACATCAGTTCCGACTGGTTCAGGCTGCCTGTTCCCGACTATGCACCCGGCGTGCTGGTTGAATGCAGCGATTGTATTAAGAAATACGAATCGCCCGGTTCGTACGACACGGTGGACGACCAGGTATTCCAGTGCGGAAACATGACAGAGGCGAAGGAGGTGGTGAAAGCGTTTGGGTATTTACAGGGTTTTGTGAAATAAACCGGGTTCACGGATCATGAGTAATTTCTGGTGGGGGGGGGGGGATGGAATTTCAAATTTCACATTTCACATTTCTCACCCATTCAAACACTTTAACAACACACCCTTCACTTTTACACCACAACCCTGATTAACCATAAAAAAGTATGGACACAATGGAAAATCAGGACAAATTAAAATTTAACGACCATCTTC
>CAISJJ010000057.1 GCA_903885595.1 uncultured Bacteroidales bacterium
ATTTCCCGGTGCGGGAATAGAGGATAATTCCCGACGGATTAACCGCCACGATGTTCGAATCCATCAGGTAGTATTTGAACTTCATCAACCTGGAAAAGGACGAATCAGGTACCTTTTCCATCCGGATGTAGGTGATTTTGGCAGCTACGGCAGAAAGTGCGAAGTCCCTGGCATTGTCAAGGCTTCCGGCAATATCGATCACCACGGGGGGGCGGGATGGATCGACGGAACGGTCTTCTTTGAACCGGAAGCCGGGGGGGAGTTTTTTCAGCGAATCGGCCAGCCTGTTTTCGCGATCAATGCGTTCGGTTTCCTCTTTTTCCCGGAACAGGATCTCTGCCGAGAGTTTCTTCTCATCGTTTTCGAGCCGGTTGCCATTGCACGTAAGGAACAGGATCGTGACTCCGCTTATCGCTGCAAAGTTTAAAAGGTTCATATCGTGTCAGCTTATTTTATCTCTGACTTCCATTATTCATACTTCATACTTTCAGCCGGATTAACGGATGCAGCCCTGTAAGTGACCAGGCCCACCGTAATAATTACCAGCGCCAATGCGATGGCTCCCGAAAAAAGAAAGATCCAGGCACTCATCGAAACCCTGTAGGCAAAGTTCTGAAGCCAGTTGTTCATCACCCACCATGCAACCGGACAGGTGAGTACAAAGGAGACGAGCACCCAATTGACAAATTTCCCGGTTAAAAGCCTGATGATCTGGCTGACTCCGGCCCCGGAAACTTTACGCACGGCAATCTCCCGGGTTCTCCGTTGTGCCATAAAGGAGGCCAGTCCAAGGAGTCCGAGAATGGCAACAATGATGGAGAGCCCCGCAAGCATGGTGAATACCTGTTTCGTCTGGATCTCATTGCGGTAAAGGTTTTTATAGTCATCTTCCATGTAGCTCACCGAGAATGGAGTGCCCGGTAGCAGCCGCTCCCAGGTACGTTTTACGGAGGCAGTGATGTCGGAGGATTTTCCGGGTTGGTACCGGATGGTCATGTAGCTGCCCGGCGACCCGTTCAGGTTTACCAGTCCCATCGGCCGAATCGTGGCATGCACCGATTCGTAGTTGAAATCCTTTACCACGCCTATCACATGATATTTGTGTTGATTTCTGTCAAAGTCAAACATTTTAGTACCGATGGGATTTTTTAATCCCAGGATCCTGATTGCCGTCTCATTCAGAATAATACCTGTTGAATCGGTTGGAAATTCGTGTGAAAAGAATCGACCCTTTAACATCGTTAACCCAATGGTTTTATCAAAACCCGGGTCACAGCCAATGATATTCAGCGAAAAACTCCGCTCAACACCTTCTGCACCAAAACCGAGGTTTACAAAGGAAAAGCCGGGAAGCGAACTGGATGCTGTTACACCGGTTACTCCGGTCAGTTGTTTGATTTCATCCTGGAAAGTTTTACTGACCCTTGCAAAGGAGGCAGGAGTTCGAAGAATGAGGATATTTTCTTTTATGAAACCAACATCTCTGTATTGAATGAAGTTTAACTGTCTGCTTATGACCAGGGTCCCGATGATAAGGAAAATAGATGCCGAAAACTGGACAATCACAAGGATATTTCGTAACCCGATCCCTTTGGCTTGAAAAAGGGCCTGTGCTTTCAATACCTTTGTCGGGTTGAATGATGACAGGTAGAAAGCCGGATATAAACCTGCAATAATACCGGTCACACAACCGAAGAGGAGGAGGCCCGGTATGATCCAGGAAGCCGAAAACAGATTAAATGACAAGGTCCTTCCCAGCCAGTTTCCATATGCCGGAAGTACAATTTGCACCAATATGATCCCCAGGATCAGTGAAATGAATGTCAAAATCACCGACTCAAACAGGAATTGCCTGATCAACTCACCACGTGTTGACCCGGCCGTTTTTTTTATTCCGACCTCCCGGGCCCTTAACATTGACTTCGCTATGGAAAGATTCATGAAATTAATGCAGGCAATAATCAGCACGAAAAGACCGATGAACATGAAAATATAAACGTATTTGATATTTCCGTTCGGTTCGAATTCACCGTTCAGGTCTGAATTTAAATGGATCGAAGTCAAGGGCTGAAGAAAAAACTCCCAGTAACTGCCCTGAGCAAGCAACTTTTTGTAATTTTCTACACCGACCGATTCCAACACATACATTTTTAATTTATTCTCAAGGTCTTTCGCAGAAGCCCCGGGTTTGAGAAGAAAATAGGTGATGTAATTATTAGAGGTCCAGCCTTCATCGGCAAGCATCCGTGGGAATGTCGTAAGTGAAGCAAGCAGATGGAAGTGGACATGTGAATTCGACGGTAGGTCCTTATACACACCCGTCACCTCAAATCTGGTCATTCCTCTCCTGCCAAGATCCATCCCGATACTTTTTCCGACCGGGTTTTGATCGCCAAAATATTTTTTAGCAGCAGTTTCACTGATCACCATGGTGTTCGGACGGTTGATCGGGGAAACTGGACTGCCGGCAACGAGAGGCAGTGTAAACACATCAAAGATGGTTGAGTCAGCGAACATGGCAACAGGGGCTGTGAATGTTTTTTCACCAATCCTGACCAGCACATCATTCCAACTGATGAGTTTCACGCCGGTTTCAATTTCGGGGTATCTCTCGCGCATTTCCGTGAACATCCGGGCAGAGGAATACGTCTGGTTGATTTTTGTATCCCCGACATTAGCCCTGATGCACAACCGGTAGATCCTATCTGCTTTTTCATTGTACCGGTCGTAGCTGAGTTCACTGACCACAAACAGGAGCATCAGTATGAAACTGGCGATTCCAAGGGTAAATCCAAAGATATTTATCGATGAAAAAACGGCGTTCTTTCTGATATTGCGGAGGATGGTGATAAATATGTTTCGTAACATGATGTAAGACTATGTGCGGTGTTATTCGTATCTGAGCAGTTCCACCGGATTACGGGAGGCCATCCTCCAGTTTTGCCAGGTGATGGTCAATAAGGTAATCAGGAAGGTGAGGAGCCCGGCAAACGCAAAAATCCACCAGCTGAGGGTTATCCTGTAAGCAAAATTTTCCAGGTACCGGTTCATGAAATACCAGGCAAGGGGGCAGGCCATCACAAATGCCAGGGCTATCCACTTTAAATAATATTTTGAAAAATGGGCAAGGATGGTCAGGCTTGTCGCACCATTGACCTTCCGGATGCCGATTTCCTTTGTTTTCATCTCCGTTGCTGAGATGACAATGCCGAGCATCCCGACACATGCAAGGAATATGGCCAGCAGTGAAAAAAACAGAAAAAGGATTCCCCTTCGCTGATCCAGTTTGTATGATTTCACGAAGTCATCATCAAGGAATCCATACTGGAATGGCTGTGTATTGGTCATCCTGTTCCATTGATCGCGGATGAAGGCAACGGTTCCGGTTGTTTCTCCGGGACCGAGTTTCACGACCGCCAGGTTTCCCCGGCCGGGAAGGTTGGCAATCATCATCGGCTGAATCTCCTGATACAGTGGTTGAAAATTGAAATCCCGCACCACCCCGATGATCTCCGCGTAAACATTCTCTCCGTTTTCTTTCGTTTCAAAGATGATCCGTTTGCCAACAGGCTCTTTCCAGCGATATTTTTCGGCAGCCTTCTCATTGATGACTGCTTCAATATCCCCGGCAGCTTTTCCTTTTGAGAAATTTCTTCCGCCGGTGAGTTTTATGTCCAGTGCTTCCAGGAATTCCGGGTCGCCAAGCATGGTGTGCAATAAATAGGACTCCGTACCCGGACGTCCTTCCAGGCCATAACTGGTAGGTTCAAAATGTCGGCCGGGCACCGAAGTGACAAATGATACCCCACCCACCCCCGGGTGTCTTTTGATCGTTTCCGCAAATACTTGCTGGTTTTCCCCAAGTGCCCGTGCCCGCTCGATCAGCAGTACGTTTTCTTTTGAAAATCCAAGTTCTGTTTTGTTCATGAAACGCAACTGAAGAAAGATGATGGTGGTCGCGATGATCAGCCCGATGGAGATGATGAACTGGAGCGTGAGCAGAGGCAGGCTGAGCCGGGACCTGCCCGCGGTGGTGCCCGATTTCTTGCCCAGGATTCCTGCCGGGTTGACGGAAGTGAGCTGAAATGCAGGAAACAGGCCCGAAATGATACCAACCAGGAAGGTTATGGCCAGGAAGACCAGGAAGAGGTAAGAGATGTCTGAAAACTTCATGCAGGTTCCCAGATAGTGGTTGAAGAATGGGATCGAACTTTTCAGGATGATCAAAGCCAGCAAGAGCGATGCAAAACTGATCATCATCGATTCCACAAGGAATTGCCTGACCAGGGAAGCCTTTCCTGCCCCCATCGCTTTACGGAGCGATAATTCAGTGGTCCTTCGAATGGAGCGGGCCATAGAAAGGTTGATGAAATTGATGGCGGCAATGACCAGGACAAATGCTGCCAGGATGGCAAAGAGGATGACGTTTTTTATGCTTCCGAACCTCAGCATAAGGCCATCCAGTCCCGGGACTCCTTCCATGTTATGATGCAGGTAAACACTCCGGAGCGGGGCCAGGTGAAAGCTGATCTGGTTGCTTTTATCTTTGAAAAAATCTGCCACAGGCTTGCCAGTCTCCTTTTCCACCCAGGGGCCCATTTGCTTCATGACAAAATCCGGGAATTTTGCTTCAAGTTTATTCTTGTCATAATCTTCAGGGAGGGTAAGGTAGGTTTGCAGGCAGCCATCCCCCCAGTCGGTTCCGGTGTAATCGCCGGGAATGATAAAATCGAAAAAAAAGTGGGAATTCGCGGGCAGTTCGCTCACCACGCCGGTAATTTCATAACTCGCCTTGTCATCGAAAACTATCGCTTTGCCTATCGGGTCGGCATTTCCGAAGAATTTTCGCGCTGTTTTATCGGTGATGATGATGGTATTGGGTCTTCGCAAAACATCTTTCGGGTTCCCCTGGAGAACGGGAATGGTGAATACATCAAACAGGCCAGAATCGGCCATAGCGATGTTGGTCTCGATAAATTTCTTATCCCGGTAGCTTATGAGAACATTGCGTTTCCAAAGCACTATTCTTGTGATATCCTGGATCTCCGGGAATGTTGATTTCATTGCCGGTGCCAGGGGAGGCATCGTGAAAAAGCCCCTGTTTGCCGCGTCGGGTCCACGCTGGTCCTCTACCCTGTAAATCCGGTCTGCTTTTTCATGAAAGCTGTCAAACCCGATCTCATTGATTACAAAGAGGGCAAGGATCAGAGCGGAAGCCATGCCGATTGCCAGTCCGGCGATGTTTATCACCCCAAATTTCCAGGTCCTGCCAAAACCTCTCAGGGTGGTTTTTATATGGCTGAAAATCATTCTCATTTCACTCAGTTTTAAGTGCAACCGCAGGATTTACGCATGAAGCCTTGTATGCCTGGAAACTTACCGTGGCCAGGGCAACGACCAGTGCACCCAGGGCAATCGCGCCAAAGACCAGCCAGCTCATATTGATCCTGTATGCGAATTCCAGCAACATTGTATGCACGGCATACCATCCGAGCGGGAATGCGATGGCGATGGCGATGATCACCAGGATGAGAAACTCCTTCGATAACGAGAAGATCACCGAGAGCACGCCGGCTCCCATCACCTTCCGCACCCCGATCTCACGGGTCCTGCGGCTTGCTGCATGCGTCGAAAGGCCATACAACCCCAGACAGGCAATGATCAAGGCAACCATTGTAAAATACTTCAGCAAAAGGCCCATCCGGATCTCCGTCCTGTAGAGTTTGTCGTAATCCTGGTCGATGAAACTGTATTCGAGCGGGTAATCGGGAACGACCCTTTTCCAGATCTTCTCCACGGTTTTCAAGGTGACCGGGAGATCGCCGGGTGCCAGTCTCACCAGGATATTGGAGAAGGCTTTGCTGTCGCTGACTGCAAAGGCCATGGGTTCAATGGGTTCCTGGGCCCCGCTGTAATGAAAGTTCTTCATCACCCCCACGATAATCCCCTTTTGGCCCATGAAGCTGAAACTTTTCCCAACCGCATCACCACCGCCCATCAGCCTTACCACCTCTTCGTTCACCAGGAAATTTCCCAGGGTATCACCCATGTCGGCCGGATGGTCGCGCGAAAAGTCCCGCCCCGCCACGAGGCTTATTTTCATCGTGCTCAGATAGTCGTAATCGATGATGTTCTGCCCGATCAGCACCTCCTGTTTGGGATCCTTGCCCTTCCAGGAAGCTCCGCCGCCATTGCTGCCAATCATGGTGGGATTGTGACCTGAAGCTGAAACCCCGAGGATCAGCGGCTCTTTAAGCAACTCCTTCTTCAAGGAATAGTATTTGGCCTTTGTATTTTGAGTCATGGGTATGCAGATGAGGTTTTCTTTATCATAACCCAGCTCCTTTTCCTGCATGAACTTTAACTGGAGGTACATGAAAATGGC
>CAISJJ010000058.1 GCA_903885595.1 uncultured Bacteroidales bacterium
CCGGGTAAATGATGATTTAAGACCGTCACGTTTGTTAACAAACATTCCATCATATATTAAACGTTCTTTTGTAACCATTATACGTGTATTTGTAGTTTATAAACCTTTTCGATTCTTTTTTACAATCGGCTCAATACTCTTTATGTTCGGATTCCTCATCGGAATGAGATTTCTCTACTTTTTTTCATTAGGGCATGGCACCGGACACCTGCAATCGTTAATTCTTGCCTCTATTTTACTGGGGATTGGTTTTCAAACCATTTTGGTTGCTTTTCTGGCCGACCTCCAGGCAGCTAACCGGCGAATATTGGAAGATGTTCAGTACAAATTACGGAAAATGGAGTTGAAATAATTACAACCAAACTCCAATAAAATGAATATTAAGCATACATTGAAGGTTTCAGGAGGGCTTCAGCAAGATGGAGTCGTGATTGGGAATACCTTTGATAAATATGGTTCCCGCAATCCGATAGTCCGCCTGATGATGAGAAGTTACGAAATAATACTTGATAATTTCGTAACTACAGTAAAGCCGTCAAGGATTCATGAGGTAGGTTGTGGCGAAGGGTATTGGACCATAAAATGGTTAGACAAAGGTTATAATGCACATGGATCCGACTTCTCAAGCATTGCGATTGATATGGCCCGATCAAATGCACATGAGCAGCAAAATACTGCACAAAATTTTGCTGTAAAAAACATTTATGATCTTGATCCGAATATTGATTCAGCTGACCTTGTTGTTTGTTGCCAGGTACTAGAACACTTGGAAAATCCCGAAAAAGCTCTTCTTGCATTAAAAGGGATAGCACATCCATATCTGATTCTTTGTGTCCCGCGAGAACCCCTGTGGCATGTCTTGAATATTGCAAGAGGTAAGTACTGGTCTGAATGGGGGAATACGCCAGGTCATATCCAGCACTGGTCAAAATTGAAGTTAATCCAGTATTTATCAGTACATTTTACAATAATGGATGTCCGTTCTCCAATTCCATGGACAATGGTGCTTTGTAAAAATGATAAATGTATTGATCTAAGAAATACATAAATATATATCGATTGATATTTAGAAGACTAGTAATCAATGGTTCAAGGATAGATCTAAAAAATAAAACGACAGCAATTTGTTTTGCTTATTCAACAGTTGGATTAGTTTTCAAGAAAAGCTTACCAAGCAAATATGAGTGTGCGTTTCGGAAGATGTTTATGTAAGTAGATCACTCGACAAATGATTAAAAATCCAAGAATGAAAGACACAAAACCGATGTTATGGCGAACGATTAACCAAGGTCCTTGCATATTATTTCCAAGCGTATACATAGACTGAAATACAGAAAGGAATATTGCAAACGGTATACATATCCATGCTGTCTGAAAATCGAGTTTAGTTGAAAGTAATGGCAAAAAGGCTATTGCTGTCAGCCATGGAATATATAATTGTGGATGACCTACTTTATATGAGAGAAGAATCGTAAGAATTCCGACAACAAATGAAGAAAGCCATGAGAGTCCAGAACGCCATGACACCCAAATTACTAATACAGTGGCAACAACCACCATTTGTGTATTATATTTAACCATCCATTCAACTATTCCGCTGCCACCAATTAGCCACGAATGAACATTAAGTGATGCAAGAATAGAAAGCAATTTTGCCTCCCTGGTTACGCCTGCTTCTAAGGATATAAAAACATAATTTCCCCAAAACAACCATGCGACACCAATACCTAGAGAAAAAACTAGAAGTGCTGTAAAACCTGGTCTCAATCGTATGCAACGTTCATCGAACATAAGAAATGGCAAAAATAGCAGAGGATAATATTTTATCAAAGCCGCAAAACCGATTAAAACACCGATTAAATAAAATTTACGATCTAACCTTGCTAAAATTGCAGCAATAATAAAACTTGCGGTAAACAAATCGTTTAAACCATACCAGAATCCTGCAAATATGATCAAGCCATTTAAAGGAATAGCGAGAAGGTAGATAAGAATTGCATTATAATTGACATTAAAAACCTTTTGCAATCGCGACACTAGAATGGAATTCATGCACATGAAAGCAGTACACATCAATATTTTGGGACCTAATGGACCCAGAACAAGCATATAAGCCAGCAATATATGAATTGGTCCGTAATATATTACCATCCAAGGTTTCTGAGAGGAATATACCTGAGACCATTGTTGCAAATAATATTCATAATCATGACGAACGCCGCCGGAAACCATCAGAATACACATTATAAACAGCCAGATGAAATGAAAAATCCAAATAAACTTTTGAATCGATGTGTTATTCATACATATCCACAATCATGAGTTCCGATTTAATCTGGTAAAATTATCAAATTTCAAATTAAAGTATGGGAATAAAAAATAGTAATATTGAAATTATACGCTTATCAAAAGATCATTCACTCAATTATTTCAAAGAAATAGCCGAGTTGCATATTAGTCAGATTCCTCATGGGGCAATCCGATTGCTTGGGCCTACATTGTTAAGTAAGATATATTATGAACTTTCTAAAGCTCCCAAAGCCGGAGTTTGGATTGCAATCGAAAACAAGAAGGTTCTGGGTTTTCTCACAGGATGTTCTGACATCCGTAAAACTTTTAAGTATTTGATTTTAAAGTTATGGTTCCATTTAATATCTTATGCATTCTGCTCATTTCTAGAATTTAATATCTTAAAATTAATAGCTATATTGAAATATCCCTTTAACACTTCATTATCGATTAGCCATAAATTTCAGGATTGTAAAAGTGTAAAAGCAGAAATTCTTTCCTTGGTGATTAGTCCTGAAATAAGAAAAAGTGGGTTTGGACGAAAACTTGTGCAAGCATTTGAACATTCACTGCAATCATGGAATGTACCTGGATATTATCGGGTATCTTCAGATCTTTCAGAAACTAATTCTAATGCATTTTACCAGAAAGCTGGGTTCTTGCCATGTCATCAAGTAAAGCTGAATAATCTAATATTGCAAGTTTATCTCATGAAAATTGATCAATTAGCAGAGTTGAAAAGATGATAAATGCAGTTTTATAAAATATCACTATCCTGATTGTTTCAGGTGAATCATCCGCGCAAAATTGATTATCTTTTTAATACCGATTCGTCTTATCCGAAAAGTCACAAAATATTATGTTTCATAATTATTTTGTCTTGAAACTATACTTAAAGTGAAAACCAAAACATGAACAAGTTAAAAATAAATTCCCATTTCTATCAAAGAACTGTCAAGTGCTGTAACGGTTTGCTGATACTGTTGCTTATATGCTTGTGTTCAACGGCGTATTCAAATAAATTACAAAGTAAAGGCGATAAAAAGGGGCAGCGTGAAAGAAAGTATTTAATTGATGCAATGACTCGCATCGCTGACCCGGTGCTGATATCTTTAAGTGAAAATCA
>CAISJJ010000059.1 GCA_903885595.1 uncultured Bacteroidales bacterium
CTGTTTTTCATCCAACACTGAGACTAACAGGTCATGCCGTATTTTGATTTGCTCTAATGTGATTGACATGTGTACAACATATACTATTATAGCAAATTGCTCATGTTATTTTGTAATGCATCCTTAGTTGCCAAATGATTATCTTCTTGTCGCCAAATTTTGTTCGCCAAGTTTCACTAATAACTTTTTGCGATATTTGCACACAAAAATTAAATGCACCGTAATTAAGAACTTGCTATGATTTTTTGAGATATAATCCATGATTTTCTTGCACTTAACCGTTCCATTCTGTCAAATTTAGGGATCGGTTTTAAATCAATCTTATTCCCGGAAATATTCATTAAAATTGCGTATCCTGTGGACATTCTTCCTTTAATGAAATACTCGTTTCCTGAATATTTCACCTTATCAAACTTCCTGAAACCATGTATCTTGCCGGTGGGAATCCGTTGCTCCGAACGTACACCCTTTGTCTGTTGGTAATCACCATCAGATATGCTCTTCTTGTGTAAAACTGTTGTTGTTCGAAAATTGACAGGGTTGCCCTGGCTGGCAATTGCTGCTGCATCAAAATAATGTTCTTTGGGTAAACCTATCAACTGTCGGTGTTCTTTGGTTATAAACCCAAAGGTTTCCTCTGCTGCGGGGAGCGCCCTTAATAACTGAACACGGATACTATTCATCTGCGTAGCATGACTGAGTTGTCCGCGCTTCTTACCGCCTTTGAGTGCAATTTTGCCCTTATGCAAGGCATCATGATCTGTCTTGCATAAGGTGGTCAGGTTTGATTCTTCATCGCTTCCGCCATTATTCCTGTAGATGATATGATGAACCTCAACTCGTTTGTCTTTTGTTTTGCCCTTGCAATACTGGCAGATATGGCCGTCCCGGTATAAGACATACGCTTTGGTGTTTGCGAATCCGTAGTTGACGCCTTTCTGGTATAATGATTTGTTCTGTAGCACCTCTGGGTTCTTTAAGCCTGGCTTTACCACTTGCAGGAGTTAAAGTACCGCCAATGCTCAATTCAAGCAAATTTTCTTAGACGTAAATTATTCTTTCACAGAAATCTTGACTTTTTCAAGGATTTTTTTTACTGTCGGCTGTGGTAATTCCAATCTGTTGAGGAGTTCTTTTTGCTTTGTGTTCAAACGGGTTATATTGTGCGTTGATAAGTTTAAATTTTCAACTTCGATACGTTCTACTTGACAATCCGAGAGCTTTTTATAGAGTTGCTCATGAGAAACTATTTCACTTGATATGTCCCCCTTGTTTTTATGCAGACGAAGAATAATTGTACGATTGATAAGATGAGAAAGAACGCAAATTGTGTAGTGTGCTTTGACGTGAGCCTCTGTCCATACATAAACCGGTGCGATTTCTACAAATGACTTGATATCTCTAAAAACCGACTCTATTACGACCTTATCCCTGTATGGAGTTATTGCATCTGGTGCTGAAATTTCAAAGCCATTGGAGCCTTGTTCTATATGATTGGTCACTAGGAGCCAGAAG
>CAISJJ010000060.1 GCA_903885595.1 uncultured Bacteroidales bacterium
AATAAGCTGATTGTAAACCCAATCTGTGGTTCAGCTCCTATTGATAAGATACGTGCAGAATCGGGGCGGGGATAAATATCGGTGATGAAAGTTGAATCAAACATATGCGTATTCAGGTCATCGATAGGGTGAATAATGAGGAAATCGAAATTGGTTCCCAGCCCAAAACCAACATTGAATTTCGCATGATCTGATTTCAGGCTGTCAATTGCAGGATAACTTTGATTTATTGTGTCGGGTATAACAATTTTTTGCGCATCAGATGACAGCGGTTTCACAGTATCCGGGGAATAGAATGCATCCCGAAAAGCCAGACAACGAACACTGTATCCTTCCAGCTTATCTGCGACATAGACTTCGTTTTTTTTATTGCCAATTGGTTTATAGTAGTAGGCCATATCGGAAAATAAATCTGAGAATGACCAAAACCGTGCTTCGTAACCAATTTTGCGAAATGTTCCATCAACATTCCGGTAACCTCCGGGAAGTGCGGTATAGTTGCTTCGATTCGTTGCTCTTGAATTAACATCTTTCCAGTGAGCAGATCCTGCTTCCCTCATTCTGTTTCCTGCAAGCGCTTTTCCTCCCAGGAAATTTGTCAGCTGGACCCAGTCAGATTCTTCTGGGACGTACCATCCAGGCGGGCAAATGCCACGAGGGTCATTCACTGCGTACCAATTGTAAAGGTTGCCATAAATTGTTCCGAAATCCTGACCGTTTTTATAATAGCACCACGCTCCCGAGTAAAGGTTGGACCATTCTTGTGTCTCTGTTACCTGTGGGATGGAATCTCCGTTTCTATACGATTTTGTCTCCAGATTTTCCCGCATCCAGCACTGATTGCCGATTAAAACCGTTTTATAGATTTTCCCATCCCTTTCATCTGTGAACGGTTTGCCGCAGCGAACCGGAATAAATGATTCCCATGATCTGCCCGAATAAATATTCAGGCTCTCCTGATCCGTATTAAACACGATCATGTTTTTATCCGGCGAGAGAATCGCATTTCGTTCCCGGGTAGTCAGCCGGATTGCCTTTATTTCACTTTGATTCAACTTTGATCGCGCTTCGGCAATTGAATCGGCCCGACCGGATTTGATGGCGCTGGTGTCGTTTTGAGCAGGCAATTGAGTGAGAAATAAAAACAGGAAACTGAAGTGGAAGAAAAGTGTTTTCACCTGAAAATATTTATAAGTTCAACTTTTATCTACAATAAAACCTCCTCAGCATCATTTTCAATCGATTTATCCGTAAGTTCTTCTTGTGATTCCTGAGCAGATGCAACCGGTGGCTCATTTAATTCCTCCACCGGTTCAACAGGATCCGGAATGACATTGTGGTACTTCCGGAATTCATCAATCATTTTTTTGATCTTCTCAGGGTGGGACATTGATAATTGTTTTTGTATTAAATATCAAATGATAGATGTTATTTAATCCCATACGAAAATCCAACAAGAAGGTTAGTCGTATTTAATTTGGTGGGAGAGTTTTCCCAAAATGATTGTAAACTAAGGTCGTTTCTTGCTTCGAGTGAAATTGCCAACTTGTCACCGAGTGGAATAGTTAATCCAATTCCAGCGGTGAACCCAAAATCAATCTTTTTAGCATAATTGTCTGTGAAGATGTAAGTTTCATTTGGATTAGGCGAATAAGTGATTGGGACATAAGGGCCTTTTGCTTGTATTAAATAGCCAATATACGGACCTAAATTGGCAAAGCATCTTACTTTTTTTCCAAAACCTGCGCGAATTAAAACAGGGAGAACAAGATAGTCATAATTTGTATGCCCCTTAACTGTACCCCAAAACATTCCTTCCTCATCAGCAAATTGAATTGCATCGTAAGTTGCAACTTTTCTTTCAAAGGAAATATTTGTACGAAGTGAAAATATCTTACTGAAGTTGAATCCAAAAGATACACCTGCTTTAAAACCGATACCGATTTTAGTATAACCGTTAACAGGATAAATAACTGAAATATTCGGGCCTCCTTCAATTCCGAATTCTAACTTTTTGTCTTGAGCAAAACAACTGACAATTAATAAAAACATGAAAATCGATGTACATCCAGTTTTTGTGTTAACGAATATTTTTTTCATTGACATCTTGACTTAAATGATTTGTCGAACCTGCATATGGTAAAAAAACTTTAATGTTGAAGACACTGAAATTGAGATTTACAAATACCTCGTATTGAACAGGCTGTTCAGTTTCACCTTGGGCCTGATCGTATAACAATATCCAATAAACAGCTCAACGCTTCCATTGGATACTTTCGACAGATAGCTGGTGGTAATGTCGTATGAAGCGCCGATGCGAAAGCCTTTCAGGTTAATTCCGGCCAGCACGGCCACGGCATCCTGATAGCGATAGGAAGCCCCTGCCCAGAACAGGTTGTTATATTCCATACGGGCTGTGAGGTCGAATTGCACATTGACCAGGTTGGATTTAACCAGCAGGGATGGAATGATGTACAATGCTTTTTTTTGTTTCCCTGTTAGTTTGATGTAGTACCCTGCAGTCAAATAGAAGTTCCGCTGCTGCCCGTAACTTACGTTACCAATATCTGTTGTTGCTTCCAGCAGATTGGTGGATGAAATACCCGCATAGATCTTATTAATCTGCTGATACAGGATTCCAAAGTCAAAATCAGGAATGATGATCCCCGACTCCTTCTGATTGATTTTCAACAGCGGGTCGGCGGGTTGTTCAATGATCAGCTTGTTAAACTCAATAGATTTATTTGTAAGCGAAACGCCTATTCCAATTCCTAAACTTTTTGATTCATCCTTGAAGACGAACCGGTAGGCATAATTAAGTTTAACACCCAGGGTTTGTTCAAACCCGGTTTTGTCGTACACCACATTCAAACCAAGACCGCTGCTGATGGCGTATATGGGCGCATGGATGTTGAAAACTCCCGAAATTGGCGAAACTTTGTTTCCATTTACGTCGGCCAGCCCCATCCATTGCTGCCGCCCATAAACATTGGCACAAATGGCCTCCTGCGAACCTGCAAAGGCAGGATTGTAGAGCGTTCCATCAAGGAAATACTGGGTTAGCTGAATCTGGGTGTACCCCGGAAAGGCAAGCAGCAATAAGGCTACACTAAATAAATATTTCTTTTTCATTTGAAAAGGCTTTTTGACCTCACCCCCTGACCCCTCTCCTCAAGGAGAGGGGGGAAGCGGGTTGATCATTATTTGATTTTTTTTCGATGCGAAGTTTTTTTAACCTCACCCCATGATCCCTCTCCTCAAGGAGAGGGGGGCTGGGGAGCGTGGTTATTTCATTTTATTTGAAATTCTTACCGATTACTGAGAACTCTGTCCTGCGGTTCAGCTGATAGGCGGCTTCCCTTTTTTTCTCATCCGTGATGGATAGGATATATTCTTCGGTCAATGTTGTGCCGCGTTCGAAGGTGCAGCCATCCTTTGTCAGATCAGTTGAAAGTACCCTCGGCATACGTTCACCATAACCTTTTGCCACCAGCCTTGCCTTGTTGATCCCCTTTTCAGTTAAAAAGGTCACCACCGTTTCGGCTCGTTTCAGCGACAATGTATCGTTGTATTCCGTCGATCCTTTCGGGTCGGTATGGGAGGCCAGTTCAATAACGATTTTCGGGTTGTCGTTGAGGATCTTTACCAGCACCATAAGCGAATCGCTGTATTGAGAGGCCAGATCCCATTTGTTGAATTCATAATAGATGTCGGGAAGTACGATGGGCTTATCGGGAATGGGTTGCAACGTTAAAACAACCTTGAAGGTTGTGTCGCTTCTGAGTTTGCCAAGGGTTACTTCAGTTCGCTTTATAAAATAATTTTCTTTGGAAAATACCAGGGTGTACTGGTTTTCTTCCTTTACCTGTTCATTGGAAAGAATAAAAGCGCCCGAATCGTCGGTGGTAACCACAATCGTATCGTTTTCACCATCGATGATCCATACCGGCAGCCGCTGCAGTGGCTGCTGGGTGACTTCATCCTTCACCGTTCCCTGAACAGAGATTTTCCGGGTTATTTTTTCAAATGCATAGATGTCGTCACCCCCCTTTCCGCCTGACCTTCGGGAGGTAAAGAATCCCTTTTCCTTATTTCCTTCAAAACTCATGGCGAAGTCGTCGGCCGGCGAATTGATAGGCCGGGGGAGGTGTTCCACTGCTGATAATCCATTTTTTCCAAGGGTAACACGGTAGATATCCAATCCACCAAATCCGGTATGTCCGTTTGATGCGAAGTACAAGACCGAATCTGTGAAAAGTGAAGGGAACATCTCGTCGCCCGGTGTATTGATCACAACGCCCAGGTTTTCGGCGGGGCCAAAAGGTTTTCGTTCCGACGGGCGGGTTGTTTTCCAAAGGTCGCGGCCCCCGCTGCCTCCGGGGCGGTTAGACGAAAATATCATGGTAAGGCCATTGGCTGCCATGGCGGGATGCCCGACGTTTCCAAGACTATCGGCATAGATCACCACCGGCTTGCCCCATCCTGCTCCCATTTTTCCTGCTTCCAATATCTGGCAGTACTCCTTGCCATTGCGCATCTTCGGACAGCGCGTAAAGTAAAGTTTTTTATACTGGTCATCAAGACTCCCGGCCCCTTCATTGGCTTTGGTGTTCACCAGTAATTTGTCGTCGGCCGATACCGGAGCGCCCCAGGTTTCCCCTTTTTTCTTCGCAGCGATGAACAAATCAGAAAAAAATCCATCGGTCCAGTTATCCATTTCCTTGCCGGTTGATCCTTTTCGGTTGGATGAAAAGATAACCGTCTTGAATTTATTATCTCCGTAAACCGCTGCAAAATCATCGTCGGGGGAATTAATCTCGCGGATATTTTTAATGAACCATCTTGAATCTGCTGCCGTATCATGCAAACTCAATTCACAGGATGTTTTTCCGGCCAGGGCCAGTGGATCGCCGGGCACTTTTGCAAGGTATTGATCGAAGGATGTCAGCGCCTCCTGATATTTCCCCTGTGCGCTGAGCGTTTTGGCATAAAAGAGATATACCAGCGGCTTTTCTTCGGCATATTTGTTTTTAACCAACTGCTGGTATTTGATTTCGGCTTTGCGCTGATTGTTGATCATCCGGAAGCAATCGGCCAGTTTAAATACTACCTCGTTTCGTTCAGGTTTTTCGCCATCGAATTTATCGAGGGCTTTGGTGTAATATTCAATGGCTGAGGTATACTGCCTGTTCTCATAAGCCTTGTTGCCCATGATCACATATTTGCCCTGGCCCCATGAGTTGAAACAGAGGCTCACCATGGCAAGGATAAGAATTGTTGTTGTGATATTTCTCTTCATGGCCTTACTCTTTTATAAATTTTACCAGGATGACCTGTTCCGAATCGGATGCCTTGAGGATATAAAACCCGGCTTCTAAAAATGAGAGGTCAAGCTGCAAAACATCGTCAGGGGTGGTCCAGACTTTTACCGGAAGACCCGAAGCAGCGTAAATTGCGATGGTCTTGCTGCCTTCCAATGTCCCGCTCAAATCAAGAACAGCCTTTGTTTTAACAGGATTGGGTGTAATGTCGACCAGATCCCTGTAAAGATTCACATTTCCCTGGCGAACATACTCCTGGTTGTCGTATCCCATGGCGGTTAACAGATAATAGTAAACACCCCTGGGCGCTTTTGTTCCTGACGGCATGTTGCCATCCCACCTGCCGTTTACCGAATCAATCTTGTGGACAAACCTTCCATTGCGGTCGCTGATGTTCATTTCAAGCGAACCGATCCCCTTGGTAACCGGACCGAACGTGTCGTTATAGCCATCGTCATTGGGGGTAAAGGCGTTGGGAATGATAATTTCGACAAAGATCACAACCTGTATCTTTACAGAATCCACCAGGGTGCAATTATTCGGAGGGCCGCTGCTGGTTCTCAATATAAAAGTATGGGTGCCCTGTTCGGCAATCGTGATGTTTGTGACGCTATCCCTGCTGATCACCGAACCTTTGTTGTACCATTCCCAGGATGCTGCCCCGGTTCCCGGCGCTGAAAGATTAACATCCAGCGGGGCATATCCCTGCATGGGATCCGCGGCAATGCCAATGGTCATGGGGCTTTCCGTTTTTATTACAACATTGGTCAGGATTTCGCAACCCTTGTTGTCGACTATTCTTACAGGGTAGGTGTCCGTGCACAAATTGCTCACCTTATCCTGTGTAATCAGTTCGTTGTTGAAATACCGCTGAATGGGCGCTTCACCTCCGGTAACAACAATATCAACCTCTCCGTTGCAACTGTTGTTGCAGGTTTCATCTTTTGATGTGAGCTGAAGTTGCAAGGGATTATACTCTTCAACTGTAATTGTTTTTGTTGTTTCATTATAGCAACCCATATTGTTATATGCCCTAAATGTTACAGCAAATACACCAGCTTGTGGATAGAGATGAGTTGGGTTTTGCACAAAGGAGGTATCCCCGTCGCCAAAATACCATTCATAAGAGGCGATGGAGTATGGTGGCAAAACCGTAGCTGTTCCGGTTAATTTTATACCTAAGTTCTCGCAGCTGCTCTGGTACGAAAAGTCAATTACCGGCGCCGGGTAGCTGTACCTTTGTACCGTAATCGTATCATTGTGTATGTTGTCGTCGATATTTTCGACAAGCCAGCACTTAATTGTATAATTGCCCTGGCTGGTGATGTTGATACGCTGCTTGAACGTGTATATAATATCGTTGTAAATGGTTCCAATAATTGTATCGTACACCACGGGTTCATTGTTTATTTTATAGGCCAGTCTGATGTCAGTGAACGGAACATCGCCGAATTGTCTGATCAAAATGGTAAGGCTATCATTTGGATTTTGAGAACATGTTAAAGTAGGATGCAGTACCTGTGTGATCCCGAAATCGACCATGAACTCCCATGCTCCGATATCGGGAGCCTGATCGTTGCGGATTTTATCTTCGATATCAAACAACACACCCGGGACCGGGATTCCTGCCCCGTTCAAACCACGTTGGTAGACTTTATAGCTGGAATCATTGGCAAAGTAGGGATCAAGGTTGCGGCCTGAAGCTTCACCCCCGATGGCGGAGGCCCAGGAGGAAAAATTGGGATAGATCGTCCCATTAATATAGCCAATCCTGCTTTGGGTACTGTAATAATCATTGTAATCAAATAATATAGTTGCGGAGGTAGTGTTTAGATAAGCACAAAAACCACCTGATTTATTTGAAAAAATATTGTTTTTAATTACAAGATTTTCACCACTATTGTATAAGAATGCTTTGCTGTTTGTATTTGTATTCAGCATATTTATACTGTTGAAAACAATATTTGAACTATTTGTGTTTGTAATGTTAATTCCATTGGAAACATTGTTCCCGGAAATTGTAATGAAATTGTTAAAAACCATTGCGTTGTTGGAATTCAAATAAATACCACTCGAAGAAGATGTTTGAATTTTGTTTCCATTTACTACACAATGACTGATACTTTTTGCCTCCATCCCACATCCTTCAAGATGATTGTTTGTGATAATTATTGAATCTGCTGCCAATGCGTAAGGATAATATGAAATGCCTTCTCCGCAATCGGAAACGATATTTGAATCAATCTTTACATGTTTTGTGTATCCATTGGCATTAAAGTAAATTGCACTTCTCAGATTTTTAAATGAATTATTATGAATTTCAATTTCCCTGGCGCAATCGAGGCTTATGCCATAAGTTCCTTGGTAAAAGGCATTATTTGACACAATGATTTTTCTACTTGTTCCGTGGTAGGAAAATTCCAGACCTGACATCCAACTCCCCTTTGTATTTATAACACAATTCGAAATTTTAATATTTTCTGAAGGTGGATAAATCAGAATCCCGGATAAATCGTTACCCAGAATGCTTATATTTTGAAAATTGATATTTTGAGCACCCTCTAGAATAACCGTTTGCATTCCAGTGGTTTCAAGAATTACCATACTACTATCTCCACTTTCAGAATCGAAGGTCACCGTGTTTATTGGTGATGACCCCGGAATGGTATCAATCTCAATTCGCTCTTGGTAGATCCCATCCCTAGTTTTGAAATTGACAGGACAAGATATTCCAGCGAATGACACAGCTGATTCGGCATCATAAAAGGATTGAAAATCGGGATTTGACCCGCCGATAGTATAAACCCCGCAAAGTTTCGGAAAATTTTTTGTAACAATAGTATCGTTGTATGGATCACAATCTGTTCCATTATTTGGATTGGTAGTCCAAACTTTTATTCTAAAAACTGTTCCTGTTTGAAAAGGATATGTACCCAATGTGATTACTTCATTCTGGACGCTTTCCAGATTTCCTGTCCATTGAATTGAACCTTGCTCTTCGCCATTAACTTCCCAATGTATCGTTGCTCGTGTTAATGAAATTGTTCCCTGATTTTGAAGTACAGCCTTTACCTCCTGTGAACTTGGGATTACTGGTGTGACTGGTATGGTAATATGATTTACACCTGCATCCAACAAACATGGAGAGAACTCTTTTGCTCCTAAGTCAGGTGTTAAAGTATTTCGTAATATCGAATCAATGTCATAATCAATACCCTGAGTTGGTATTCCAGTATTGTTAAGCAGAATTTGATGCGGAACTAAGTTTGTTGCAGATGTAAAAAATGGAATGGCACTGATTCCATGCATTTCCCCCTGAATTACCAATGCCCAGGATGATAAATTCAAGTAGGATTTTTTACCTATGCGACCGATTCTGTTGTAACTACTATAATAGTCATTATAATCAAAAACAACAGATGAATGTTCACCGGTAATGTAAACACAATAACCCCTTCCTACATTAGCAAAAATGTTATTTTTAATACCCAAATTTGAACTATTGAAAATTTGTAATGATTTACTTTGCTTACCTTCTGCCCTGATATTAATATTATTATACAAGATATTTGCATTGGATACCGCATTAACCAAAATGCCTATTGAATTTAAATTCTTATTGGTGGAAGAAATGAAATTATTAAAGATTGAGAATAATGATGATTTGGCACTACCAGTAATCTCAATACCTTTAATTGTAAAATTAAATAGTCTATTTCCGGAAATCGTGCATTGACCCGCACCTGAAGCTATAATACAAACCGGAGTATTCTCAAAATAGTTATTCGATAAATTGAGTGTGTCATTTATCCCATAAGACACATTAATACATTGCCCTGAAATATTAACGAATCGATTTTTCGCTATTTCAAGGTGTTTTACATTCGACCCCGACGATGTAACCCCATCGAACCCGATATTAGTAAATTTATTAGCTGAAATTATGACATTTGCGGTATTGCTCATACTAACCCCACCACTTCCAGTGAAATTATTACTTTTGATTTTTACATTAGAGGAATTTGACATACTCATACAAAGTGCACCCTGCAAAAGGCAATTTTCAAATGAAATGTTATTTGATGGACTATTAATTGTAACAAGAGTCGGATAATAACCAACCGGGTACACCCACTTAATTCCGATTTTCTTGAATATGATATTTTGAGCACCATTAAGATTTATTGTTGGCCACGATCCGTTAACTGTCCAAAGTATTGTTACAAGTGAACTATCATTACTCTGGGACTTGAAAGTCACGGTATTAACAGTAGAGGTCCCATTTATTTGATTTAATAAGATCTTTTCGTCGTACAGACCGTCGCGAACATTGAAAATTACCGGACAGCTTATTCCTACATTATGAAGAAAGTCAATGGCTAAATTAAATGTTTCGAAATCAGGACTTGAACCACCGATAGTGTAGTTACCGCATAGTATAGGGTAGATTTTTCTGGAAAAAGAAGAATCATTAAAAAAGTTGCAGTCAAGTCCATTATTGGGCAAAGAGGTCCAAGCGTCTATTTTATAAGCCGTTGCCGATAAAAATTCATAATATCCTATTGCTAATTCCGTGTTTTGACCACTGTTCAGTGTACCATTCCATAACATGGGAGTTTGGATTATTCCATTTACTTTCCAGTTAATTGTCACCGAAGAAAGGGTTTCCAAACCCTGATTTTGCAGTATCACCTTTACCTCATTTAAACCAGGGTTAAAAGGAGTAATAGGGGATGTAATACGATCAATTCCTGCATCTAAATTACAAGGTGAAAATTCCTTGGCTCCGATATCTGGAAAACTCTGGTTACGAAGCGTCGAATCAATGTCAAAATCAATTCCTGTTATGGGTGTTCCAACATTATTCAACAGAATATGATTTGGAGCTAAATTGGTAGAAGTAGTATAACATGGTATAACATTTTTACCATTTGATTCTCCTTCAATTGCAGATGCCCAAGATGACAGGGTAGAATATAGGGTATCACTTATATGCCCGATTTGATTAATGCCACTAAAGTAGTCATTGTAATCAAATACAAAAGATGTGTTCTGACCAGATAGAAAGGCACAATAACCCATGCCAACATTGACGATAATGTTGTTTTTAACTAAAAGACCGTTGCTTTCACCTATTAGGATAGCTTTACTTTCCTTACCTTCTGCCTGGATATTAAGATTATTGAAAATTATGCTCGCATTAGAAACCACAGCAACATCAATGCCCACAACATCCAAATTCTGATTGGTTGAAGAAATATAATTGTTAAAAACTAAAAACTTTGATGATGCTGAATTACCACTTAATCCAATTCCTCTATTTGTAAAATTGAGGATTCTGTTTCCAGAGATATTGCAGAGTCCAGTTCCAGAAACAGATATACCTGATGAAGTATTCTCAATCAAATTGTCAGAAATATTAATGGTATCATTTAATCCATATGATATATTGATACATTGAATTCCTGAATTTATAAACTCATTCTTTATTATTTCAATGTGATTTGTATTTGTACCTGACGATGTGATAACATTAAATCCTGTGTTGATAAATTTATTTTTATTGATAACCACATTTGCAGTATTGGAAAGTGTAATGCCAGAACTGACATTGAAATTATTGTTTAAAATTTTAATGTCAGAAGCGTTTGAAATGTTAATTCCATCAGCTCCCCTGATAAAACAATTTTCAAATGAAATGTTTTTAGATGGACTATTAATCGTAACAAGCGTTGGATAATAACCAACTGGGTAAACCCATTTAATGCCAATTTTCCTAAATATCATATTTTGAGAGCCATTAATATTAATTATTGGCCAAGATCCATTAACTGTCCAAAGTATTGTTACAAGTGAGCTATCACTACTCTGAGACTGGAAAGTCACAGTATTTATTTGAGAAGATCCCAAGATTTGATTTATAATAATTTTCTCGTCATACTGTCCATCACGTACATTGAATAAAACAGGGCAGGTTATTCCAGCATTATGCATATAGTCGACAGCTGAATTAAATGTCATAAAATCTGGATTATCCCCACCTATGGTATAGGTGCCGCAAAGTGCAGGAAATAAGCTCTGAATAGTACTATCATTAAATTTGTTCAGATCAGGATTTCCATTTGGCAGATCACTCCATATTTTCATCTGATTGACGGCCCCTGGTTGGAAATCGTAAGATCCAATATTGACATCCATTTCTGAAGATCCAAATGGGATGGATCCACTCCAGAAAAAAGGCGTCTGCAACACCCCATTCACACTCCATCTGATGTTAGCGGTTGTGAGGGTCTGATATCCGAAATTCTTCAATGTCACTTTTACATCCTGTAATCCGGCGCTGAAAGGCATAACCGGGTTGTCAATTGCAGAAATACCAGCATCGAGAAAAAGGGGTGCATAAATGCGTACATTATCGATCGCCCAATAACCCTCTCCATGACCTTCCCATTGAAAACGTAGTTTGGCATTTGTATGCCCTGCACAAATTGCCGTGAGGTCAAGAACTTCACTTTTGGGGTTTGATGCTGAAGTTGAAGTATAGGATATTACTTCTACCCAGGATGTGCCGTTGTATGCCAGGATTTTCCCGGAAGCCCCGGCGCCTGAAAAGAAATAGTGATCGAAAAACAGCAGGCAATAGCTGCCAACGGATGCATCGATATAGGGGGTTTCGAGTGAAACAACCTCCAAGGCAGTATCGGGGGAGACCTGCTGTGCGTCGAAAATGGCGAAAGGAGCTGTTATAGGGTAATTGATAGTTCGGTTCCCCGGATTGTCAAAATGCCATTTATCGGTTGACTGGCCAATTATGGTGTTGTTTTGCCAGTCGACCGGGGGAGTAATCCCTGTAGCGGTAGCAAAATCTTCATTTAGTATATACATCTGGCCAAATCCGTTCATGATAAACAGCAGACCTAAAAAAGTGAAAATTGATTTCATGGTTGTAAAAATTATGTTCATGGTCGTTCAATAAAAATTACTGAATACCTGATTCCCTCAACCAAATTAAACCACAAAATCAGGATTAAACCGGCAATTTATTAATCGCTGCAAATGCAGAAAGGAACGTAGTGATTTTGGAAAGGAACGTGCGATTTGAACAGTACCAGCGCGTGGCCGTAATGAATAATCAGGAAGATGTGAAGTAGAAATTTATAAAGGAATCAAACCGGTTATGCCCTGATTTCAGGAAACCAGAATTCAACACGAACCCCGGCAGAACTGCCGTCGCTGTTTTCAAGGTCGGTAAAAATGATGTTATTGGCTGTCGTGCGCCGGGTTTCTTTGAGGATTCTGATTATTCTGCTCACGCACGAGTTCAAGATGCCCACCCTCTTTCCTGTGCAGCAACCCGTGTTTGATGGCATTCTCCACGAAAAGCTGAATGTTCGATAAGTTTTTTCCTCGTGAGGTTGTCAAATTTTTTTGACAAATCTTTCAAGGTAACTGAAGTATCTGCTTTATCATGAAGAAGAAATTTTCCATAATTTTCTTTTAGGTTTGCCTTCGGGGACTAAAAGCAAAGCATTTCCTTAGTATTCGGGTCAATCCGGACTTCGTAAAAGAAAATCACATAGATTGGGTTGTTGATAGTAATATTATGAGTAAACCGACTCTCTAAATATTTATCAAAATGAATGAGCGCAGTTATACCAGAAGAATTCAATATAGCAAGATCCTTCCTGTTTGAGGATACAGTTTTAAATAATCCTTTCCGGCTCCGTAGGAGCCAAATCCTGGT
>CAISJJ010000061.1 GCA_903885595.1 uncultured Bacteroidales bacterium
ATGATCGGGCTGATGGATGGAAATCAATTTGGGCAGCGTTTCATATGCTCAGCGGCTAATTTGTCATACCAGGATTTATTCACCCATATGGCCACCCATCTTGGAAAACCGGCTCCCACGGTGAACGTCCCTGCTGCAATGACTGCTGTGGCATGGCGCGTTGAGGCTGTGCGGGCACTGTTAACCGGATCCAAACCAGAGGTGACGCGGGAAATGGCCATTACTACATCGCAGGTGTATACCTATTCAAGTGAGAAACTTTGTAAAACGTTGAATTTTAAGTTCCGTCCGGTGGAGGAATCGATCAGGGAGATTTGCGGGTTTTATATCGGAGATTTGCTGAATGACAAATAAATCGCCATTACATTGAAGGGACAATGTACGGAATGGTATGCCTTATTTGGTTTTATTAAATGTCTATTGCGTCATATGCAAGAGTCCACCGGCTCACCGGGGCGGCTTTTTTTACTGTGGAAGTTTTGAGATTACATGATAAATTCCTGGTAATTATCCTTGTTGATGTTCAGATAATTTGAGCCATACTCTCCGCTCCAGCTAACCGGGATTCTCGTTTTCAATTTGCCGGATTTGATCTCATAAGCAAAATATTCTCCCTTGTATTCTTCCACATAATCAATTTCGGTTCCGGAAAAGGTTCGCCAAAAAAAACAATTTACATTTTTCTGATTGAATACCAGATATTTTTGCCGTTCAGCAATGATGAAATTTTCCCATAAAGCGCCGGCATCGTTTCGGTCACCCAGATATTTCATATTGTCAATCAATATATTACGGATGCCCGTGTCGTAAAAATAGTATTTCTGTGATTTGGTGATCTCCTTTCGGGGGTTGTGACTGAACGCCGGGAGTTTGAATATCACGAAAGATTGTTCAAGTAAAAAAAGATATCGTTCCACTGTTTCACGATTCACCCCCAGTTTAATACCCAGTTCATGAAGCGAAACCTGCGATCCTACCTGGTATGCCAGCAGTTTCAATAAATCCCTGATCTTTAATGGGTATTTGATCATTTCCAGTTCCAGAATATCTTTGAAAATCAGGGACGAAGATATGTCGCGCAGGTAGTATTCTTTATCGGCATTGTTTACTGTCGTGACCACTTCAGGATAAGAGCCGAAGATCAACCGCTCTTCCATCTGGTCATTCAACGCGAATGAATTATTGAACCTGGCAAGTTCCTGCATGGAGATAGGTAAGAGTGTGAAGACCTTTTTTCGCCCGGCCAGCGATTCTGAAACACGGCCAGAGAGCAAAAAGGAGGAGGAGCCCGTAACAAGTGTTTTTAACTCCGGAATTTCATCATGTAAAATCTTAAGATTAATACCAATTTCGGGGATCCGCTGCCCCTCATCGATAAACAATAATTCATACCCTTCCACCAGCGACCGGAGCTTTCCCAGGTTCCGGCTTGATAATACATCAATGTATTTTGATTGATCCGCATTGATCATCAGTGTTTTCAGATCCATCTCCCTGATGATTTGTTTTGAAAGTGTCGTTTTTCCTGATTGACGAGGACCGTAAAGCAGTACAATTTTTTTATGCTGTTTCAGGTCAGCAATGATCTGCGGCTTAATAAACCGATCGATTTCCATGTTGGAACTTTTCTCCCTTCAAAAATACGAATATTTATGATTAACCATAAATATTAAGGTTAAATATCATGGTTCGCGGAAAATTTTGGAATTAACAATACAAATCTTCTCTCTGATGCACCTGCCATCCAAATTGCCTTTATTCATTTAATCAGGTTCCGGTAGTGATAGTAACGGGTTACAATGTCATCCACAAATCCTTCGGTTTTATAGTCAATTGGATAAGGATTGAGCGAATCAGCTTTTGCTACCGGTTCTTTTTTTGAACGTCGCAGGAGGTAATAATCCACATGGCCGTTCCACCTGTTTTTGTCTCTGCCGAATTTTTCTGC
>CAISJJ010000062.1 GCA_903885595.1 uncultured Bacteroidales bacterium
ATCATCATTCTAAGAAGTTGATGTTTGTTTTCTGCAACAAGAGCCTCTTTTTCCTTTCCGATTTCAATAATCTGAAACGGGGGCGCATCATAAAGCGCAATTCGGCCGCCTATCAGCAGACATGTTTGAAAATCCTTTGAAAAAACAAGACCTCTGCCGATTCTTACGGGTTTGAAGTCTTTTTCAGTTCTTTCCGTCAGCAGTCGCTTCAACTGGTCTGCCTCCAGATTGGACACCGTCATTTCGTATAAATGTTTTTCAACGTTCCACAGCGGTTCAGTGACATCAAAGCCCGCCTGAATGATTGCATCTCTCAGCACTGTCATCTGCTGTAAGTCCCTGATAAAATCCTTATCCGCAACACCAGCCCGAATCAGGCACGTCATAAGCTCGGACGGATACCCCTGAATCATAAAATTGTTCATCATCGCAAAATACTCGGAAAGATCTCCGACCCACATCAATAAGTGATGATCCGTGACAAGGTCATCACTGACACTGGTTTTAACCGCTTTTTGCTGACAGACCCGTTTCAGAATATACTCGTCAAAAGCCCTTTCATCTTTCAGATAAAGGGCCTGACTGCCTTTACCCACCCTGAAAAGTGGCGGATGGGCAATGTACAGATATCCTTTTTCAATGATTTCGCGCATCTGGCGGTAAAAAAAAGTTAGCAGCAGGGTTCGGATGTGAGCTCCATCAACATCCGCATCGGTCATGATAATGACTTTATGGTAACGAATTTGATCTGCGTTGTAGTCCTCTTCACCGACTCCGGTTCCCAGCACGGTAATTATATTCTTGATTTCTTCGCTTTTGATGACCCTGTCGAACCTGGCTTTTTCCACATTCAAAATTTTACCCCTTAGCGGGAGAATGGCCTGAAATTTTCTATCTCTGCCCTGCTTGGCGGAACCACCGGCTGAATCTCCTTCCACCAGAAAAAGCTCTCTTTCCTTCGGATCGGAACTCTGACATTCGGCCAGTTTTCCCGGCAGCGTCGAATCCAGCAAAGAGCCTTTGCTGCGGGCAATATCGCGGGCCCTTCGGGCAGCATCTCTGGCCCTGGAAGCATCAACAGCCTTTTCGATAATTTTTTTACCAATCGCCGGGTTCTCTTCTAGAAAAATGTTCAGTTTTTCACTAACCAGAGATTCAACCAGCCCCTTGACCTCGCTATTTCCCAGCTTGGTCTTGGTCTGGCCTTCGAACTGTGGAGATTTAATTCTCACGCTGACGATGGCGGTCAGCCCTTCACGAACGTCATCACCGCTGATTTTGACCTGAAGGTTTTTGGGCAGGCTACCGCTGGTTGCATACTGATTCAGGGTCCGGGTTAAGGCAGCCTTGAATCCGATCAAATGGGTCCCACCTTCAATCGTATTGATATTGTTTGCAAAGGAAAACAGTTTTTCATTATAGGTATCGTTGTACTGAATGGCAACTTCGATACTGACTTCATTTTTGATGCCTTCAACAAAAATTGGCGGATGAAGAGGCGTATTTCGACGATTCAAATATTCGACAAAAGAAACCAAACCTCCCTTGTACTGTAATTCTTTTTTTACATCCGAGCGTTCATCCTCAATGGAAATTTTAATGCCCTTATTCAAAAAAGCCAGTTCTCTGAGACGGCGAAGCAAAATATCAAAATCGTAAGTGGTAATGGCGAATATTTCCGGATCTGCGGTAAAGTGAACCTTTGTTCCACGTTTGTCCGTTGTCCCGCGAATTTCAAGTTCGCTGGTCTTTTTTCCCTTTGAGTAAGTTTGATAATAAATTTTACCTTCAGAATAAATTTCAAGTTCGATGAAAACTGACAAGGCATTGACAACAGAAATGCCGACGCCATGAAGTCCTCCGGAAACCTTATAGGAACTATCGTCAAATTTACCGCCGGCATGAAGTTTTGTCATTACTACTTCAACAGCAGGAACATTTTCCTTTTTATGAATTCCGACCGGAATACCTCTGCCATTATCTTCAACGCTGACACTGTTATTCAGGTGAATGATCACCTTGATATCGTCGCAATATCCGGCCATAGCCTCATCAATGCTGTTATCAACAACCTCGTAAACCAGATGATGAAGACCTTCTACATCCACATTTCCTATGTACATGGAAGGTCTTTTGCGAACAGCCTCAAGACCTTCCAGTATTTTGATATTATCCGCTGTATATGTCTGATTTTCCATTTTCTTCTTTTTTTACCCTTAAAACATCCATGACCTTAAACACGCAACAAATGCTACCTATCCTGATTTCTCATTTTCATCTTATATTTTCATGGGCATTATCACACTAATATAGCTCTTATCCTTTTCACCCTCTATCAAACAAGGTGTTTGATCATCAATAATACTTAATATGACCTGATCCTCTTCAATCACGGAAAGAGATTCTATAAAATACCTGGGATTGAATGCAACTTCAATAGGACTGCCCGGATATACAATAAACATTTCTTCCTTGGATTCACCGAGTTCCGGATTCGTTGAAGTAATAATCATTTTGTCATCATTAAAATTAAATATTACACCTTTGTAATCTTCGGTTGAAAAAATGGACATGCGTTTGAGCATCATAATGAACAATTGTTTGTTAAGAATGATTTGCCTGGCGTCCTTGATGAAAAGAATATCGCTGATATCTGGAAAAGCACCATTTAGGAGTTGAATACTGACGGTTTCCTGATTCTGTTTAACGAACAGCTTGTTGTCCATTATGCCGATGGAAAGAGTCCCTTGTGGAATAATGATTTTAGAGAGTTCGTTAAATCCTTTTTTTTGAACAAGAGTTGTACGATCAAGGGCTAAGGCGGGTTCGTTTATACAGGGGTATTCTACCCTGGCAAGACGGTTTCCATCTGTTGAAACGACTCTGACCCAGCTTTCACCTTCTTTTTGAACCGTCTCCAGACAAACTCCATGAACATGAGGACGTTTATCTTCGGCAGATGCTGTCATCATGGAGGTTTTATCAATCATTTTCTTAAAATACCGTGATTCCACCTGAATGAATGGAATATTTTCAATTTCCGGAACCTCTGGAAAAGAATCAGGATTCATTCCAACAAGATGATATTGGACATTAAAATTGCCAATTTCTATCCAGAAATTTTCTACTTCATTGACAAGAATGTCTTCTGTTGGAAAATCCCTGACAATTTCATACAATTTTCTGGCGTTGATGGCAATTGCACCTTCTGATTCCACATCAAGCGGATAAAAGCCGATAAATCCGGTTTCATAATCGGTGACATATATTTTAAGGCCGTTCGCAAGAGCTTTTATGAGTACACAGGAAATGATGGCATTGCTCGATTTTTTACCGGCAATACCCTGGATTTTTGCCAGTGTATCCAGAATTTTGGATTTTTTCAGTGTGAATTTCATTAAATAAGCCTTTTTTACTGCAGTATCCATTTTTTTATTTGAGGAACGACAACATCATTCCATTCAGGGGAAAGCCTGATTTTTATAAAATAACAATAGATGGCATCCACCCAGACCATAATTTTTTCATATAAAAAAAACTTTTCGAGTACAGCACCTTCAACGTCATCCTTGGTTTCGATCTGTCCTGATTCAGGCAATTTAAGATTGCTGATATTAAGATTTTCGCCTTTCAAGGTAAGCTGCCATTCATTTTCTTCTTCCGTAACTCTCAAATGAATTTCTGTGACCAGCGCCCCTTTTTTAAGGGCCAGAATCCCTTCTTCCAGTCCGGCATCATCCCCCTTGATCGTAATTGTTTCCACTGCATCATGAACAGCATTTTGCAGCATAATCCGATTGCCAACGGTAAAATTGATATTTTCCTGGATGACTCGATTCAACTGGGCAGGATCATGTTCGATAACAAACCAAAGCCATGTCAGAAATTCATATCCAACAAATTTATAACGGTTATATGCAACGGAAATGTCTAACACTAATTACTCCATAAATTGAGATGGCGTCAGCCTGTTCAGTATATCTTCCTCAGAATTTGTGAGGGATTCCATGGCGGCGGTATAGGGAAATCGTCGAACAAGATTAAGCTTGAACGATTTGGTAAAAAAAACTTCAAATGCTTCGTTAACTGATTTTTGTGTTGAAAAAAACCAGATACTTGATTTCTCATAATTCCATAGAACATCATACACATTCGGTGTTGCCGGTATTCGAAGTGAAAGTTCGCGAATAACATCTTCCTTGATCTGTTTTTTTTCATTTCTTGATAAGAATTCTTTGCCGCTTTCCTTCAACAATTTTGTAATTTGCTGACGAAACCTTTTGTTTACAACTTTTAAAGGAATTGCTTTTTTATCCATGCGGAAAGAAAAAATGAATTGAGATCCCATTACAAACGCTGATCCGGTGAAATCCGGGGTAAAAGGATCTTCAAAAGATGTCCACCCAGCGGATTGATCCACATCCTCATCGTCTATTTCAACAATTGCATTTTGAGTAAGAAGCCGGGTTAAGGTATCCATTAAAGGATCAACCAGTTGACCCAGCACCTGATAACGAGTTATAGAAACGCTTGAAGAAAGAATGCTCATAATATCCCATATCGAAGTATTTAATTTGAATTGATCATTCTATCCGTTTTGTTTACGGGTTACAAGTTCTATTTGTTTACGGATACAAGCAGGCATTGCACCTCTTTTCTTGATGTATTCTTATTATTTATTTATAAAAAAAACAATAATAATACCCTGTCAATTGTGTTAACAACTTTATAACATGTTATTATAACATATAAAAAAAGTTAAAATTCATGTTTAAAACATTGATGATACCATCAGCTTAATTGAACACACATTCTGAGGTTGTTTATAACTGCCATTTTTTAAACAGCATGTAAGCAAATTCTTCAATATTGGCGGCAGTATTCATATTATTACGAGTTGTGATGATAAAAATAAAAAAACGTCTGATTTGACTTTTTACGAAAATAGCGGTATTTGTGACATATTAAGAGTAAGTATCCTTTTGAACTCATTATGTAAATAACAATAAAATCCTTTAATAAAAACATGTTAAGACATAAAATACTTTAAAAATGTTTCTGGTTGCGATAGTTGAAATGACTGAAAAAAATTTATTAAACACAGTTTTTCTTGAAAATGGTCTGTTAATCTCTTTTTATGATGGATCAAAAAAAATTGCTGGAGATAGATGGCAAGTCACTGTGACCGCCAGGATTGAAATTTTGACGGATCAGGTTCAGTTCACCCTAATGGATACTGAAAAAAAACTCAAAATAATACAGGTAGTCGGCGAACATGTTTATTACGAAAAAAAACTAATTCGAAATTTTATCGGAGAGAAACAGAAGGAGGAAACAGTTACAGCACTGTATGAATCTTTTTTGCAAATTACCAAACCCTATTTTTCTCACAATCAATTTGCAGAAAGATTTGTTCTTAAAACCTACGCCGATTCTCTGGAAAAACGTAAATGGGTGAATAGTTGATGGAACCGTAAAAGGTCCAAACTAGGAAGGATTTGTAATAATTCCAGGTAAGCGCTTGGCTCCTGAATATCGGGATCGAACTGATATTGTAATGATGATAGGGGCGGTGAAACATGACCTGGATAATTTTACAAGGCTGTACCTGTAAGCGAAAGGAGAAATTATGATGTATCAACATAAGAATATATTAATTAGGTTATTTTATACAGTCATTACGTTATTCATCTGTATTCCCTCTGCCAGAGCCGATATTTATGTGTATAAAGACAACAGTGGCGTTCGTCATTTTACAAATGTGCCTACGTCTCCAAAATATCATATTTATCTGAAAAGCATCACTACTAAATATTCAGATTTCAGTTTGGGCGAGAAATTTTCTACAAACCTTGATCCCAATCAATATGATCATCTCATTCTAAAGGCTTCATTGCGACATGATGTTGATTTTTCGTTACTCAAATCCATTATCAAGGTCGAGTCCAATTTTGACTGTTATGCGGTTTCCCAAAAAGGAGCAAAAGGTCTGATGCAGATCATGCCTCAGAATTTCAGCTTTCTGAATATTAGAAATCCGTTTGATCCTGAAGAAAATATCATGGGTGGAACACTTTATTTTAAACAAATGCTTGAAAAATTCAACAAAATAGAACTGGCGCTTGCCGCATATAATGCCGGACCCACCACGGTTGATAAGTATAACGGCATACCACCAATTTCAGAAACCAAAGGATATGTAAAAAAGGTCATGTCTCATTATAAAGGCTTGTCTTGAAGTAAAAAAAAGTCCGCATAAGAAGAGTGACAT
>CAISJJ010000063.1 GCA_903885595.1 uncultured Bacteroidales bacterium
CATTTTACTTTTCTCCGAACACGTGAAGTGCTTGAAACAAATGGTCTGGATATCCCCAGCTTTGAATATTATCTCGATAATTTCACCTATCCCGTGGAAGATTTTTTGGTTCTGCTTGGGATTGACAAAGTGTCAATGTCAGTAGACACATTAGTGGAGGAATTCGTTGGTTTATACAATGAAGGGTTTCGCGTAAATTGCACATTGCACCCCGGTGTAGAGATAATTCTTTCAAAGATAAAAGAGGAAGGAACCAGGCAGCACATCCTCTCTGCTCGAGAACAAGAACTGCTTTTAGAGGATCTACATCACTATGGGATCAGGAAGTATTTTGATAACATATTAGGGAGCGAAAGTACGTCAAGGTATGGCAAGATGACGCAAGGGCGGAAGCTTATAGCATCACTTGCAGCCGAGCCGTCGGAAATTGTATTGATAGGTGATACAGTTCATGATTTTATGGTATCGCGCGAGTTGGGAATTAGATGCATTCTCATAGCCACGGGCAACAATTCCCGCAAGCGATTGTTTGAGACGGGAGCTGATATTATTATACAAAAACACGAGGAATTACCGTCTTACCTTTATTCCTCGCCCCGGATGACACCGGCGACCAAAGAAATTATTAATTTATGAATGAGGGGAATGCGGGGCTTTCGTGGATAATCAACACATCCCCCAGAATATGAATAATCGTTTTTTGCCGCTTTCCATGCTTGATGCTCAATTCGTTGGTGCGGATTCGTTTAAGCTGGTTTTTTACTATAGGAAATCATTCGATATAGATCATGTTTACCGTAGCTTTCGCAAGGTCTTGCAGGATTTTGATATCTTATCTAGTCGTCTCGTCAGAGCTGATACTGGCGACTTCCTGATTCAGCAAACTAAAACTGGTGCATTATTTGTGATACAGCCTGCAATAAAAAACAAGGATATTAATCAAATTGATTTAGATATCAATGAAGAGATAGCGGTTAAGGTCGAAGCTTTACCTGGAAGGCCTATGCTTATTGTGACTGTAACCCCAATCGACAGCGGTGTTATCTTAGGACTCAGTTATTCACATATAATAGCAGATGGATACACATTGGATATGTTCTGCTCGGCGTGGGAAGCAGTTGCTCAAGGAAAGACGTATAAAATGCCTTCGAAACAAAGATCTTATAAACATGGCTTCAGTGAAAATCAGATAATGAGAAAAGGTATGCAGATTAATGTAAACCATCATCTCGCTTCGCCCCGAAACTCTGAAAAATACCATTATAGAGAAATAAATGTAACAAAAGAGTTTATATCCAGCATCCATGAGAAAGCGCAGGATCAAGGTAAATTAATATCCGAATTTCAGATTGTGAACGCTTACCTTTTGAAAGAATATTCACAAAAAATATTGCCCGGAAAAGATATCGTAACTGTTAAGAATCCAGTTCAAATTCGAAAGTTACATCCTGACATAGATGAAGGATACGTGGGCAATGCTTTTGTGGATAGCATCACCGTTTTCCAAGGAAATGAAATCGAAAATAAGTCTTTAATCGATATAGCCGTTAAGATCAAGAACTCTATAAGACAAACAAAAAACTGTGAGTACATAAAGCGTGTAGTGACAGTACAGGGATCAGAAATTATTATTAATACCGAGCTATTAATGAATTCTAAATATTTCGAAGCCGATCCAAATCGGGATATAATGATAACGAGCCTTTTGGATTTCTCATCAAAAAGGAATGGGTGGGATTTCGGAACAGGCAAGCCATGCAGAACTGGGAAGTTTCAGACGGTAGGACCGAATATGTTCCTTTTAATGAGAAACAATGACGGGAATATAAATGTCAGCATAACGAGTCTCAGCTTTTAGCCTTCAATGTTCAACGATTTCAACGAAAACGTTTGATCCTAGAATCGGTTTTGGAGGAAATGAAACCCTCATAACTCAAATTGAAGGACGTTTCCTTATCCTCGACATCTTCAGCCGCTATGTGGTGGGCTGGATGATAGCGCACAGGGAACTTGCTGTCCTTGCCAAAAAGCTGATTGAAGGGACTGTCAAAAAACAATCGATTCAACCGGATC
>CAISJJ010000064.1 GCA_903885595.1 uncultured Bacteroidales bacterium
CCAACGAGGGGAGATTCTGTTTGCTAGGTATCCTTTGTTGGAACGCGCCTATAATCTTGCAATGCAATTGGGTTCAGTGTACAGTAAGACTAAGGATAAAGGAGTTGCTTTTACAAAACTTGCCTTGTGGTACGATAAGGTTGAGAAAGCAGGATTTAAATCATTCAATACGATTGCCCGTTCTATTGAATCCCATTACCAGACAGTTCTCAATTTCTTCAACAATCGCAGCACAAACGCTTCCGCTGAATCTTTTAACGCTAAGATAAAGGCATTTCGTTCTGCGTTTCGGGGTGTTAGAAATGTCAGTTTCTTTCTGTTCAGGTTAGCTAATATTTATGCCTAGCTATCTTCCCCCCAGATTTATCTCTTGATCCCAGACTCCTCATTAAAGGTTATTGCGGCACATGGTTTTACATGCAAAGCGACTATACGGCATTAAGTTAGAAAACGCTTGCATATATTGGAATAATCAATTGTCTTTGGCGTTATCCCGCTTTTCTTATTCTAAATCCTTTTTGCATAAAACTGTATTCTATCTGAATATATATTTCTTTCTGTTAATGTTATTGCCCAATCATATAACTGCTCAAAATCCTCTGCCTTTACAATCCATTTTGGTTGTTCAGCCCCTTCCTCTTTAAATAATAAAGTATCACCAACACGCAGCATCAAGCCAAACTCCATATCAACATAAACTTTTGGCATAATCATCGGATTTGCTAAATTTTCATCAACCATTATTTCAACCAATGGATGAAATAGTTGCTCAATTTTATTCATAATTCATTTCCTCCATAAAAGGGTTACAATCTCTTTCTGCCTCATATTAATGTCCTTAGCAGCATGGACAAAGATAAATAAAAGCCGTCAGTTTGTCGTCATACCATTCATAAAGGTATCCACAAACCTCAGTATTTTATCGAGAATCCGGTCACCAACCCTCTTCCGGTCAAGAACGGTTGGTTTTAGTCCTTCTATCAAATCAAGCACTTCGTCCCTCAAAGGTTCCCGCTCTGCATACAGATAATTTTCAATGGTCTTCTCAACTTTGTCGGAAGACAGGTTTTCATCTTCACACAGTTTTTTAAAGGCATTGATCTGCTCTTCATTCCAGAATTTATCAAATGCTTCAGGAATATCATCTGCATCTTCAACCAGCGGTAAATTTTCCTGGATGAATTTTTCAATCAGTTCACGTTTGCTGCGCAGGTGCACTTCACCGGCTAACAAATCAATGATCTCTTTTCGTTGTTTTTCCTGGTCGCTGCCCTTTAGGTTCGCCAATAATTTCAGAATGTAGGCAACATTAATCTCATCCCTGCGAATCAGTTCCAGTTCAAAGTCGACATCTTCGAGTATCGAAGCCTTCTCTTTTTGATTATTGGTTTTGACCTTATCGTACAGGTCAAGGTACTTACTTTTGTAGTCTTCAAAAAGCTGTTCGTTCATCGCCAGGTGGTCAAAGCTGAAATCAGCGAAGGTACAGAGTACGTTTTTTAAACGCATCAATTCCCGGAATGCTTTGATAAATTCCAGCTCTTCGGTTTCACTTGGTAAATCGTTGACACTGTTAACTGTTGGCGCCACTTTCAGTAACTCAATAAATGCCTGTGAAAATTTCCTGACGTAATCTTCGTAAGGCTGCATAAGGATGATATCTTTTGCATCCTTGTTCGAGAATAGGGCAATGGCATCATCGGTGGCCTTTTTCAGGTTGCGGAACACAACAATGTTCCCCTGCGATTTCTGATCGTTTAAAATACGGTTTGTTCTCGAGTACGACTGAATGAGACCATGATATTTGAGGTTTTTATCAACGTACAGCGTATTGACCTTCTTTGCGTCAAATCCGGTCAAAAACATATTCACCACCAGCAGAATGTCAACCCGGTCCTTTTCCTGTGCATCAATCCGCTCCCGGTCCTTAATACGCTTTGAAATATCGTTGTAGTAGTTGTAAAATGACTGGCTATCGCGGGTAGAGAAATTGGTGTTAAACATCTGATTGTAGTGGACAATAAACGCATCCAATTTCTCACGGCTATGCTCGTTGGTTATGGAAGTTCCCCTGGCTCCATAATCCGTTGTTTGATCTGCTGCCATACCAAATTCTTCAATTTCCGGTTCATCATACAACAATCCGGTAGCATCCTTATCATCTTCATTGGCAGTATAGCTGAAAATTGTCGCGATCCTGAGATTGTGTTTCCCGGCCTCTTTCTTTGAC
>CAISJJ010000065.1 GCA_903885595.1 uncultured Bacteroidales bacterium
CGGCGCTCCTGCGCTATTATTCCCCGAACATCAGGGATCTTGGCAAACTGGCTGTTTCGTGCAACAAGGCAGCCGATTATGTTGAACCCAACAGCCTGGTATTGCCCGTATACTGCATGGACAACTGGTTCACCGGCCATTTTGTTGATTATCTTGCCGTTGACAAACCAGTTGTGATGGTGTACAATTATGAATGCGTGATGGGTTATTTCCCGGTGATATGGAATGAGAAAGAAAAACCAAACTATTATCTGGGCGATCCTGCCGATCCTTCTAAATACATCAACATGGAACTTACGAAGGGCAGGGCATCGCTTCCGCTCGATTATGTATTTATTGTAGGGCAGTATGATCCGCAGAAGGATTGGTTTTTCACAACCCTGCACCGTATTCTGTCGGAAAATTTCACCCGGGTTTACACAGCGGAAAATTGCAGCTTATACCGGAACAAACGGCCCAGGTCCAGGTAAACCAGTGATTTAAGTCATGAACTTACAAGTTAAATAAACCAGTCTGAATATGAAATTTACAGCAGCACAAATTGCCGGAATGCTCGGTGGAACCGTAGAAGGAAACCCGGAAGCAACCATCACCAAACTGTCAAAAATTGAGGAGGGCGAATCAGGATCCCTCTCTTTTCTGTCAAATCCCTTGTATACTCCTCACATTTATCATACCGGGGCATCGATCGTCATTGTGAACAACTCTTTTATTGCCGATAATCCCATCAGCGCAACACTTATCCGTGTTGACAATGCCGATATCGCCTTTGCAAAACTGCTTGAGGTGTACAACCAGATCAAAAATGACAAAAAGGGAATTTCGAAACTCAGCGCTATTGCTGAATCTGCAAAACTGGGTGCAGATATTTATGTAGGTGAATTTGCAGTTGTTGGCGAACAGGTGGTGATCGGCGACAATGTAAAGATTCATCCGCATGTGTACGTTGGCGACAATTCGATCATTGGCGATAATACCATCCTTTTTTCGGGGGTTAAGATTTACTCGGATAATAAGATCGGAAGGCACTGTATTCTGCATGCCGGAACGGTGATTGGCAGCGATGGTTTCAGATTCAACCAGCAGGACGGCAAAAATGTCAAGGTTCCCCAGATCGGGAATGTAATTGTTGAGGATGATGTGGAGATGGGGGCCAACTGCACGGTCGACCGGGCCTCCTTCGGGTCGACCATTATCCGCACAGGCGTAAAGCTCGACAACATGGTACATGTTGCCCATAACGTGGAAATTGGTGAAAATACAGTCATTGCCGCCCAAACCGGCATTGCCGGATCAACAAAGGTTGGGAAAAACTGTTTGATTTCTGGTCATGTCTCCATGACCGGTCACGTTACCATCGCTGACGGTACCATCCTGGGAGGTGCAACAGGGGTTTCAAAAAGTCTCACCAAACCCGGGCAGGCTTATCTTGGAATTCCTGCACTGGAAGTTTCGAAGTTCAGAAGATCAACCGTTCTTTTCCGCAACCTGCCCGAACTGGCCGATCGGATTGATAAACTGGAAAAGGCGCAGAAAAAATCCACCTGATTATATTTTCCGCAATCTGGTTTTTCCCAGGTAAGCATTTTCGCGTACATACGCGTTTTTATTGAAATAAATGTAATTCCCGGTCATATTTCGCTTGCGCTTTTTACCGTATTTATCTACAATTATTCTTCTTTAGTTATTGAATTTCTATCACTTACAAAGGATGCAAGCTCCGGATTCGCCATTCCTTCGTTTCTGGCCTGCGTTTTGTATTTGCCAGGCTGCAAGAAATTCATTCATTACATTCTTTAAACGTACACCATGAAAAGGCAAAACAAAATTTTAACGTTCCTGTTTCTGTTAACAGGGATCACATTGATGATTGGCACAGCATGCAAAAAGAAAACCGATCCCGATCCCGTTCCGGCTACGGTTACCGACATTGATGGCAATGTTTACCATATGGTAACGATTGGCACCCAGGTGTGGCTGGTTGAAAATCTGAAAACCACCAGGTACCGCAATGGCGACGTTATCCCGAATGAGACAGTCGATTCCCTTTGGAATAAACAATCGAACAATTCAGTTGGGGTATTCTGTAATTACAACAATGATGTAAATACCGGAAACATCTATGGATTTTTGTACAACTGGTTTGCCGCAAGCGACAGTCGTGGTTTGGCTCCTGATGGGTGGCATGTTGCAACCGGGGCCGACTGGCAAACGCTGGTCACCTATCTGGGCGGCGAAACCGTGGCCGGGGGAAAACTAAAAGAGACTGGGACTTCTCACTGGGCTGATCCGAATACCGGTGCGACCAATCAGGCAGGATTTACCGCACTCCCTGGCGGCATGCGGGTTTACAGCGGAAAGTTTGAGATGATGGGCACCATGGGCATTTTTTGGACCTCAACCAACTCGGATGAGTTCAGCGGCCTTAACTGCGGAGTTTTCAACGAAACCACTGGAGCCGTAATTGATGGAAAACGCAAAGGGTATGGCTACTCTGTACGTGCCGTAAAAAACTGAGTGCAACTGACTTGTTCAGAATTTCTGACATTGAGGCTACTACAAAAAGCCAGTTCTCTGAATCCTGAGCAACATTTCTGCTCCTTCCGTTGTCTATTAACTATAAACATTTGGTTTAACTCATTAAAAAATTAAAAAATGATGAACATAAAACTGAAAAACCGGAACCACAGCCGGATTATGAAAGTCGTTGCATTGTCAATTATGTTTGTAGCCGCAATGCTGCTCAATTCGTGCATCAAGGATCACAACCCTGATTACACGCCTGTTAATAATACGGGAGAATTTGAGGTTATCGAATCGACAACACTCAATTACCAGGACATCGTCGACCAGGTGATGCTGCTGCCTGATAAATCAGACGTTTTCGACTGCCACGACTTTTTATATGAAGCCACCAAAATGGAACCGGGATTTGTTCCCTACCTGGTCAGGAATGATGTGATCAAATATTACTCCACCGACAATCACGGAAAAAAGATCCAACTGACCGGTTTGATGGTTACACCTATTTCATTTTCAGCCAGGGTGTATGCACCTCTCCTGTCGTTAAACCATGCGACACAGATCCTCAAAAAACTGGCTCCTTCAAAATGGAAGACCGCGAAATACAGCGAATACGATTCATATCCTGAAGCTGTTCTTGCCGATATCATGGCTTCGACCATGGGATGGATCATTGTGATGCCCGACTACCAGGGGATGGGCGACGACGTTGGTGAAAGCCATCCCTTCTGTGTCAGGGAAAGACTGGCAGTTTCAACGGCAGATATGGTACAGGGAGCCATCAAATCATTGAGTGAGTATAAGAATCCCTATGTTTACTGGAATAAAAAGACCTTCCTCATGGGATACTCAGAGGGAGGATATGTAACGATGGTAGCCGCCAGGGAACTCGAGGCACGGAATGTCAAGTTGAACGGTGTCGCCTGCCTGTCGGGGCCATATGACCTCACCGGAACCATGTTGCCACTTATGCTTGCCGATTCGGCATTTCCAGAGCCCTACTTTTTACCGATGGTGGTTGTCGGATATAATGCAATCTATCCACAGGCTTTTGCCTATAACACCGTACTGAAGGCTCCCTACCTTACCGATCTTCCGCAATACACAACGGGATTCTATGATGAGACCGTAGTCAACGGGAAAATGCCTCCCGACAAGATCCTGAAAAAGATCTTTACCGACGCGTTTATCGATTCCCTCCGGAATCCATCCAGCCAGGCCATGCAGATATTTTCACAAAACAACGGTCATATGGGATGGACCCCGAAATCGAAGATGCTCCTGTGGCATTGCAAAAATGATGACTGCGTGTTGTTCGGCAACTTTACTGCCGCCAAAAAAAGGTTTACAGATCTCGGGCTGACAAACATCGAATACCAGGAGTGGCCCCCCATGATTCCGAAACCTGCCCAGGGAACAGTTCATGCTGAGATAGCTATCAAGGCGTTCTGGGAAGGCGCCAAGTGGATCTACCACAATAGCAAATAATTGATTGATTGATTGATTGATTGACTGATTGATTGACTGATTGATTGACTGATTGATTGACTGAGTATTAATTCTTAACAATCTTGGCAATTTCAGACCGGTTGCCCGTTTGCACCTGAATGAGATAGATTCCTGAAGGGGCGCCGGTAAGTGAGAAGCGGAACTGCGGTTCGCCGTTCATGGCATGTTGCATGAGTTTTTTTCCCTGCATGTTGTAAACACTCAGCATAGCATCCTGATGCATACCTGACTGCATCAATTCAACCGTGACGATATCAGAAGCCGGATTGGGATAAACGATCAGCCCGCTTTCGTTAGCCTTTGAAGTAATCATTCCTACAGGAATATCAGGACCGAGCAGCGAGATGAAACCATTCACATTGCTGCTGTGCAGCACGATATCGTCAATTTCCAGATCGTAGATTGATTTTCCGGCTATGAACAGGGATGCCGTATCGTATACGGCTATACCACTAAGATTGTTGGTGTAGAATGGTATGCCGGTTCGCTCTGATGGATTGCTGCTGAAAATTTTTGACCACAAAAAATTGCCCGAGCTTCCGTATTTGGCCAGAAACAGGTCGCTGGGACCCTCTTTGACAACCATGTTATTTTCAAAATAAATCGTATCGCGAATATATCCTCCAATATAACAATCTCCATGTTCGTCGATGTCCATCTGCATGGAATGGTACCCGTAACGTTTTTCTTTGATGATTTTGGCCCATTGCACGATACCAACATTGTTTGTTTTAATTAATGAGAAATTATAATTATAAGGACTATCCAGTATAAATGTCCCATAGATGTTGCTTTTACCAGTCCAGCCATAGATATAACTATTGCCACCGGCATCTGTTTTGATCGCGACAGGCCAGCAATAATAACGCCGGATGGTATCGACTGCACCTCCGCCATATGCCCGGAACCATGTCATCTGTCCTTCGGGTGAGAATCTTATCAAAATCACATCCCCGTCATAGCTGGTTAGATGGGTTGTCTCATTCCCGACGGTAATAGTCCGGGAGCAGAATTCACCGGTCAGATAGATATTATTCATTCCATCGGTTGATACATACCCCGACCACTCCAAATCATCGCCGCCGGCTCTTTCAGCCCAGACAGCGTTGCCATTGGCATCAAATTTCGCTACAAAAGCATCGCCGCTTCCTGCATCGGTTAGCGTCCAGGTTCCGATTGTTAATGAACCATAAAATATTCCGCTTGCAATCACATTATTCTGGTGATCAGTTGTAAGGGAATTCCCTTCAATGGTTGTCAAACTATCACCGATCTGTTTTAGCCACAGCACAACACCGGAACTGTTAAGTTTTACGATAAAAAGGGCATCATTGTAACCGGTGTTGAGGAGCATTTCAATGCCGATTTGCAGGGTGTCGGAGAATATTCCCATCACACATACATTATCTTCCTGATCTACAGAAATAAAACTTCCATAGGTGGTATTGTACCGGCCGCCAATGAACGGAATGGACCACAGGGTATCGCCATCAGGTTTCAGTTTGGCAAGGAAGGTACCGGTGGCTGCTCCTATAACCGGATCGGGGTTATCTGTTTTACCATACACAAAAAGGTTTCCCTGCGAATCCAACGCCAGGTTAACCACCCCTGCAGCGCCCGAATTCCCCGATGTTTCGAGCCTCCATTCCCCTGTTCCCGATGCATCAGTCTGCATGATCATGATGTTGCCGCCAACATTGCCGGTGCAGGTAAATTTATTTCCGGCCGTTCCAAAAATCTGTTTCGGTGAACCATCCCAGCTGGCACGCCACTGTTCATTTCCGCTGGCATCGTAACCCACCATGACCCAGCCGGAACCTCCGGCTATAATATTTCCGAATGCGATGGTATCGTTCAGCAGATCGCATGAAATAACAGGATTCCCGGCAGTGTCGATGGTAACATCAACGGGATAGTTGACTGGCGATGAAGCAGCATAGGAAGGGGTTAATATTTCACCTTGCCTGGCCCATTCAAGCGAACCTGTGGATGAACATCTGACAATAAATGGCGCATAATTGTTCCAGTATGAATTCTCCAGCGTATCGCTCCCAAAAACCAGCTTTTCCTCAAACCTGCCTGAAAAATAGACATCGCCGTTGCCATCGGTTACAAGCGAATATGCACGATTATAATTGGTTATGTAGCCCAGTGCAACCGGAACACCCTGCACCGCCCATTCAAATGTGCCGGAGGTGTTGCACCGGGCCAGGAATGGGGCATTGCTGTAACCGGTTGTCGTCAAAGTCGTATTCCCGAAAATCACATCCGAATCGATATACCCGGTCAGGTACAATGCCGGTTCACCTGCATCACCCGATGAGCCTGCATGATACCTCACATCCATAAACCAGGCGCCATTTTCATAATCCCATTGAAAATACCCGGAATGGTCAAATTTTATTAAGCTGTAACCGCCATAAAGTTCAGTGGCATAGCTCCCGTTAACGACATAGCAATTTCCTTCTCCATCTGCCGCAATGCTTTTCCCCTGACGTATCAGACCTCCATAGGTTCCATAGTGTGTTGCCATAACGGGCATCCCCGATGAGTCGTATTTCGCAACAAACAGGTCTTCAACGCCTGTTTTTTGCAGGCTGTACGTTCCGATTTGCAGCGCCGGGCCATTAAAGGAGCCGGTTATATAAATGTAACCTCCGGCATCCATGGTGATCCCGTGACTCCTGACAACCGAATAAGGATCGCATGAAAGCTGCCGCATCCAGATCAGGTTTCCGGCGCTGTTGAATTTGGCTAAAAATCCATCGGAGTATCCGGCGCTGGTCAGGGTGAGGGATCCGAAGCTGACCGGTCCCGAAAAATAACCCGTAACATAGCTGTTCCCGGCAGCGTCGGTTACGATATCCTGCCCAACATCAGCTCCATCTCCGCCAAACTGCTTCACCCAATTGCGATCAGGAGGATTTCCCAAATCAGATATTTCCTTAACTCCGATTGCTTGAAGACCGGTAATTTCAGCCTGCACTTCCTCTGATGGATGAAAATCATGCATCTTTGAACGATGCACCAGGTTCAGAGACTGGCTGTTTACAGCTGAAGAATAGAGGACAAGAGATAACAGCATGGTAATTTTTTTCATGGGTCAGGGTCTTTTACAAGAATTGTTAACAACTTGTTCTTATACAAAAATACTTTAATAATCAATGGAATTCCATATGATTGATCAGAATAATCCTTTTATACGCGGAAAAGCTGAACAACATCCTTGTTGAATTGTTAAAGTTTTTTTCCGTCGGAACCACTATTTATGTAGCTTTACATCATAATCACCACCAAATGCCCCATCATATTATAAACGATAGAAATAATCCTGATTTGAATGAAATAAGAGATGAAGTGAGGACTGCATTTGATAAGTATATGCAGGTATATTTCACTGAAAGGGATGTTGACAAGACCTTTGCGATGTTTGATGAGGAAATGACCACAATTGGTTCGGGGCCTGATGAAACAGCGATGGATCCGGGGCTGGCAAAAGCACTTTATCTGCGTGATTTATCCCAAATACCCGGCCCGGTTTCTTTTCAATATCAAAGTATCAAAACAGATGTATTATCTCCGGCAATTGGATTGGTCACTGCAGTAATTTCGATCAAAACGGAGATAGACAATTATCTTCTGGAAATTGAAGGATTAAGACTGAGTGTGATTTTCCGGCGAAAAGGAAATGACTGGCTGATCATCCACAAGCACGTATCTTCACCAACCAATAATTATGTATCGGGAGAGAGTTACCCGTTAAATGAATTAACAAAGCGGAATCAATGGCTGGAAGGAAAAATCAAGGAAAAAACCGAGGCTTTACTGGCGATAAACCACCAGCTTCAGGAAGACATTTCCGAACGCAAACAAGCTGAAATGAAATTGCGGATCAGTGAGATACAAAAAGATGCCATCCTGAACGGAATCAGATCAAATATTGCGTTCGTTGACAAGGATTTGAAAATAATCTGGGTGAATAAAACGGCTGCTGAATCTGCCGGAAAATCCCCGGATGAAATGATCGGTCACTCCTGTCATCATTTTTGGGGTGACCCAGCGGCGCCATGTAAAAATTGTCCAACGCTGAAGGCGCTGGAGACAAAAAAATCAGAACACGCAATAATGCATAATCCAGATGGAAGAGTATGGGAAGAAAGGGGTGAACCGATATTCGACACAGAGGGAAATCTGATTGGTGTTGTGGAAATTGCAACAGATATCACTGAGAGAAAAAAGATGGAGGAGGCGCTGCACGAGGGCGAAGAAAGATATCGTTCCATACTTATCGCATCACCCGATGCCATTTTTATTACGGATTTGAGTAATGGACGCCATATAATGGTATCCCCGGGGGCAGTGAAGATGCTGGGCTGTGAGCGTGAAGAAGATATACTGGGACATCTGGTTACTGATTATATTGTCCCCGAAGACCGGGAACGGGCTATGGCAAACATCATGCTTATTGCACAGGGTCATTCGATTGGTTCGAATGATTATCGGGGCTTGCGGCTTGACGGGAGCATCTTCGATTTCGAGGTAAACGCCGAATACATCTGTGATGCCGATGGAAAGCCTGTCAGAATGGTTTCAATTGTTCGCGACGTCACCGAACGAAAACGTAATGAAGAAAAATTATTGATTGAAAAGAGATTAATGGATACGATCATCGAAAACATTCCTGATCAAATCTATTATAAGGATAACGACAGCAGGTTCGTCATATGCAATCCCGCTGTAGCGGTTAATTGCGGGGCAGCGAAAACGGATGAAATGATCGGCAAAACTGATTTTGATTTCTTTCCGAAAAACCTGGCCAATCAATACTTTGCTGATGAGCAGGCTATCTTGAAATCCGGCATATCACTCAGGAATTATGAAGAGATTTGCACCAATAATATCACCAAGGACATTCGCTGGAACCTTTCCACAAAAGTGCCTGTAACCGACGTGAATGGAAATGTGACCGGGTTGGTCGGCATTAACAGGGATATTACTGAACGCAAACAGGCAGAAAAAGAGATTAAACTTAAAAATAAAGAATTGTCAAAACTCAATGCCGAAAAGGACAAGCTCTTTTCGATCATTGCCCACGACCTGCGCAGCCCGTTTAATGCATTCCTTGGATTCACCCGGATCATGGTGGAAGAATTAGAGACCATGACCCTCGAAGAGATTAAAAGCATTGTAATCAGCATGCGGAAGTCGGCCACTAACCTTTACGTTTTACTTGAGAATCTGCTGGAATGGTCGATGATGAAACGGGGTATGATCCCCTATAATCCCGAATCCATTTCACTGACAACCAATATCACCGGGACTATTGAACTCATCATCGGATCTGCACAAAAAAAAGAGATCGGAATCAGTTGCGATATACCGGAGGATATTATGGTTTTTGCAGATGTAAAAATGGTTGAAACCGTGATTCGGAATCTGATCTCCAATGCAGTGAAATTCACACCTAAAGGAGGACAAATTGTTGTGTCGGCTAAAAAATCAGGAGATGATACTGTCGAGATTGGGGTTCACGATACGGGTATTGGGATGAGCAAACATATGGTTGATAATCTTTTCCACATTGACGGACAAACCAACCGTAAAGGCACCGACAATGAACCCAGTACCGGCCTCGGATTAATAATCTGCAAAGATTTTATTGAAAAAAACGGCGGCAAATTATGGGTAGACAGCGAAGCAGGCAAGGGAACCTCTTTTTATTTTAC
>CAISJJ010000066.1 GCA_903885595.1 uncultured Bacteroidales bacterium
AGTTGATATTCTTTAACACCCAATGGGCCGCTGAACATCAGCTTTGTATTCTCAATAGCCCGTGAAAGATCATGTTCAGCAACAAACGAAAAAATCTTTTTGCCATATATTTTTTCCTTGGAGGTACTTTTCAGCAATAAAAACAATTGATCATTTGCATATGTAATATTGCCTTCAAGATCAGTTATAACTACAATGTCGGGTATGGTATGCAGCAGTGTTCGATATGTTTCATCACTTTCCTTCAACTTTTTTTCTATGTGAATGTGCTCTGTAATATCGACCGCAGATACAAAGCATTGTTTCCCACTTTCGGTGGAGATACCAGAAAGATGGACAAAAACGGGCTGATTGCCTGAAGTTAGCAGGGTTAATTCGCAGGATTCCTTCCGGTTGTTTTTAAATGCTTTTTTGAGAAAAAGATTAAAAAATGATTTGCTATCGGGAGAAACAAAAAGGTCAAACCTGCTGTTTCTTAAATGCGAACGATCTTTACCCAGCATAAGCGCTCCGGCGAGGTTTAACTCAATAATTTCACCTTTACGCGATAGTGTAAAATAGCCGGAAGGAGCTAAGTCGTATAATCTGAAATACTTGTCATTCGCACCTTCTGCCACTGCCCATGCATTGCGGAGTTCTTCATTCTGCAATTCCAGCTCAACCTGGTGTACCTGTAGCTCATAAATGAGTTTAAGATTTTCGACCGTTGAAAGTTGCGAATCATCCGTTGCCAGTTTGTTTTTCAGCAACTCTTCGGCTTTCTGTCGAAGTGCCGACGCTTTTGATGTGTTACCGTGTTTTTCCATCCTTATTTCTTGTTTTTGAGCAGCGTAGTGGGACATCTATGTAACAGGGTTGATAAGCAACGCGGTATCATATTGATGTTTAAGAACAATGAATGAGGTTGTAACTTTATACAAATATAGGTGTTTATTAATTCGGCGCCTTACAATTTTTATGGGCCATAACTATTTCGTTTTCTTTAAGATGTGAGTGAAGAATAAATCTGTTGGGTGAGCTTCGCAGCAGCGAAATAAATGAACGATTACCGGTTGCGGGGTGGAGCGTTATTGATCAGGCCGACTTTCATCGCGATTTTAACCGGTTGGCCGGCGATGGTGGCTGAGATGTTTGCCGGACCTTTTAGCATGCCTGGCGGTTTCCAGCAGACAAATCCTATCTGCCTTTGTTAACCCGGTGAAGTGTCTGTTGACAGAATTACTGCTTGATTATCTTCACAGTTTCAGCCTTATTTCCGCAGATGACGCGGATAAAATAGACTCCCACCGTCCTTTCTGATAGGGAGAACTCATGTTTGCGTTCTCCACTGAGAACTTTGGATAGCGCCTTTTCCCCCCTCATTCCGCAGACATCCACCGTAACTTCATCCGTTGTGACTTCACCCTTTAACTCCAGAATGAAATTATTCGTTGTGGGATTTGGGTATATTTTAAAGGCAGATTGTTCTGTAATTAAAGGAATCTCTTCATCGCTTGTAACTACTGCGGGCACAACAGGAGTCTGACAAAATGGACCATCGGGGGCAATGTACCCCCACATAGAGACTCCTGATTGAATGGTGGTGCCGGGGAAATAATGAATAACCTGCCCGGCAATCATGGTTGCGATTCCTCCTGAGTTAACAATAAACGTAGTTCCGTTGCCCGCTACATTGATTGTTTGCGTGGCATCGTAACAGACTGTTCCGTATACACTGCCGGTAACTGTAGTAGTTTCAGGAGTGTCAGTCACAGTCATAATTATTATGTTGGATGTGGCCGGATTTCCAACAATACAAGACAGGTTTGAAGTCAGAATACACTCAATCGCATCACCGTTGACAGGGATATATGAGTAACCCGGGTTATTTGACCCTGCATTCGTTGTGTTGACCCTCCACTGGTATGATGGCGCTGAGCCTCCATTGGCAGGGGTTGCTGTATAATTTACACTGGTTCCTGAACTCACCGGGTTTGCCGAGGCAACAATCGATACGCTGACCGGTAGCAACGGGTTGATTGTCATGAAGATGGAATTGGAAGTGGCCGGATTTCCTGATGCGCAGGGTGCGTTGGATGTGAGCATGCAGGTGATCGCATCACTGTTTGCCGGGATATAGGCATAGGTTGCATTGGTTGCACCTGAAATCTCAGTTCCGCCTTTCTTCCACTGATATGCAGGGTTTGATCCGCCGTTGGTTGGCGAAGCG
>CAISJJ010000067.1 GCA_903885595.1 uncultured Bacteroidales bacterium
ACTAGCAGTTGGATTGGTGAAAAAGGCGAAGTTGGCGATAGTATTGCCTTGAATTGAGTTTGTGTTTGCTGTCAGCATTGCAGTACCAAATCGAATTGCATAAAAGTAATTTAAGATAGTTGGAGGAGTTCCATTCCCATTTACGGTCCAAGGTGAACCACCGCAATTAGCCGCAGAGCCTCCAATATAGTTCCCCGATATTGTATATCCATCCCCAGAAGCAATAAGTATAGCATGAAAACCAACAGTAACTGTCGGATTTCTCGGGACCGATTGGTAGAAACTGTTGTTTGTGATGGTCCATCCCGTACAACCACTGGCTGGGTAGACGCCAATCGGAGCTAAACCATTTTGGTAGAAATCATGGATAAGGCAATTGGAGATCGTAATTCCACTGTTATACGTATTGAGATTCGTTGCGGTGCCAGTCGAGGTGATCGCATACAGCGGGGTTGTGGCCCCATCGCGGATATCGCAGTTATCGATCAGAATATTGTCATTCCCGTTCGGCCCTGTTGTTGTGCCTATGTGAATGGTTCCAATTGAGGTGGAGACTCCTTTAAACGTGCAGTACTGAAGGGTATTGTTGCCGGCTTCATTGAGAAAATGGACTGCATAACCGGTTAGGGATGTGTTTTCAATGATTAGATCCCTGGTTGAACCTGTCGCGTTGACTCTGCCATCGAAGGTGATATAAGTGGCTCCATTCAATGTTAAAGTCCCCTCTGCACTGTTGCTGGTTATGGAAAGTCCCGTGGATGATGGGTAAACCACTATGTGATTTATTGCGCTGACTCCTGGGATTGGTAAAGCCGGAATTGGAAATGCGGGTTCAACAGTACTAACATAAGTTGATTGTAGCACCAGGTTTAATGGACCGTTTACTCCATTCAGATTCAAATATGAAAATGCTTGTGTCAGGGTGAAGAAATCGCCGGTTGGTCCTACGTTCCTGGTCCCGCTGATGGGAACCATTGGCAATGTAGTCTGGCTTCCCCACAAAGGATTGGTAATTAAATATGCAGGGCCGCCCAAACAAGTAGCATGATTGGTTGCAAATACAAAATAGTAATAAAGTGTATTGGCTGTCAGACCAGTGGATGTAAAGGTAGCAGAAGCGCCAAAATAATCAACAATCCCGCCTCCTAAAGCCGAGCCAACTGCATATATGGTACCATCAACAGGCGTGGCCGAAAGGCTGGAATTCAGACTCCTGACCACCAGGTAATTATCTGCTCCGGCCGCAGGAGTAAAGGAACCATCCATTGACATTTGTGTAGGGGTAAGGATCAAGGCTGTTGGTTGAGCAGATGGAGTCACACAAGCCGGAGGCACTGGTGTAATATTCACCTTGTAGTCTTCTGTTTCGCCCCATGAATAGGTGCCGCAGGCGGTTATATCACTTGGCAAAGATGTCTCAACATTAACCACGCGCATCATGGTGTAGCCTAAAGCTGCACCCAGGGGAATTGTAAAGCTGCCGGTTTCGGTGTGCGGGCCATTGGTAGAGGCCGCTGATACATAAACCTCCTCACCAGCATCGGCAAAATCGCCATCCTGGTTGAAATCAACAAAAATTTTAGTTGCATTATCATAAGGTCCGCCACAAGTGCCTATTCCGATACTGAAATTGACCGCAGCTGTTCTTGCGAGATCGGCAGGTGCAACATCAAAATAATAATTGCTGTACATGTTCTGCACAGAGCCCACACCTGGAGCTAAGGTAGCACAGGTGGATGTGTTGTTTATTGTTCCAACGGTTACGTTGAAAATATCTTCGTCTGCGTTACTTGTAGCTGCAGAAGGACAATATGATGCATATAAATCAGAAGAGCCCGTAACTGCGACATTAACTGTTGCTGCCCCTCCACCTGCATTGGTAATATTACCGCTATAATTGGTATTTGCAGCCAAAGGAGTAAACTGGCTATAGATAGTGGTATTTGGTAAAGTTGGAGGGGTGTACGTAACATTTATTGAAGAAGTATAAGGTCCGCCTGTAGCAAGTGACACGCCAAATCCGGCAGGAGCAGTAACAACGATCGGTCCTGCGGTGAGATTTGAGCCTGATAATACGTAAGATTTCTCGATCGAACTGCTTCCAAAGGGAACATAACCGAAGGCAAGTGAACCAGGGATGGCAGATAATAATGGAGCCGCACTTGCTTGTCCTGTTATCTGAACGTTTGGCCTGGAATTTTGAGATACTGCTACGGTTTCATCACAGCCACTCGTAGCTAAGTCATCATAAAAGTAATAATCTACCCCTGTTGATGGGGTAGAAGTATAATATACGCTTGAATAACCAGTATAACCGCTGTTGTTGAAACATACCTTGAAAACCACATTTGATGTCCCATTCCAGGCAAATGGAGTCGTAAAGGTGTAGGTGTTCCAACCGGCAGTGGCAACAACGTTTGCCGTATAAACCTGAGTCCAGCCGGATGTTATGAATCCTGTAAGTGCGCTTAGGGCAGTGTGTTGGGCCGAAATAGTAAACGAATTCAAAGTAGCTGCATCAGGTGTTGCGACATTAAATGCAAGCTTTGTAAAGTTGCCTGCACCTAAACCTGCAGCACTTAATTCGGCCGCGGTAAACAAAATCTGATCCTGTCCATCCATCCAGTAAGTCTTGTATGGAGTAACTGCAGAACCAGAGGAAATGGATGTGCCAGTTCCAATTGTGGCTGTCGTCGTTTGAGCCCACGAGCTTACAGTCAATAGCAACAGCGCAAAAAATAATGTAAATAGTTTTTTCATAAAACTTCTTTTTGGTTAGGTTGTTGGTTAATTGTTTTACTTGCTGGATATGTATATATGGTTGATTTTTCCCGAATAATCAAGGAATTGTTTGAGAGGCAGAAACACAGATCAGGAGTAATCCTCATTTGACGTTAAGAAAATTTGATGAAAAAATTAAACGATAGCTGCCCCAATGGAGAGTCAAAATTAATTAATTATTCGGTCAATGCACATATGTTAAAAAATTTAACTTTTTTTAACATATGGTTGAAATAACAGATATTCAATAATTTGCTGTTATTTATTTCACAAAAAAAATCGTTGGGACACCTGACCCGGGTTACGTTTATTCAGGCATTAAAATTTTATTTTTATTCCGCACCTACGGAGCGGAAATTCGTCACCGGATTATCTTGGCTACCAGAATAGAACTCCTACGGAGTTCTGTTGTCATGCAATTACACTTTCTCGTAACGGCATCTCCCTTACATCTCGCTATCCTGTGAGATTGTCGCCCGTCCCGCGTCCCGTGTCCCGTGTCCCGTGTCCCGTGTCCCGCGTCCCGCGTCACCCGTCACCCGTCACCCGTCACCCGTCACCCGTCACCCGTCACCCGTCGCCCGTCCCGCGTCCCGCGTCCCGTTCATCAAAAGGTGTTCCCCTCCACCAGGTACCCCTGCACATACTCCTCCACGGCTTGTTCAAGTGTGAAAAACGGCTTGATGTAACCGGCCGCACGGAGTTTCTCCATCCTGGCTTCCGTGAAATACTGGTACTTGTCGCGGATATCAAGGGGGGTATCAATAAATTCAATGGATGGCGGAAGATTCAGCGCGGCAAATACAGAATTCGCGAGATCCAGGAAGGTCCGGGCTTTTCCGGTCCCCAGGTTGTAAATACCCGAACCACCCGTATGATTCATGAGGAAATACATCACGTCAATCACATCCTTCACATAAATGAAATCGCGCAGCTGTCCTCCGTCCGGATAAGCCGGATTATGCGACCTGAATAACCGCACAACCCCTGTGTGTTGATCTGGAGTCACCCCGTCCGCTAGTCTGCCTGCCCGCCTGTCTGCCTGCTTTTCCACCATTCCGTTTGTCTGCTTTTCCGCCTGTCCGCTTTTCCGCCTGTCCGCCTGCCCGCCTGCCCGCTTTTCTCCCAGTCCGCTCATTCCCCTGTTCACCTGATTAAACGCATGAAACACCACCGATGCCATCCTGCCCTTATGATATTCATTGGGACCAAAGACATTGAAGAACTTAAGCCCGTACCAGCGCGGAGGAGTTGTTGTCTGCTTAAAGGCCCACTTGTCAAATTCATTTTTCGATATGCCATACGGATTTAGTGGCTGCAAATGGAAGCTCAACTCCGGATCCTCGTCACTGTAACCCAGCCGGCCATCACCATAGGTGGCTGCAGAGGAGGCATAAACCAATGGAATCCCATACTCACAGCATGCGTTCCATATAGCTTTGGTGTAATGCAAATTCAGTTCATTGAGAACCGACATGTTAAATTCGGTGGTATCGGTACGGGCCCCGATATGATATATGAAATCAATTGATTTGGCGTGATTTGGCAACCATTGGAAAAACAGATCACGCTCAACTTTTTCAAGAAACCGTTTATGGGCTATATTAGGATGTTTCTCAGTTTTGGAAAAATCATCCACCAGCACGATATCCTTGAACCCTTTGTTGTTGAGTTTGCTTACCATGCAACTCCCGATGAACCCTGCGGCGCCTGTGACAATGATCATATTTCGTCGGTTAAAATCCGGTTAAAAAATCGATAGTTAAACTTACTCCGAACAGCCATTTGAAATGAATAAAGGACACTGAGCAAAGCCGAAGTGTGATTAATCTCAGCC
>CAISJJ010000068.1 GCA_903885595.1 uncultured Bacteroidales bacterium
CAGGCTTTTCGTGTCAGAAAGTATCAGTAAAGAGGCTGCAGGTAAAGACAGAATCCCCGCATCATTTACCGAGACATCACCATTTACAACGAGGCTGTATCCATTCAGGCTATATGTGCCATTATCAATTGTCAGGTACCCGCCAAACTGGCAACTTGTATTGCCAACCTGGGTTACCGACGACCCTGTCGTTTTATTAATCAGCAGGTTATGGAAATACCCTGTCGCGCCGGAGTAGGTCAGAACAGCGTTTTGATTACCTGTGAATTCAACAGTATTGGCAGGAAAAGCATTTAAAAACGCTCCTGCTGCCTGTACCGTAAAATTCCTGAAGAAGGTGTGGTGTAAAACCCCGCTCAGATTATCTTCCCAGCTGCCATTACTGATCAGCATATCATTGTTGCACAGAATATTGTCGTTGGGCCTGAATGAACCTGAACTTTTATCAACCGTCAGATAATTGAATGTTTCCTGCGTGCATGCGGTCGTAAGATACTGATCGGTGGTTCCGTTAAATGTAACCTTTGATTGATTTCCCGGATAAAATCCAAAAGTATTATCAAATGAGGTATTGGCATTTGTCCAGTTTTTTCCGACAAAGATCTGCGGGCCATATCCATCGGCTGCATTTAAACCGGCGTTCAGATCTATGTTCAGGTTGCCTGTAACGCTGAGATTGGCCGGGCTTCTCAGTTTCATGGTTCCATCAATGAGATGAAGGTCATTGGTGACTGAAACATCCTGCATAATCTCAAGACCATCAAAATATGGGTATGTTTTATTGAGCGTAAGGTTATAGAACGTCTCTGAGCTTGTGATGTCGGCAGGAATTGCTCCGTCAAAAGTAACAGTCCCGGTTCCTTCGACAAATCCGAATGGTCCGACATCGTTGGTCCAGTTGCCCCCAACCGTAATGTTGAAATTATTCGAAGTAAGGATCCCACTTTGGATGGTCAGATTATTTTTTACGATAATATCAAACCATTGCAATTCAGAAGACTTACCGGGGGCACTGTTGATTAACAGATCGTGAAAGTAATTGCCGTTTCCGCAGTAAATATAGGCATCAGGTTCTGCTCCAATCACCTCTGTAACTCCTCCTGTAGGGAGAAATGTACCTGGAAATTCTGCAGCAAATGCTCCGCCTGTTCTCAGGATTCCTCCGCTGATGGCAGTAGTGGCGGTTGATCCAAAATGAATGCTGTTATGGGTGATTTCAAATAATCCGGCAGGCATCGTAAGATTCCCATTCAGGGACTCCCATCCTTTACCATGATTTGGCGAGTCGGCAATGAAGCTGCCACCGTTAATCGAAAGAATTCCAGTTGATGCTTGTCCGAATATCCCATGCAGCAATACACTTCCGTCACTCACATTTAAGAGCCCGTTAAGTGTAAAATCCGTGTCGATAATAAGTGAACTACCTTTCGCTCCTGATTGGGGTGAACCATCCATTGTTGACTGCTTTGATGAGCATCGTGTATTGTTGCCTTTCGTCGGATAATACAGATTGAGAGAACTCGTGGGATCATCGGTAACCACTCCGTTTATATGCGTCGCTGTATTCCCGGTCTGAATTGAATTTCCGGGAAATAATCTGACATCCCCCTGAATGTTGTATGGACCCGTATAATCGTTAGCCATAAAAATCGGATTGGCCGCTTTATTCACTTCAATATTGCCAAACAGGGCAGTTGGTTCACTATTGGCAATTCCACCGCTCAAATTGCCGCCTGTAAAACAAATTGTATTATTTGCAGAGGCTGTGAAAGTCGCGCCGAGATTAACAGCAAACCAGGATTTTGCATAAATTTTCCCATTGGACAAATCTCCTGTTGAACCATCGAAAAACATAATGTTATCCCATGAAAGTGTTCCCACATTAATCACGCCCGATGGATCGGCCATGGACAAAGTGCCGTAAACATCTATATTTTTTGCGACAGAACATGCATATGAGCCAATGTTCAATGAACCGGATGTTATGGTGAGCCCATGCGTTATTGTAAAATCAGAATTGAGAGAAACTGAGTTCGATTTTCCGCCTTTACCAGCAGTTTGTTCATTTCGTTCTCCCGGATACTTCAACCTGGGTGAAATGAAATATCCATCCTTTGCACTTGTGTTAATATTTACATTATACAACGTGCAGCCATTCGACTGGCTTACATATGCATCGGAAGATCCATAAAATTCAATGGTTCCTGCCGTTGGGGCAAAATCAGCCCGGTTCCCGGAAAATCCTCCCGCTGTGCGGATGGTTCCTCCCGTAATATTTGCCGTAAAGGTGTAAGAGGAGTAAGCCGGAATATAAATTCCGTTATTCTTGAAGTCAAGGACTCCCGCGTTCATTGTAATGGAACCATTTGCTAAATAGGGCCAGTAACTGTCTCCATTTCCACCATAAACATTGATGGTTCCGCCTCCCGAGAAATACAGGTTCCCATTCAGGTCGATATATTGAACATTATCCTGGTAGAGATTTATGTTACCTCCGGGATTTGTGTAAAAGCTACCGAAAAGACCATTATCTGCCAGGTCAAGCGCTGTAAATGTACCGGCCAGCACATCAATTCCTCCCGAAGTCCAGTCGTACTGGTTGCAGGTAATTGTATAGTCTGCATTGTTCACACGCAGGGCAGCTCCCATATTTGCTTCGAGAATACTGAACGTTTCATCGGAATTGACATACTGATGACCGGCTCCATTGAAGATTACGCGGCTGTTACCCTCGGTAAACCCTGATGAACCCACTGAATTGGTCCAGTTTCCACCAACAGTTAATGTCGTGCTTCCAGGATTGAAATATCCCTGATCAATCGTCAGGTTCCTGGCGATCGTAATATTGCTCAATGCCGTAGCGCCAGTTGAGGAGCTGAACCTCACGTTATTGAACAGCCCGGTTCCCGTTGTATAATGATTGATTGATTGCGTTGTGCCATCGAAAACAAATGTTCCGGTATTAGCTGCCCCTGTAAAATCATAATTGCCATTATTTAACAAACTACCTTTTAGTATCACATCCTGGCTCGAGGATATGCCAAAATTTGCAGAGCTTTGATTATATAAACTACCATTTATTTTAAGCGGCTGGGTTGAAAGGTTGCTGACCCGCACCCAATCGGCGCCTGTTTTATAATTGACAATATGCGGAAATGAACAGGTTTCGCTGTAAGACCTGATCCAGCTTGTTCCGGATCCGACGAAATCGACCCAGCCATTTGCCAGGATGGCATTGGCACCAGCATTGAAATTCCAGTCTCCATAAACCCAGAACACACCATCGGCTGTGAAATTGGCGCTTGAACCGGAATTCCAGCCGACACTGCCATGGCAAGTGATCACCCCTGAAGAATTGGTCATATCAAGTGTGCCGTCAATGTTAAGATTGCCATTGATTGTCAATGCCTTTTCCATAATTTGCAGTATTCCGCCAGTCTGGATGGTAAGGTTTAGACAAGGATCATCTAAAATGGAAAGCAAGACCGGTTGATATCCGGCGTTGGTCACATAAACATCCTCATCGGCAACCGGAATATGACCCAGCGACCAGTTGGCTGCCTGGTGCCAATAATGGTTAAATGAACCTACCCAGTAGTTGGCAACCTTCGCGGTAAGGTTGAGCGTATAATCTTCAACTTCGCCAAATTGAGTGGCCCCGCAAGGAGAAACCAGCCCTGTGTAGGTTGCGCGGATACGCATTCTTACCGGTCCTAAGACAGTCCCGGCAGGTGGGGAAACTGACGCAGTGAATTGCACGGGGCCTCCACTCACCGTCATGGTTTCGCCAGCATCAGAAAAATCGTTGTCTCTGTTCCAGTCCACCCAAATCCCACATTGGTCTCCCGCATAGGGTGTACCGTTGGTTACAGTAACAGTTTGCATTGAGTTTACCGGGAAGTCGGTCGATATATCCGAATAGTCCCTGTATCCATCGCATGCACTTGCATTATCAATTGTTCCTAACTGCACCCGGGAAATGAATTCGTCGCAGCCACCGGATGCTGCGCAATAGTTGTCAAATTTGAATGAGGCGATTCTTGTGTGCCAGTTCCATGCGCTTCCACCGGCATATTGTGTGGTATACCAGAAGGTTTTATCATCATTCGGGTCGATTGACATACTTGAGTAATCGCCCCATCTGTTTCCATCAGTTTGTGATTGAGTGCCGGAGAAAATACTGGTCTCAGCATAGGTCATGGTGCCTAACGGATCTGATTGGGTCCGGCCCGTGTAACGGATGGATGGATAAACCGTAGAACTTGCGATTGTAAAACCCAGCGCGATTTCACCTGATCCGTTCTGAGAAATACTTCCCATCCAACGGTTATGTGCATCAGGTGCATAAGTGCTCTGCTGATAGACGGTCCAGCCTGCGCCTGTGTTTCTTAATTCATACCATCTGATACCGGCATGATCGGCTCCGTTAACATCAACATCATGACAGCAAACGATGGACTGATAAGTTCCGAAATTACGGTATTGGGCGCGATACATCAGCACTTGCGGTAATACTTCAAGTTTTTGGGTAGTTCCAGGTTGCGGTATATTATCCCAGGTGGCTCCGAAATTACTGTCAAATGAATTGACTCCCAGTGTGTATATCCGGTTGAAGGTTGCCGATCCGGGCGATGCCCAGTTTACGGTAAGGGCATACATCCATAACTGATCACTGCCGCCATTCCAGGCATTATCATTGATCGTGATAAATAACCCTGGAGAACCTGCGGAAGCAAAGGTGCCGTCATTGTCGCAGGGCTGAACACAATGAAGTCCGCTGGCCGGTCGCCAGGGGTTGTCAAACTTCACTACCTGTGGATTGGCATTTCCGGCAATCATCTGGGTTCTGTTAAAAGCGGCAATATCTTCCGAACCGCAGTTTAGCCCCAGCAAATAAGAGTCGCGCCAGATACCAAATTTAGGATAATCCGGCACAAAGGTTCCCCAGGAATACGCCCAGCGGTAATAACTGCCCAAAGGATCAGCAGTCGTTGAAACGGCAATCATCATGTATTTCGTTGCACCACAGGTCGAGAATTCCGAAATCATCCAGCGGTCGGCAGCCTGATCATATAAAACAATTGGGTCTCCGCTATTGCAGGTGCCACCGGTTATACCCGTAAAAAGGGTGTTGATATTTACAGGCCCATACAGGGATGTACCTGTCCTGTCGAAGATCTCCAACTTTGAATTCACGGTCTGAATATAATGATTTGGACCGATATCGCCATTGTCATCCGATGGCGAAAGGTTTGATAAACAATTAATTCCTGCAAAATTCCGGGTGACTCCCTTGCTGCCATCCAAGGTCCCCATTTGTTTTTGCCAGACAGGGTCGGGACCTTCATATTTGTAAAAAGGATAGTCGCGCTTTTCAGCATCTTTGTTCAGTGATTTTAATTCACTGGGCGTATTGGAGGGAATCATGTCTGCCAAGGGAGGCGATATATCAAAGTATACAGGTTCCTCAACCTTTGGCACAGGTGTTTGTGCGTACATACTGTTGATAATGAGAAGTAAAGTAAAGATAAAGCCGGAAATAAGTGTAATTGTTTTTTTCATGTTTATATAATTTGTTTTTGGTGGTCATATGGAATAGCTATAAAGTAACATTCACGGTTTGAGTGAATATTGTGCTTTTGGATATTTCAATTCAATTTAGTGTTAGTCAAATTAAGATAAAAAAAGCAAAGGTATTTATTCAGCATAGGATAGCAAAGCCCTTCAACTAAGCATTTGTCCGGATTTATTTAGTTATTTTTCTTTTATTATTCGCAAAAAAACTTGATTGTTATTGATTTATCTCAACCTAAATCCTAAAGTATATTTTTGATTTCATTTTTTACTACTTTCACCATTCAAACCATTATGCACAATCAATTTCTTTTCACCATTCAAACAATATGATAAATGTAGCCATGTAAACTTATTGCATTTCGCTATTTCGCTACTTCGCTACTTCGCTACCTCGCTATTTAACAATGACCGATCCCCGCCGCATATATCACCTCAACTCCTTAAACACAAGACCAGGCTGTGTCATTTATTGGATGCAGCGCGACCAACGGGCCTTTGATAATTGGGCGCTGAATTATGCACAGGAACGGGCGCTTGCCATGCACCAGCCATTGGTTGTGGTATTCTGCATTGTACCGGGCTTCCTCGGAGCTACTATCCGCCAGTATGAATTCATGATCAAAGGATTGGCGATTACAGCACGCAAACTGGGAAAGCTTAACATTCCGTTTTGCCTTTTACAAGGATTGCCCCACGTTATGCTTCCCGGTTTCGCTGAACAAATGCAGGCCGGGTTGATGGTCACTGATTTTAACCCGCTGCGGCTCCCCATGGAATGGAAATCGAAAGTCGCCGGTTGTATCTCAATCCCGTTTCATGAGGTTGATGCACACAATATCCTGCCCTGCCGGCATATTTCTGATAAACTGGAGTATGCTGCCTTTACCCTCAGGAAAAAGGTCGGGCATAAGCTCCCTGAGTTTCTGACTGAATTTCCAAGCCTGGTCAGACATCCTGTTTTCCCTGTTTTTCATGAATTGACCGGGCCTGATTGGACAGAAGTTATGAAATCATTACAGGTTGACAGGGATGTACCCGGGGTCGACTGGTTGTCACCTGGCGAAAACAATGCTTCTGCTGCCCTCATCGATTTTATCGGTAAACGGCTCGACACCTATGATACCGAACGCAATTTTCCGAACCTGAAGGGGCAGTCTGATCTGTCGCCCTACCTGCACTTCGGCCATCTTTCGGCACAGCGTGTAGCGATCGAAATTCAGAAATCAACAGGGAATCCTGCTTCAAAACAAGCATTCATGGAGGAGTTGATCGTGCGCCGTGAACTGGCCGATAATTTTTGCCTGCACAACCCCGACTACGATAACTTTAATGGATTTCAGCCTTGGGCAAGAGCAACCCTGAACAAACATCGTGATGATCCGAGGGAATACCAGTATACGGTTGCTCAGTTTGAACAAGCCTTTACCCATGATGATCTTTGGAATGCTGCCCAGCGGGAAATGGTCGTCACCGGAAAAATGCACGGGTATATGCGCATGTACTGGGCCAAAAAGATACTGGAGTGGACGCAGTCTCCCGAAGAGGCCATTGCCATTGCGGTCTACCTGAACGACAAGTTCGAACTTGATGGGCGTGATCCGAATGGTTATGCCGGAATAGCCTGGGCGATCGGAGGAACCCACGACCGCCCCTGGGGCGAGCGAAGTATCTTCGGAATGATCCGTTTTATGAACTACCAGGGATGCAAACGAAAATTCGATATAAATAAATACATCCACAACAACCCAAAATAAAGTGTCAATCGTATATCGTATATCGTATATCGTATATCGTAAATCCAACCCCTCTTCCCCATGAAAGAATCCACCTCCTGTTCCTGGCCCTCCAATGATCCTTTAATGATCAGGTATCACGATGAAGAGTGGGGTGTTCCCCTGCATGACGATCAGAAACTTTTTGAATTCATGGTGTTGGATGCCTTCCAGGCAGGATTGAGCTGGAAGACAGTCTTGCACAAACGCGAAAATTTCAGAAGTGCGTTGGATGGATTCGATGTACAGAAGATTGCAAAATACGGGGAGCAGGATTATGAAAGATTGCTGGCCGATCCTGGCATCATCCGGAACCGGGCCAAAATCCGCGGAACAATTCAGAACGCCATATGTTTCCTGTCGGTACAGGAGGAATTTGGTACCTTTGATGCATATATATGGCAATTCACGGGCGGACGAACGATCAACAACGGGTGGACAAGCCTGGCTGAACTCCCTGCTTTTTCAAATGAATCGGACGCCATGAGCAAAGACCTGAGATCACGTGGATTTAAATTTGTTGGCAGTACGATTTGTTATGCCTTCATGCAGGCTGCCGGAATGGTCAACGACCACCTGGTTCAATGCCACCGTTATAAAAAAAATTTGTAGTTTTATTTTTTAATCTGTAGGTTAAATCAATTAAAAGTTACCTATGTCAATGACAACATATACCGATTTTGCCGGAAAACTGCATTTCGAAATTTATCCTGAACTCCTCGATGTCATCGAACGGGATGGGAAATTTCAGATTTTCCAGGGAATTGCTCCGTTGCTTACTCCTGCCGGAAAAGAAATGAAACATGAATCGGAGCGGCTGATTCAGTTAATGATAACCGACCTCATATTTCAGGGGCACGGAAAGGTTGAGAGGCTTTCGGCACCGGTGCTTTTTGCTTTTCAGAAGGATGTTGTCGAATCGGCAGATGATGCATTCAGGTTGGAATGGGATGCACAGGTTTTGTCCGACCCTTTTGTGATCATCAAAACCACCGGAAAGAATAAAACAGAACCATTCCGACCCGAGGATAAGCTCTTTTCATTCGCTTTCATTACGGTGTCAGCCCTGATAAAATCGATCAACGATTTTGTAAATACTGCCATGAGCGAGACCGACCTCCAGGATTCTGAGTTACATCCATTTCCCGAACTGCTTAGGTGGGGCTACGATCGGCTAACGGCTGAGCAGAAAGTTGCTGCTCAGGCGATGAATGGGGTGCATCGTTCCGGATTGGTTTTACCTTTGGTTCTCATCCTGAACATTATCAGTCCCAATGAATATGCAAAAGGGCTGATTGCCTTGAAAATTAAACCGGAGTCGGATTATGAATCCATCATGCTGGATGCAACCCGGGTGCTGGATTACCTGGCGTGTTATCAGACAGAGGCTGAGACGGTACCACAAATCGGTCTAAAGATCCGCGAGGGTGAAAACGATGTCATTGAGTTCAAATCGACTTTACGATGGGATATCCGGGCCGGTAAAACAAACCAGGCTGTCGAAAGAGCTTGCCTGAAGACCATTTCCGCATTCCTCAATTCGCAGGGAGGCACATTGCTGATCGGGGTTCGCGATGATGGAACCATCGAAGGCATTGAGACAGATAAATTTGTTAACGAAGATAAGTTTCTTCTCCATTTATGGACATTGATCCGTACCTGCCTGGGCAGGGATGTAAGCAGATATATCAGGACTCAACTGGAAAAAGCCGATGAGAAAACAGTTTGTATCGTTCATTGTCTCCGGAGCCACAGGCCGGTTTTTCTGCGACAACCTGGATTTAACGAGGAATTCTTCATCAGGGTAGGCCCATCGAGCAATGCCATGGACATCAGTGAGGCGTTACGATATATTGGAGATCATTTTGAAAATAGTTGAACTGAAAAGAAAAGAAAAGAAAAGAAAAGAAAAGAATGTGAAGTGATAACCACCTCATCCTCCAGCTCCTTCTCCTCAAGGAGAAGGAGGGGCAGCGTCAACTATAGTTTAACCGGTATTTTAATGTTTTGATGGACTTTGTTTTTCTTTAAAATAAGCGGTTGATGAAAGTTTTTTTACTAACGGTAATTCATTGATTAATAGAACCTCCCCTTCTCCTTGAGGAGAAGGGGTAGGGGGTTGAGGTGATAATGACACACGCACCCCAAGGGGTAGGGGGTTGAGGTGATAATGACACACGCACCCCAAGGGGTAGGGGGTTGAGGTGATAATGATACACCCCCTGGGGGCATACATCCCTATGCTACAAATATAATGTCAATTGAAATCAACATCGTTCAGATATAAGGTGAAATCGTAATTCGTAATTCGTAATTCATGTATCACTACCACCCCGTTCTCCCATACCCAAACCCCGGCACCCCGAATCCCGTCTGGAACGAATCATTGTAAAACTGACCTGCATTATATGGATTTATACCGTCGGTGTATCGAAATCCCGCCTGGATGTAAAAATTTTTACCGATCCTGTACCCAATGTTAAAATCAACCCCCTGAGCGCCATTTTTTGAAACCGGGTTGAACGGATTGTACGGTAAAGGATCAGATGTGATTGGAAATTGCTTAAAGGCTGATCCGAAAATTGTGAGCCGGTCATTCACAAGGTATTGACCGTTGATAAAGAGGGTGGCACTCGAAAAACTTCCGTTGCTGAATGAGTTTTGCCCATTTTCCACGTATGATCTGGCATTGAAATAATTGGACTGGACAAGGCTGAATCCGCCGCCAATTCTGAGTCGTTTGTTCACATTGTATGAAATGGATGGAGCGACCCAGGTATTCAATGCTGAACCATATCCCGGCATGGCGGTGAATTGCGATCCAAGCGAGAGCCCGTAATTGATTTTTTTCGGTTGAAAGAAATGCTGATCCGGGTTTGTAACGGAATCATTCATCCTGACCTGGCAAAAAACCGGAGAAATCAGTAAAAAAAAGATTGCTATTGTCGACAGTTTTTTCATATCGTGGCAACAAAGTTAACCATTCTCCGTCAGTCTGGCCGATGGATTTAATGTGAAAAATGTTAAATTTTCTGTAAAATTCATTTGCAGGATTTTAAGCAGCATAAACCGTACGAGAATGCTTTCGGCCTTAGGGCGTGAGATCCCTGAAAGCCGGATAAATTTCGACAATGTGATCGAAACGTTGGTTTCAAGGTGTTCAAGAAGGAATTTCTCTGGATCGCTGAATTTGAGAAAAACACCCTTCGGTGTATTTTCCAGCTTCCACACCCGCATCAGTATCCGGTTGACAATAAAATTCTGATCCTTTACCCGGTGATAAGCTTTCCAGGTGCCATCCTGCTGTTGTGCATAATGAGGCCGCTGGGGACTTTTCGGAATAATAATTTCGAGGATCGTTTTTTTATTCAGGTTCCACTCTTTGACACTGAATGCAACGGCAGGTTTGCAATACATTTTGGCGGCAGCTTCGACCATGTAATACTCCTCTTCCGACCGCACTCCGGCCAATACCCCATTGTCTTTCACGCCAACCAGTAACCGACCGCCATCGGTATTTGCAAATGCTACCAGCGTACGGGCTATTTTATGAGCATCGGCGATCTCGAACTTAAAATCGAGTCGCTGATGTTCTCCTTCGGCAATCAGTTTTGTTATATGATGTAGCATTACCGGAACGAAATATTGTCGCGGGCTGTAATTTTCTCACAATAATGACAACGAAGTTTCAACTCCTTTTTATCGATAACCGTGAATTTTGTGGTGATCTCTTCATTGTTGGTTATACAGTTGGGGTTGAAACATTTTACGATTTTTTCAGCGTAGTCGGGAACTTCAACTTTTTTCTTCTCAATTACAGCAAAGTTCTTAATGATGATCAGCGTGGCCGAAGGTGCAACAAGCGCAATTTTGTTGATTTCATCGCTCTTGAAGAATTTATTGCTGACCTTGATAATGCCTTTTTTACCCATTTTCTGGCTGTCGAGATTGGTTGCGATCAACAGTTGATTCTGGTATTCGGTCAGGTTCAAAATTTTGATGACCTGGAATACGCTTTCCGATGGGATATGATCGATGACAGTACCATTTTCGATGGCCGATACCTTTAATTCTTTTCTCAAATCTTCTTTTTCCATGATTTTTCTGTTTTTCTGTTAATCAACAACACCCAGAATGGATGCAAGCAATGCCTGCCGTACGAAAACCCCGTTCAGGGCTTGTGTAAAGTAATAGGCCTTTGGGTTATCATCTACGTCGGTCGTGATCTCATTGACGCGGGGCAGGGGATGCATGATCTTCAGGTTTGCTTTGGCGCTCTCGAGCATATTATTGCGCAAAACATATGCATTTTTCACTTTTTCATAATCGAGCGGATCTGAAAATCTTTCCTTCTGGATCCGGGTCATATACAGGATGTCTACTTTCGGAATAACTTCGAGCAGCTCAGTATATTGATGGTAAACCAGGTTTCGTTCCTTGATGTCAATTTTAACCGAACTGGGTAATTTCAGCTCTTGGGGAGAAACAAGATGGAAGGTAGTATTATAGTTGCAGAGAGCCTGTACCAGCGAATGCACCGTGCGGCCATATTTCAGGTCACCGACAAAGGCGATGTTCAGGTTATCGAGCGAGCCCTGGGTTTTCCTTATCGAATACATGTCCAATAAGGTTTGCGTGGGGTGCTGGTTTGCTCCATCTCCTGCATTGATTACCGGCACTTTTGATACTTCGCTGGCAAACCGGGCGCTTCCCTCCCTGGGGTGGCGCATTACAATGATATCGCAGTAGTTGGAAACAGTGAGTATCGTATCACGCAGCGACTCTCCCTTTGTCACACTTGAGCTTGATGCGTCGGTAAATCCTATAACCCTGGCGCCCAGGCGTGTAGCTGCACTTTCAAAACTCAAACGTGTACGTGTTGAAGGTTCAAAAAACAGGGTCGCAACAACAAAATCTTCAAGAATGCGCTGCTTTGGGCGTTTTTCAAATGCACCGGCAAGTTCAAGGATGCGGACATGCTCTTCACGTGTGAAATCATTGATGGAAACTAAGCTTTTATTTTTCATTTGATCGGTCTTAACGGTTGATGTTCATCTTAACAAAGTTAAAAAAAATCCCGGCGAAGACCGGGATTTCAATCATTATTTAATTTTGTGTTTTTTCAGAAAACCATTCAGGATATCATCCAGATCAGGTTTTCCGATTTCCTGGAGATCATAATAAACACGGGTATTTGGTTTTTTGATCTTGATCAGGCGGTTGAGGTCGATGGGAGTGGCAATGATTACTGAATCGCATTTTACCTTGTTGATCGTGGCTTCAAGATCCTGGATCTGCTGATCACCGTAACCCATTGCAGGCAAAAGTTGCCCGATGTTTGGATAAATCCGGAATGTCTCGGCTAATTTTCCGACCACATAAGGGCGGGGATCAACGAGCTCGGCAGCGCCATATTTTTGTGCAGCCACGATACCTGCGCCAATTTTCATTTCACCATGGGTGAGGGTAGGGCCATCCTCAATAACAAGAACCTTCTTGCCGCGGATGATCGATTCATCATCAACACGGATGGGGGATGCGCCATCAACGACAACAGCCTTTGGGTTGATTTTCTGGATGTTATCGCGAACGATCTTAATGTTTTCAGGATAGGCGGAGTCGATTTTATTCAACACCACAACATCTGCAATCCGGATATTAACCTCGCCAGGATAATAATTCAATTCGGCACCAGGACGATGAGGATCGGCTACTGTTACCATCAGGTCGGGTTTGTAAAATGGAAAGTCATTGTTGCCGCCATCCCAGAGAATGATGTCACAACCGCTGGGATCTTTTTCAGCAGCACGAAGTATTGCTTCATAGTCGACCCCGGCATAAATAACATTGCCGCGTACCACATGCGGTTCATATTCTTCCATCTCTTCGATGGTGCACTTGTGCTTTTCGAGATCCTTTACCGTAGCAAACCGTTGAACCTTTTGTGCAACAAGGTCTCCGTAAGGCATCGGGTGGCGGATAGCTACAACCTTCAGGCCTTTTGCCATAAGGATCTCGATGATACGTCGCGATGTCTGGCTTTTTCCACAACCTGTACGGGTGGCTCCAACTGCAATTACCGGTTTGGTGCTTTTGATCATGGTATCTTTTGGCCCCAGCAGCATGAAGTTAGAACCGGCGGCGTTGACTACTGAACTGAGATTCATTACCCTTTGATAAGGAACATCGCTGTAGGCAAAGTTGCAGATCTCAACATTGTGTTTCTTGATCAGGGCAACCAACTCTGATTCAGCATAGATGGGAATGCCCTTTGGATACAGTTTTCCCGCCAGGGCGGCAGGATATTTTCTTCCATCTATGTCCGGAATTTGCGCAGCTGTAAAAGCTACCACGTTAAATGTCGCGTTGTCGCGATAATACGTGTTGAAATTGTGGAAATCTCTTCCGGCAGCACCAATAATAATTACATTTTTTTTCATGCTAACCTCGCTTTTTTGTGATGTTAAATATAGTTTGGATTTTGAAATTTTTCATGAGATTGTCTGCAAACCTACTCATTTTTTGCAAAATACCCAAACAGTAAATAAAAAAATAACTAAGTGCCCGCAGAGTGTTACAGGTTTATATTTTTCATGCACTTTAACCTGCTAATCAACCAGAAAATAAATGACGATTTTTTCTAAAAATCAGCCTAAATTTGCAACGCAATACCTTGAAAAATGATTGAAACGAAAATTCGGGAACAGACTTGTGATGCAATACGGACTCTTTATAGACATGAGTTGAAGCCTGATTCAATTGGATTGGAAAAGACAAAAAAGGAGATTCCCGGCGATTATACGATCGTGGTATTTGCGTTGTCAAAAATATCACGGAAATTACCGGAAGCCACCGCAACTGAAATCGGGAATTTTCTTCAGCACAAAATGCCGGAGATTGCGACTTTTAATGTCATCAAAGGATTTTTAAACCTGGTATTAAACGATCATTTCTGGATAAAATTTTTATCTAAACAAAGCGTTCAGCCGGCTTTTGGATTTCATAAACCACGACACGAACGTCCGGTTGTATTGGAATATTCTTCGCCAAATACGAACAAACCACTCCATCTTGGCCATATCCGCAACAACCTCCTGGGCTTTTCACTGGCCGAAATACTGAAGGCCAACGGGCATAAGGTTGTAAAGGCTAACCTGGTAAACGATCGTGGCATCCACATCTGTAAATCGATGCTTGCCTATATGAAATGGGGGCAGCATGAAACACCTGCTTCAACAGGCATTAAGGGCGATCACCTGATCGGAAAATATTATGTGCTGTTCAACACGAATTATAAATCAGAAATTCATGACCTGATTATAAAGGGACTTACAGAGGAGGAGGCAGAACGCCAGGCGCCCCTGATAGTCGAGGCACAGGAGATTCTGCGAAGGTGGGAAGCAAAGGACCCCGTGACAGTTGATCTGTGGAGGACCATGAACGGCTGGGCATACGAAGGATTTGATGTGACCTACCAGCGCCTCGGGGTTGATTTTGATAAAATTTATCATGAAAGCGAGACCTATCTTTTAGGAAAGAAACTGGTGATGGAAGGCCTTCACAATGGGATATTGGTTCAAAAGGATGATGGCAGTATATGGGCCGATCTCAGGAGTGAAGGACTGGATGAAAAGCTTTTACTTCGGTCCGATGGAACTTCCGTCTACATGACCCAGGATTTGGGCACCGCACAGTTGAGATACGATGATTACCTTCCTTCCAACATGATCTATGTTGTGGGAAACGAACAGAATTATCATTTCGATGTGCTGAAAAAAGTGTTGGTAAAACTGGGAAAGAATTACGCTGCTCATATCAATCATCTTTCCTATGGAATGGTAGAACTTCCGCAGGGAAAAATGAAGTCGCGTGAGGGGACTGTTGTCGATGCCGACGATCTGCTGGATGAAATGATTCAGACAGCTGAAGAGACCACGCGCGAACTTGGGAAAGCAAATGAGCTTACAACAGAGGAAGCTGGTAAGTTATTCAACACCATTGGACTGGGTGCTTTGAAATATTTTATACTCAAAGTCGACCCTAAGAAAAACATGCTGTTTGACCCTAAAGAATCGATTGATTTCAACGGCAATACTGGTCCGTTTATCCAATATACCTATGCTCGCATTCAGTCTCTGCTGGCAAGGGCCAGCGCTGCAGGTTTCTGGTGGGAGGATGCACAAATTTCTTTGAATTTATCCTTGCTGCCACTTGAAAAAGAGACGATCAAACGGCTCTACCAGTTTCAGGAGGTGGTAATACAGGCCGGCGATGAGTTAAGCCCGGCTGTTATCGCAAATTATGTATACGAACTTGCAAAGGGTTTTAATCAGATATACCAGGAACTCCCGGTGCTGAAAGAATCAGATGGTGAAAAGGTACTTCTGCGTATTTGTTTGTCAGGTTTTACCGGGAGTGTAATTAAAAAATCAATGAAACTCCTCGGGATTGAAGTGCCTGATCGAATGTAAAACCTTAACTGCAATTTTCAAAACCCGATTATCTCTGATATTCAGTGTCGATATAAATTGTTATTTTTGCAACTGCAAATGACAGACAAACGCTTTTTATGTAACCTTTTACCCGATGACACTGTCCCGTGTCCCGTGTCCCGTGTCTGGTGTCCCGCGACCCGCATTTTGCTATTAACGATTAACCAATAAAATAAATCAATATTCAATGTTCGAAGGATTAAGTGATAAATTAGACAGAGCATTTAAAGTTCTTAAAGGTCATGGTCATATTTCAGAGATCAATGTTGCCGAGACCTTAAAGGATGTCAGGAAAGCCTTGCTCGATGCCGATGTTAGTTTTAAGATTGCCAAGCAATTTACCGACCAGGTTAAGGATAAAGCACTTGGACAGAATGTGTTGACAGCTGTTTCGCCAGGGCAGCTGATGGTTAAGATCGTGCATGATGAATTAACAGAACTCATGGGCGGTCAGAAAACAGAGCTTAACATCAAGGGAGATCCGGCCATCGTGCTTGTTGCAGGTTTGCAGGGATCAGGAAAAACCACCTTTTCGGCCAAGCTTGCAAATTATCTCAAAACGAAGAAGGGGAGAAGGGTTTTATTGGTTGCCTGCGATGTTTACCGGCCTGCCGCTATTGAGCAATTAAAGGTTCTCGGAGGACAAATCGAGGTCGAGGTATATACGGAAGATGCCTCGAACGATCCGGTTAAAATCGCAAAGCGTTCCCTCGTTCATGCCCGGGAACATGGGTATAATGTCGTAATTGTCGATACGGCGGGCCGCCTGGCCATCGATGAGGAGATGATGGACGAAATCGCCAACATTAAATCAATCCTCAATCCCCAGGAAACCCTGTTTGTAGTCGATTCCATGACGGGCCAGGATGCAGTTAACACTGCAAAGGCATTTAACGATCGTCTCGATTATGAAGGGGTGGTATTAACGAAGCTGGATGGCGATACACGCGGCGGGGCGGCACTAAGCATTAAATCTGTTGTTAACAAACCCATCAAATTTGTGGGTCTTGGCGAAAAAATGGATGCCATCGATATTTTCTATCCTGAACGTATGGCCGACCGGATCCTGGGGATGGGCGACATCGTTTCACTGGTAGAGAAGGCACAGGAGCAGTTCGATGAAGAAGAGGCGCAGAAACTTCAGAAAAAGATAGCAAGGAACCAGTTTGATTTCAATGATTTCCTGGCGCAGATCAAGCAGATTAAAAAGATGGGCAATGTAAAAGACCTTCTGGGTATGATTCCAGGCATGGGGAAGGCTATTAGGAATCTTGAAATTGACGACAATGCATTTAAGGGGATCGAGGCTATTATACATTCCATGACACCCGATGAACGTGTTAATCCTGCTGTCTTAAACGGCAGCCGACGGAAACGGATCGCAACCGGTTCAGGAACCACCATCCAGGATGTGAACAGGCTGATAAAACAATTCGACGATACGCGGAAAATGATGAAAATGGTCACAGCCAACAAGGGAAAAAACATGGCCAATGTCATGCGGAACATGAAAAACATGAACTAACGCACTGATCAATGAAATTGCTTGACGGTAAACTGGTAGCTGACCAGATCAAATCTGAAATTGCCAGAGATGTAAAGGAGAATTTTCTCGATAAGGGGTTCGATGCCCCTCACATTGCTGCAGTGCTGGTGGGTGAAGACCCTGCAAGTATGACCTACGTGTCGGCAAAAGAAAAAGCCTGTCATGAAGTGGGATTTGTATCTTCGGTCTATCGCTATCCTTCAAATATTACCAGGGAAAAGCTGCTTGAAGTAGTAGATTTCCTCAATGCCGATGACGAAATTCATGGTTTTATCGTTCAGTTGCCTTTGCCGGGTCACATCGATGAACAGAAAATCATTGAAAGGATTGACCCGCTAAAAGATGTTGATGGATTTCACCCGGTAAATATCGGGAAAATGGTGCTTAACCTTCCATGCTTTTTACCGGCAACTCCACTTGGAATCATCACTTTGCTCGATCGCTGTGGAATTGAAACAGCCGGGAAGCATGTTGTGGTGCTTGGCAGAAGCCATATTGTTGGCACCCCTGTGAGTATCCTTCTTTCGCGAAAGGCAGATCCGGGTAATGCCACTGTGACGATCTGTCATAGTTTCTCAAAGGATATACCTGCTATTGCAGCCCGGGCCGACATTCTTATTGTTGCCATGGGTAAGCTGGGATTTGTGACGCCTGAAATGGTCAAACAGGATGCAGTGGTCATTGATGTCGGTGTTCACCGGGTTCCTTCAACAGAAACAAAGTCAGGATTCCGTCTGAAAGGGGATGTCGATTTTGACCGTGTTTCACGCAAATGCAGCTATATTACACCGGTGCCGGGTGGCGTTGGACCGATGACCATCGTATCATTGCTCCAGAATACCCTGAAAGCAGCAAAAAAAGAAGTTATCTGAATCCCTCCGAACAAACACTGGAAATTTTATTACAAGATGGGAAAGTCCTTCCTGTAATGGAGGAATTTTATTCAATCCAGGGAGAGGGTTATAATACAGGTCAGGCAGCATTTTTTATCAGGGTTGGAGGTTGTGATGTGGGATGTAAATGGTGCGACGTTAAAGAATCATGGAATGCCACGGCATTTCCGCCTGTATCCACCGACCTGGTTGTACAGCATGCCATATCTTACACAGCAAAGTCAATAGTGGTCACCGGGGGAGAACCCTTGCTGTATAATATGGACTACCTCTGCCATGAATTGCACAGCCATGGTATCCGGATTTTTCTTGAAACATCGGGATCGCAGCCACTGAGCGGTAAATGGGACTGGATTTGCGTTTCTCCAAAAAAAGATGCTCCTCCGCTGCAGGAACTGGCCCTGCAGGCTCATGAACTTAAGGTGATCATTCACGATCAGACTGACTTTCAATGGGGAGAAGAGCAGTCGCAATTGGTTTCCCCGTCATGTTTGTTGTATTTGCAACCGGAATGGAGCAGGCACAAAACAATGATGCCCGAAATTATCCGTTATATCCACGAAAATCCTAAATGGAGGATATCACTGCAAAGTCACAAATACATGCACATCCCATGATTCCCCAGCGTTTCCTTTTTGCATTTTGTATTTTGTATTTTGCATTTTGCACTTTATCCATCCAGGCTCAACAGCTCTCAACCAGGAATAAAAAAGCTGAAAAGTGTTTTTTCGCCGCTATCGATTCATACCATGCAAAAAATTATGATCAGGCTGTTTCTGAATTAAAAAAGGCGATAGAACAGGATCCGTTATTTACCGAAGCTTACATCTTGCAAGGCGACATATTTGCTGATAATCAGCAAGCCAATGAAGCCATTTCATCTTACAATGCTGCTATTAAAACCAACAAACCTTTTTCGCCTGACTTATTTGTCATTTTAGCCAGGATGCAGCTGAGCATTGGCATTTACAGAGATGCAATGTTTAATTTTCAACGGTACCTGGAATTTGAACAACTAACGGATGAAAAAAGACAACATGCAGAAATTGGAAAACGCGCATGTGAATTTGCAATTCAATGTATGGCCCACCCGGTTTTGTTTGAACCTGTTAACCTTGGAGATAGTATTAATACCCGGTTTGATGAATATATCAATGCCATCACTGCGGATGACGAGAATCTATATTTTACGCGTTTAAACCCAAAAGACAGCCAGGCGCCTGGCTTGCCGAATCATGGTGAAGAGGACTTCTATGTAGCGAAACGCGCTGATTCTTGCTGGTCTGGAGCGTTGAACATGGGGCCGCCCATCAACACACAGTTGAATGAAGGCGCATTAAATATTTCACCCGATGGCAAAAAACTGTTTTTCGCGGGATGTAACAGACCTGATGGGTATGGCCGGTGCGATATTTATTGGGCTAGTCGGGTAGGTGACCAATGGACTGTACCTGAAAATTTGGGTGAAATTGTCAATTCCCCCCAATGGGATTCACAACCATCCTTTTCATCCGATGGTAAAACGCTCTATTTTGCCAGCAATCGTCCCGGCGGCAAAGGTAGTTCCGACATCTGGAAAACAGAGTTGCAGTCAGATGGCCAATGGACTTTACCAGTAAACCTGGGCGATTCTGTAAATACAAAAAATGAAGAAATGGCGCCTTTTATACATCCGGATGATCAAACGCTCTATTTTTCTTCAAAAGGACATCCGGGAATGGGCAAGCTTGATCTTTTCTATTCACGCCGGTCACCGGGAGGGGCATGGAATGGCCCGGTAAATATGGGATATCCGATCAATACCTTCGCTGATGAAATAACATTGGTTGTAAGTGCAAAAGGCGATGTTGCGTACATCTCCTCTGATATGTCAGGCGGTAAAGGAGGTCAGGACGTTTACAAATTCCCGCTTTACCCTGAGGCGCGTCCACTTCTTACGACCTATTTCAAAGGTGTTGTTTATGATGATAAGACCGGGGCAAAGTTAGAGGCACGGTTTGAACTGATCGATCTGGAGACCTCGGCAATTGCGGCAGAATCGCGATCGGACAGAATTACCGGCGAATTTTTACTGATTTTGCCGACCGATAAAAACTATGCATTGAATGTGTCGAAAGATGGTTACCTCTTTTTTTCAGAAAATTTTTCATTAAGGGGATCGGGGACGCAAACGAAACCATTTATAAAAAATATTCCACTTAAGCCGATTAAGCTGGGAGAGGCAGTTGTATTGAAGAACATCTTTTTTGATACAGACAAGTTTATCCTCAGGGATGAATCGCTGGCAGAACTGGCAAAATTACTGGAACTGCTGCAAAAGAATCCCAAATTGAAAATCGAGATAAGTGGACACACCGACAATATTGGCACCGCAGAGCATAATCTTGAATTATCTGGCAATCGTGCACAGGCTGTGTATAGCTACCTGATACAACATGGCATTGCGGCAACCAGGCTTTCGTTTGCCGGGTATGGGTTCAGTCAGCCCATTGATGACAATACATCTGAGGATGGCCGTGCAAATAACCGTCGCACTGAATTTAAAGTAATGGGGAATTAAATTAATATTCGTACCTTTGCACCCCTTAAAATCACCCATTCTTACATGATTAATATTACACTGCCCGATAATTCGGTTCGTCAATATCCTGAAGGAGTTACAGGTGTTGATATAGCAAAAAGCATCAGCGAGGGACTTGCACGCAACGTTCTTTCAATTAAGGTTAATGATGAAATTTGGGATGCAACCCGTTCTATTTCAACCGATGCGAAGATCAGATTGTTTACCTGGAGCGACCCCGAAGGTAAGGCTACCATGTGGCATTCTTCGGCTCATTTAATGGCCGAGGCTGTTGAATTGCTTTACCCGGGTGTAAAATTCGGGATCGGCCCCGATATTGAAAACGGCTTTTACTACGATATCGATTTTGGAAATCAAACGATCTCTTCAGATGATTTTATAAAAATTGAAAAAAAAATACTGGAATTAGCCAGGGAAAAGCAGCAGTTCATTCGCAAGGATGTATCCAAATCTGAGGCGGTTGACTATTTCACAACGAAAGGAGATGAATATAAAATCGAGTTGATTCAGGGCCTCGATGATGGACAGATCACCTTTTATGAATCGGGGAAATTCACCGATTTGTGCCGCGGCCCGCATATCCCTGATACCAGCTTTATAAAGGCGATCAAACTCCTGAACATTGCCGGCGCTTACTGGCGGGGTGATGAAAAACGCAAACAATTGACCCGCATCTACGGAATCACCTTCCCGAAACAAAAAGAGCTGGATGATTTCCTCGTATTCCTTGAAGAGGCGAAAAAACGCGACCACCGCAAGCTCGGTAAGGAACTTGAACTTTTTGCATTTTCACAAAAAGTCGGCTTAGGACTTCCGTTATGGCTGCCCCGGGGCGCGGCACTGCGTGAAAGGCTGGAAATGTTCCTGAAAAAGGTGCAGAAAAAGGCTGGTTATGAACAGGTGATGTGCCCCCATATCGGCAATGTCGAATTGTACAAGACATCCGGACACTACCAGAAATATGGAGAAAGCTCTTTTCGTCCGATATCAACTCCGGTTGAGGGTGAAGAATTTTTCCTCAAACCCATGAATTGCCCTCACCATTGTGAGATATACAAGGTAAAACCGAGATCCTACCGCGATCTGCCGGTCAGGCTTGCCGAATTTGGCACCGTTTACAGGTATGAACAAAGTGGTGAATTGCATGGATTAACGCGCGTTCGCGGATTTACCCAGGATGATGCGCATATCTTTTGCACCCCCGAACAGGTGAAAGATGAATTCAAAGGGGTCATGGATATTGTGATGTTGATTTTTAAAGCCTTGAATTTCAAAGATTTCATTGTCCAGATTTCTTTGCGTGATCCGGAAAATAAAGACAAGTATATTGGTTCCGATGAAAACTGGGAAAAGGCTGAACGTGCCATCATGGAGGTTGCCGAAGAACGCGGATTAAACACTGTCATTGAACTTGGCGAAGCGGCCTTCTACGGACCTAAAATGGACTTTATGGTGAAGGATGCCTTGGGCAGAAAATGGCAGCTTGGTACGATCCAGGTTGACTATAACCTGCCGGAAAGGTTTGAACTTGAGTATATTGGAAGCGATAATCAAAAGCACCGCCCGGTTATGATCCACCGTGCACCATTTGGGTCAATGGAGCGGTTTGTGGCTGTATTGTTAGAACATACAGCGGGAAATTTTCCGCTCTGGTTAACGCCGGATCAGGCTATTGTATTGCCAATCAGTGAGAAATATCAGGAATATGCAAAAAAAGTTTTAAATTTGCTAAATAATTCCGAAATTCGCGCCCTGATTGACGACCGTAATGAAAAGGCGGGCAAGAAAATTCGTGATGCCGAATTGATGAAAGTTCCCTTTATGCTTGTGGTGGGAGAACGTGAGGAGCATGAAGGTACGGTATCAGTGCGGAAGCATGGCCAGGGTGACCTGGGACCGCAGACAATTGAGGATTTCATCAGGCTCGTTCATGAGGAAACAAAGAAAGAACTTGGAGAAATTAGCTGATAGATAACCTGAGTATTCACTAATCATTGGAGGAATTACAATAGTAACACAATTTAGCGGCCCGAGACGATATCCAAAACCGGGAAAGAAAGAAGAACCTTATAACATCAACCAATGGATCAAGGCTCCAGTTGTACGGGTGGTTGGTGAAAATATTGAACCAGGCATCTACAACATTCGTGAAGCTATGAATATTGCCGAAGCCAAAGGTCTTGACCTTGTCGAAATTTCACCAACTGCAAATCCTCCCGTTTGCAAGGTGATTGACTACAAAAAGTTTCTTTACGAGCTTAAAAAGAAGCAGAAAGAGATGAAGGCCAAAACCGCGAAAATTATTGTTAAGGAAATTAGACTTGGACCGAATACCGATGAGCATGATTTTAATTTTAAACTCAACCATGCAATAAAATTTCTGAAAGATGGTGCGAAGGTTAAAGTTGATGTTTTTTTCAAAGGTCGTTCAATCATCTATAAAGAACAAGGGGAGCTGATCCTGTTGAAATTTGCCCAGGCCCTGGTTGAGGTCGGAAAAATTGAACAGATGCCACGCCTCGAAGGAAAACGCATGATCATGATCATCACGCCTAAAAAATAATGCACAATTCAATAATTCAATAATTCAATAATTCAATAATTCAACAAAAAGGTAACATGCCAAAAATGAAGACCAAATCCGGCGCCAAAAAAAGATTCGCTCTTACGGGTACCGGTAAAATCAAACGGAAGCATGCTTACAAAAGCCACATCCTGACCAAAAAAACCATCAAACGGAAACGTAATCTTACGTATTCGACTACGGTTCATAAAGCAGATGAAGCCAATGTAAAAGAGATGCTCCAGGGTTAATTATTCATTGTTTAACTTGTGATTAGCTTCAAAAGTTCCCGGAATCGGGGCGCTAACGCAAAAAATCAGAAACTATGCCAAGATCAGTAAACGCAGTCGCCTCGCGAGAGAGAAGGAAGAAAATCCTTAAACGGGCAAAAGGACAGTTCGGAAGAAGAAAAAATGTTCTTACCGTTGCGAAAAATTCAGTAGAAAAAGGGTTGGGCTATGCCTACCGCGATCGTCGTACCAAGAAACGGAATTTCCGTGGTCTCTGGATCACCCGTATCAATGCCGGTGTACGCCAGTATGGAATGTCATATTCCGTATTTATTGGTAAACTTGCGGAGAAGAACATCACCCTCAACAGGAAAACACTTGCCGATTTAGCCATGAACCATCCGGAAGCCTTTAAAGCAGTGGTTGACGAACTCAACAGCTAGACCAGCTTGTCCGATAAAGAAAGAAAGCCGTTCCCTCTAAGGACGGCTTTCTTCGTTATGGTCAAACACGGGGATCAGTCCTCTTTATTCCGCTTTGCATAATTATCCAGGAATTCTCCGATTTTGTCGGGTGGCAATTGCTTGGCAATGATCTCTTTCTGCTCGTTCAGAATATAAATGACCGGAGTAGAAATAATGTCGTAGGAGTCGTGAAAATCGCCGGTTAAAGTTCGCGGACCATTTACATTGATCCAGATCATGCTGTTCTTCCTGATTTTGGTTTTCATTTTAGCCATGGAAGTGTCAGAACTCACAGCAAAAATTTCGAGCCCGTATTTCTCTTTATTGATGTCATAAGCCGACTTGATCTTGGGCATATCCTGCTCACAATGACTGCAATCGGGATCCCAGAATAAAAGCATAAGGTATTTAGCCTTGATGGTGTGCATGGAGATAAGTTTCAAACTTGTATCCTGCATGACCATATTGGGCGCTACTTTTCCAAGGAGTAAGCTACGGGTTTTATTTGCTTTTTTAATAATCTTTTCATTGGTGGTTTTATCTACCCACGACGCCTGGCCGGTAACGTAATACTTATCAACAATATGGACAAATATCTCATCAAATCCCATGATTTCTGAGGTTTCAAACTTGTAGGTCGTGAACCATACAAAGTATTTGAACATTTCAGGATTTGGTCTTGATTTCTCTACTATCGTATCCACTTCGCGAATTATAGAATCAGGGTCTGGAACAATAATCTGATCAAAATATTTCTTGAGCTTAGGATAGAAAACAGGGGTTCGCAATAGCCGGTCATCCGTAAAATCAACATCGTCCCAATAATGTGCTTTATAGTATCGGTATGAAAAAGTGGAATCCTTTTTTCCGTTTGCAAGTAAAGGTGCCTCTGGAATCTCAGGCTCTTTCATCGCATTTATCATCAGGGAGATAAATGCTTCCGGATACTTTTTGACAAGGTCGAGCTTATATGAAATGAGCTCTTTGCTCAGGTCAGAGATCATGGTTGAATAAATTTCGACGGAATCTTTTTTCTCTGCTGCATTTTTCTGCTTATTCTGAATTGCCTGAATCTGGGTGTATTTTTCCCTGTTGAAGGTCAAATATTTGAAAAAAAGTTCATTGTCAGGGGAGTCTTTGATGACCATCTTTGTAACCGGATCGTTAACGTCTGTCTCCATGGAGAATTTGCGGTCATTGTTAATGACAAAATCAAAATAGTTTTTATCGGTAATTACAAAAATATAAAGTCCTTTTGGAAGATCAGACGGCGCTTTAAAAACACAACGGCCCGAACCATCAACCTTAAGCGTATCTTTAATGTAGGTTCCGTTGCTGTAATAATTGCCGATAAAACATGTTGTATCCTTTAACCCGTTAATTTTGAATTTTATTAAATAATCCTGTCCATACGAAGGTGAAAAAAAAAGTAAGCAGATACTTACACATATTGTAATTCGTAATTTCAGCATAAGGTCATTTTTGTATTAGTAACGTAAAGTTTGTAATTCTATTTTCCTGATAATTCCTTTTCATAGGGACGGAAGAAGAACCGGACATAAAAATAGCCAATAAGTTCATTTACGGTCTCCCTTACGCCTTTGCTCGATCTCCACCAATTAGCAGGGCCATAGTAAAAATTCGGGACGGATATGATGCCAACACTGATCGAGTCCCCTAAGGCAGCTTCGAATAACAACCAGCTGCGGCCTCCATGCACGCTCATGGTCATGAGGTTGATGGCCTTAATATCCGGCCGGTTGGCCCTGATCCATTTTTTTAATCTGATCGCAGAATTATAGGTCCGGTCATTCCTGATTTCGTCTGTTCCGATCATGATAAGTTTCGTGGAATCAAAACCCAGCCTGAGCAGCGACATCCCGGCCACCCTGGCAGTATTGCGGTATGGTGCAAGCAAATCTCCATATTCCAATGGTGTTCCGGTGGTTATGAGCAGTTTGTAATGGTTGTTGGTAAATTCCTTCATCGCATCCTTCAGAACATAGTCACTGATAAATCCCTCAAGAACGAGAACGTCGGTTTTCTCGCGGTGGACAGGAGCAAGGATCGAAAAAATATTTCTGAATCCGATAAACAGGGTCAATATAATTATTATTACCAAAACCAACCATCCGTAAAGAGACAAACCCCAACGCTCTTTTTTGTTTATAAGAAAATAGTTCTTTCCAGTTTTTTCCTTCATAGCTATGCCGACAGGTGTTCCTTGCGTAAAAGATCATTGACGGTCTTCACCGGATTAAAGGTAATGATGGGAACTTCAATAAATATGGTGATCCACTTCGCCATGGCACCGTTCCATAATCCCGGTAATTCCTGTGCTTTCAGCGTTTTACCGCCGCTTGACTTAAATGAAATAAATCCGGTATTTTCATCAACAAACTCCTTTAGATCAAACGGATTCCCCTTGTAATCTTTGGTACTGCAAACCAAATCAACAGGATTAAAATGAGTGGATGCAGCAACAATGGCTTTTTGGTCAGGATCGTTCATGTTTATCTGGGATGCTTCAACAATCTGGAGCGACAAACTGCCGTCATCTCCAACGACCCAGAAGGGGCCGCCTCCCGGTTCGCCTTCATTTTTCACCATACCGCAAACGCGCATCGGGCGATTCATAAGTGCAACCAGGATATCAGCCTGCTCTCTTAGTGTTTTTGAAAACAGATCCCCGGGGATATGTAAAAACAGTTTCTTTTTTAAAAATGAAGATATTTCCGCTAAATCTTCCTGGCTGGCCTGCTGGTTGATTATTTTCTGCAGGTAAGCCATGATCATCTGCTTCATGTTTAAAAGATAGCCTCCAAGAAGCTTCTTATACTCAAAGGTTATCTCTTTTAACCGGTCGGGGACAATATTGTCTATGTTTTTTACAAAAATCAGATCTGCATCTGCTTCATTCAGGTTCTCAAGCAATGCGCCATGTCCACCGGGACGGAAAAGGATAGAGCCATCCTGGTTTCTCACAGGTTGATTGTTTTCGTCGACTGCGATCGTATCGGTTGATGGCTTTTGAATTGAAAAGGTAATCTCGAAATTCACCCCAAGCCTTAATTGATAGAACTCCCTGACTTGTAAAAGAAGCGCCAGGAACTTTTCCTGGTGTTCGGGGGAGATGGTAAAATGAATCCGTGCCTTGTGTGCCCTGTCTTTGGTGTATTCGGCAGCTTCGACCATGTGCTCTTCAGCGGCGGTTCGCGAACCTTCGGGATATTGGTGGAATTTCAATAGTGCCTTTGGCAGATTTGCACAACCCAATCCCTGGTCGGTGAGAATAAAATCTATGAGTGTCGCATATTCTTTGTCTGATAGGATTCGATCTATTGACTTTCCCGATTTGCCTAATTGATCGGAGAGGTCCTGGTAAAAGGCAATCTGATCAAGATGCGAGATAAAATAACTTACCGAATTAAATCCCAAATCCTGGCTGAGTAATTCATCTCCCAGCGAACCCGGCTTAAATTTCTCCCTGAATTCAAACAAGTGCTTGAACATTCGGCTAGCAGCCCCGGACGCAGGGACAAATTTAACAACCTTCAGGCCGGGTAGGGTTGAGATAAACTGAGATATGTAAAAGGCTTTTTCCTCATCGGTGAAAGTCAGCAATCCATCATCCGGAATGGCAGGTTTGGCCAGTTTTATGAATGGAAAACCTGTAACAAAATGATCAATTTGCTTCCTGATTACGGAAACCTGAATTCCCTTATTCAGAAATTGTTCAGAATCTTTGGAGTCAAACATAGGAGTTAATTTGTATTTTTATGACAAAATTATTGTAAAAAATGAAAAAGAGAGCGATTTTTCTCATTTCTGTCATTTCTGTGTTGTTTTCAGTTCAAATCGATGCCCAGGTGGCGCCGCAGAAATACTTTGTCGAATTTATGGATAAGGCAAATTCACCCTATTCAGTTTCCCGCCCTAACGAATTTCTATCGGACCGCGCTATTTCACGACGTCAAAAACAGGGGATAGCCATCGGGGAGGAAGATCTTCCTGTAAACCCTTCCTATGTTAACAGGGTAAGAAATTATGCCAACTCGATACTAACAAGGTCAAAATGGTTTAACGGTGTAACTATTAGTTGCCTGAATCCTGCGCTGGTTGATTCAATAAGATTGCTTCCATTTGTAAAAAAAATCGTCAAAAACTTAAATACTTTAAATGATAAAACTAGTTCTATATCAATTGATAAAATTGATATAGAAGAATCTTTACTTGAATACGATATACCTGCTTGTTTACCTGAAATCATGAGTTACAATAATAACTCAAGCTATAATTACGGACCATCATTTCGTCAGGTGCATATGTTAAATGGTGATAGTCTCCACAGCATGGGATACAAGGGGCAGGGTTTGGTCATCGCCATATTGGACGGGGGGTTTTTCAGTGTGGACCAGCTGGTGGCATTTGATAGTTTGTGGTTTAACAACCAGATACTTGGAACAAAGGACTTTGTCGTCCCGGGTAATAATGTGTTTATCGAAAGTCCCCATGGCATGGAGGTTCTTTCATGTATGGGGGGAAACATCCCGGGATTGTTGATCGGTACCGCACCCAAAGCAAGTTATTGGTTGCTCAGATCAGAAGATGTTCGTTCTGAGAATCTTATAGAGGAATATAATTGGGTGGCAGCCGCTGAGTTCGCTGACAGCGTTGGGGCAGATATCATTAATTCATCACTGGGATATACTCAATTTGACGATGTTACAAAAAATCACACCTGTTCTGATATGAACGGTAATACTACACCGGTAACGAGGGGAGCAAACCTTGCATTCAACAAAGGAATGATCGTTATAAACAGCGCTGGCAATTCAGGAGGAAGTTCATGGAAGTGTGTCAGTGCACCTGCAGATGGATTCAATGTGCTGGCTGTTGCCTCGGTTGATTCAAATGGGGTTCGGGCAGGGAGTAGTTCAGTGGGGGAGGCTACGAAACGAATTAAGCCTAATGTGGCTGCAATGGGGGTATATACCGTTGTTTCCTCCCCGGTTGGGACAATAATGAGGGCAAGCGGTACTTCGTTCTCTTCACCGCTTGTTGCCGGGATGATTGCATGTTTGTGGCAGGCAGCTCCCAATTGGAGTAATGAAATAATTAAACGAGCTGTAGAACTGAGCTCCAGCAGGGTTATGAGTCCGGATTCATTGACAGGATATGGCATTCCGGACTTTGTTAAGGCTATAAAAATTGTATCCGTTTCTGAATCCAGCAATAATAAAACTTTCACTCTTTACCCGAACCCTTTCTCCAGCCGGTTAACACTGTCTGTATATTCAGCCGGTGAGCAGGAGATCGGAATATCTGTTCGTGATCAGCAGGGAAGGGTAATCTATTCCCTACAAAAGCAACGGGTCAGGGCAGGAGAGAATGAAATCTCCCTGGCAAATTTATATGCATTCAGCAATGGCATCTACTTTATAAGCGTAACCACAAACGATTTTACATCAACCTCGAAGGTTATAAAAATCAATAATTGATAAGAGGTAGTTTACAAATGTAATTACAATTGTAAACAAGCTAATCAGGTCTACTACAACATTCCAACATCATATTCTAAATAAGATACTTGCGTTGCAAGTGAAAAATAATATTATTGCATTTGCTGACAATTCTCAGCCAATATTATTTCATTTAAGGAGATGGGTTGATCAATTATTGATTAATAAATACTATTATTGTCGCCATATACAAATGTAAATTACAAAAGTAAACAAATATTATATTATACATTAATTAATTTCAAATAATTTAATATCAATTAATTATTAAGCTTAGTTAAATATTTACTTAATACACAAGACTAATTACATTTGTTTTGTATACATGTGATGCTTTTATTACTTTTGTAAAAAAGATATAAGTGATGTTAGAGCGAATTTTGGAATTGCTAAGGCAAAGAAATTTAACTCCTTCCCAGTTTGCTGACGAGATCGGGATTCAGCGTTCCGGAATGTCACATTTAATTTCTGGTCGGAATAAACCAAGTCTGGAATTTGTGATGAAAGTCATGCAGCGTTTTCCTGACGTTAAAGCCGACTGGTTACTTTATGGCGCTAAAGATCCGGTTACTGATTCGGAGGAGGAGATTGTCATGATGCCTAAAGCGGCAACTGCTACTTTATTTGATGATCCTGTACTTCAGGAAAGCAGTCCTGTGAATAAAGCGCCGCGGATTGTCAGAAAAGAAAAACCGGAACGCCGGATAGAAAAAATAGTTGTTTTTTACGATGATCGGACATTCAGGGAATATGAACCAGAAAGATGATCAAACGCGTTCGGTAAATGAGAAGAAGAAGGATGCTTCACGTTCAGCGCTCTCATCGCTGTCTGACCCATGTACGGCATTCTCACCAAGGTTTTTCCCATATAAGTTACGGATAGTGCCCTTTTCTGCTTTTGCAGGATCTGTGGCGCCAATAAACTTCCGGAAGGATTCTACTGCATTTTCCTTTTCAAGAATTGCTGCAACGATTGGACCTGAGGACATAAAGGTGGTAAGTTCCTCATAAAATGGCTTCCCAACGTGCATTTCATAAAAATGACCTGCCATGGTTTTGCTTAACCATATTTTCCTGATGGCTTTAATCTTATAACCGCCCTCTTCGATCATTGCAAGGATTTTTCCGGTATATCCAGCCTCAAATGCAGATGGCTTGATCATGGTGAAGGTAATGTTGCCTGTCATTTTTCGTGTGTTTAATGAGTGAACAAAATTACAATTATATTTTAAATATCCTTAGTTTTGCAGTTCATAAACGTCATACTATTTGGAAAATACTGATTTTGCAGTCATATCTGAAAAGCTCTCCGTCCCTTTACGGATATTGATCACCACGCATACGAATCCCGATGGGGATGCCATCGGATCGAGCCTGGCACTCTCATTTTACCTGAAAAAGAAAAGCCATTCCGTGCAGGTTATGGTACCGGATCCCTATCCTGATTTTCTTGCCTGGATGCCAGGCCATGAACAAATCCTGGTATTTGCTTCTGACCGTGATGCATGTATTACGGCTATCGAAAATGCTGATCTCATCATTTCGTCAGATTATAACAATCTGAGTCGCCTCAATGAAGCCGGCCCCCTTGTTCGGAAATCAAAAGCCATTAAGGTGCTAATCGACCATCATCTGAATCCTTCCGATGAGTTTGATTATAAAATTTCAATCTCCCGCATCTCCTCCACTTCCGAAATCGTGTACAACTTTATCGCGGCGCATGGAGATGTTCATTTACTGGACAGGGATATAGCAGAATGTATTTATACAGGGATCATAACCGATACAGGTTCGTTGAGCTACTCATGCAATTACGTTAACACTTATGTGATCATTGCAGCGCTGTTTCGTCTGGGTATTGATGGAGAGCACTTGCACAGGCTGATTTATGATACATATTCTGAAAGCAGGTTGAGACTATTGGGATATTCTATAAGTGATCAGCTGGTTGTTCTCCAGGAATTTCATACAGCCTATATTACGCTCACAAAGGAAGATCTGCAGCGCTTTGATCACCAGATTGGAGATACTGAGGGCGTTGTTAATTACGCACTTTCTATAAAGGATATCAATCTTGCTGCATTATTTATGGAAAGGGATGGAATTGTCAAGGTTTCATTTCGTTCAAAAGGCAATTTCTCTGTTGATACCCTGGCACGGGATTATTTCGGCGGTGGTGGTCACAGGAATGCCGCAGGGGCCAATTGCACCACCACGCTTGCTGAAACTGTATCCAAATTTGAACAGTTGCTCTCAGACTATCAGGCAAAGCTTAAATCTGTATATTGATTTGGAAGCAAAAAAAGGTTTTCTTTTACGAACTATCTTCCTGACGATCATTTCATTGGGATTTTTTTGTATTAATTCCTGTGGTGATCGTCCTGATAAACCTGCTGCAGTCAGTTCTATCACTGTGCTGTATGATACTTTGATAAACTTTAATCAGCAGGTTGTTCAGCAAGAAAGCCAGGAAATCGATGATTTCATCCGGAGGTACCAATGGAAGATGAAGACGACCCAAACGGGTCTCAGGTATATGATCTATCAACATGGTGCCGGAAAGCCGGCCAGGAAAGGTGATCTGGTAAGCATCCATTACAGCCTGAGCTTGTTAAATGGAGCTCTGATTTACAAGACAGACTCGCTGGTCCCGTTCAGATTTGACATCGGCAAACGAAAAGTTACGCGTGGACTGGAGGAGGGCGTGTTGTTGATGAAACCCGGAGACCGGGCCAAACTGGTGGTTCCCTCACACCTGGGTTATGGACTGATCGGCGATCAGGCAATGGTTCCGGAGAGGGCAATTTTAGTATATGATGTAATTTTTGTCAGATAAATCATCCGAATTAGTAAATTTACATCCGCAACAACAAGGATTATTAATTGTTCAAAAAAAAGTGAAAAAATAAATATTTACGCTGTGAAGACCAAGGCTGGACTTTATTATCTTGAGCAGGTCAAAAGGATGGACGGTAAAATATGGTTCTATCGAATTTAAAGGTATTGCAATGCTTTGTTAATGCAGGTATTGTAACATTTATGTTGTTTATTCAATTATTATTAATTAAAAGTTTAAAATGCAAAGTATGAAAAAAGTGTTTGTGAATCCGTTGGTCATTGTGATGCTGGTTGCTTTGACTATGTTGGCTTGTTCATCAAAGTATGCCGGTTATGATAAAACAGAATCGGGATTATATTACAAGTTATTTGAAGTTAGTAAAGATACTGTGAAAGCAAGAGTTGGAGATTGGGTTTCGATGACCATGCGTTATGCATATAAAGATTCCATTCTTTTTGACAGCAAAGCAGCGATGGGAAATCCCGTGCGCTTCCAGTTGCCCCCCTCTGAGTTTAAAGGTGATATTTATGAAGGAATTCAAATGCTGCACCCGGGCGATAGTGCTGATTTTATTGTGAATGCTGATTCACTTTTTATCAAAACTTTCCGCCAGCCTACCCGTCCTGCGTTCATTGACAGCAACAGTGTGATCCATTTTTACATAACATTACTTACTGTTGATTCTCCAATATCGATGATGAAGAAAGAGGAAGATGCACTGAAGAAATATATTGAAGAAAAGAAAATCACTATTGAGCCTTCCCCAACAGGTTTGTATTTTCTTGAAACCGTTGTGGGCAAAGGGGCGAAGATCGATTCCGGATCCTGGGTAAAAGCCAATTTCAAAGTATCACTCATTGATGGAAAACAGATCTTTTCAACCCTGGATCGTGGAGAACCCATGTCGTTTGAATATGGGAAGCGCTTTGATACGCCTGGATTTGAAGAAGGTGTTGGAAAAATGTTGAAAGGTGGCAAAGCCACGCTTATTGTTCCGTCAAAAATTGCTTTTGGTGAGATGGGCAGGGGAGCCATGGTACCGCCCTATTCAACTGTCATTTATGATCTGGAGGTGGTTGATGTTCAAACAAAAGCAGAACATGATAAACAGGTGGCAGAAGATAAAAAAAAAGAACAGTTGAAAGTCGAAACAAATAAGAAACAAGAAGGAGCCCTTATGCAGAAGTATCTGAAGGAAAAAAACATCAACGCCAAACCGACGGCAAGTGGTTTAATTTATGTTGAGAATGTCAAGGGAACAGGCGCAAAGGCAGCAGCCGGCAAAAAAGTAAAAGTTCATTACACCGGAACCCTGCTCAATGGAACTAAATTTGACTCTTCGCGCGACCGCAATGAGCCATTTGAATTTACCCTTGGCCAGGGCCAGGTCATCAAAGGCTGGGATGAAGGTATCGCATTGATGAACGTTGGTGGAAAAGCGACACTTGTTATTCCTTCGACCATTGCGTATGGTGACCGTGATATGGGAACGATTCCCCCATTTTCAACCCTCGTTTTCGATGTTGAATTACTCGATGTGAAATAAATCTAAAACTCTGAACAATTGAAAAGCCTGATTTCATTTGTTGTCATATGTATTTTAACTGCTTCATCCCCTGTGGTTGCGCTGATCATTGACTTTTCTGCAACACGGGTCTGCTACGGGAACATAACAACCTTAATTGACAGATCTGTTTTGTCGACGGGTGATTCTGTGCAGTTCCGTACATGGGACCTTAATGGTGACGGATATTTCGGTGATGAAGGATTTACCAACGACACCGTTTTCAAGGAATTCCTGAGCCCTGGCTTACATCAGGTTGGTTTGAGAATTATCACATACAATGGGGAGGCAAAAGCAATTTATAAAACCGTCTATGTCGATTATATAAACGTTGCCTTTTCATTCCTGAATGGATGTGTAAACAAACCCATTCAGTTTACCGATCAATCAACCATTGTCGGCGATGAAACTGAGTATTCCTACCTCTGGGATTTCGGTGATGGAAGCCAGTTGGTTTCGGGACGTAAACCGATTCATACGTATACAATATCAGGTAGTTACAGTGTGATATTACAGGTTATCTCTCCCGGACAATGTATCAGTTCGTTGCCAAAGACCATTAACATCGGCGATGAGGTTACTGTTGACCTGCGGTTCAACGGCGATACTATTTTTGTCCAGGGAGGAAGCGTGACTGCTTACGTTCCTCCGGGAATTTATGACAGGGTTCTTTGGTCAACAGGTGAAACAACTGAATCTATTATCGTTTCAAAAGCCGGAACTTACTGGGTGAGAGTTTTTGTCGGGGATTGTTTCTCCGACAAAAGCTTTCATATCCAGGTCGATAAATATGGTTCAACGCCTGTTATTATGACGCTCTTCACCCCTAATGGAGACGGAATGAATGATAAATGGGAGATTCTGAACCTTGCAAAAGTCGGTCCGTGCGATGTGAATGTTTACAGCCGGGGGGGGGAACTGGTGTTGTCAAATCCGGTTTATGATAATGGATGGGATGGCACTTACAAAGGGAAGGAATTGGCAAATGATACCTATTATTATTTTGTCCGTTGTTTCGATAATATCTTATTACAGGGAACAGTAAACATTCTGAAATGAGAAATACCATATTCAGTTTATTCATCTTAATTGTTTTTAGCACGGTAATTCAGGCTCAGCAACTTCCTATCTTTGATAATTACCTCCTGAACCCCGTATCAATTTCTCCTGCTTTTTCAGGAAAAAATTATGCTTTACAGGCATTGTTAACACATCGGAATGAAGCACTTAAGATCGATGGTTCACCTGTTATTGGAAATATTAATGTCGATGCCCGGATTTTAAAAACCATGGGTGTTGGTGGGAGCATCATGCTCAATAAAGCAGGAATTTACAGAAATTTTTCAGCCAATCTGAACTATGCATACCACCTGCAATTAGCCAAGCTGCATTTTCTCAGCTTTGGCATCAGCGCTGCCATATATCAAAATTCGATCGATTTAACTTCTGTTGTAGTAAATGATCCGAATGATCCCATGCTGGTTAATCACGATAAAATATCTGAATCTTATTTCAATGTGGGAGCAAGTCTGCTTTATAATTATGAGGATTTTAACATCAGCATCTCCATTCCCCTTCTGTTCAACAACAGGTCATTTTATGAGAACTCACCCTATCAGTATGTGCTTACCATGAACCGCAATTTTCTTCTGTACTCAAACTACACACTTGGATTAGGGGAAGACTGGAAATTAAAATTCGATCTGTTGTTCAGATATGCGCAGCAGATTCCCTGGACTATTGATGTTAGCACGATGGTTAAGTTCCAGGACTCTTACTGGCTTGGGGTATTTTACAGGAAACCCAATATTATTGGTATTACTGCCGGTGTAGCAATCATCAACAGCATTATAATAAATTTCAATTATGAATTCTTAGGTTCTTCAATGATGGGGAAAAGTGGCGGAAGCTTTGAAGTGACAGCGGGTTACCGGCTTGGAGGACCATCTAAACCTAAAAAGCCCTTGCTAATAAAAGACTATGCAAGATAAAAAAAATAGCCATTTCCGGAAACCTCTGATATACAGGGCGGGAAGGATATCCAGGCTCACCCTCCTGATTGTTATATTTTTTCACCTTGCAACGGTGAGTCAGAATATCAGTAAAACCGGGGGCGTATGTTTCAGGGTTGACAATAACCCTTCATTGGTTCAATTGAACCAGTTTGATTCAATTTTTCAAAAATACCAGCAGAAGTTTTGCCTTGCCATAACCTCATGGGCGCTGCCGGCTTCTCCCACTTATGTGGCTAGACTTAAAGATTACATCACTTACGGACATGAATTAATGGATAATACCCCGACACATCAGACCCATTATTTCAAACTACTCAATATTCAGGATACCCTGCTGTATAAGAACAGTTGGGGGGTGGATCACTTTTGGGGAGACCAGGTTTGTTTAAAATATACTACAATCGACACAACGATAGGTCATAATGAAGGACCTGTAAATGTTTTCGGCAATCTGGTGATCAGCGCATATAACGGTGAATTCGCCAATCTGAATGGCAATCCCTATTATCTGGGTTTATACTTCACTTATAACAACAAATTGTGTATTTGGTATGATCTGAAAAATGTTGATCCTTCAAATCCCGACACCCTTAAACTGAAATCATTCTGGGGCGAGCCCATCGATATGGGAACCCATTGGTGGACGAGTTATCATAAAATGGCCCAGCGGGAGATATATATGCATCCATCTGCAATTCAGCTGCTTGGTATGAGATCCATGAAAATATTCGATGACCTCAATATTTCAAGGCCGGTTACCTGGATCCATCCTGCCGGCCAGATGCCATGGATCAATGCGTATAATGTTAAGTCAAACCTTGGCGATTCGTTGGGTTACACGAGCGGATCGAACTTTGTAAATTCTGCCTACTTCTGCTATAATGAGTTCAATAACTATAACATAAAGCAATTCTCCTTACAATCGGGCGATATTTCCATTGAGAATCATGATTTTCAATGGAATAAAACACAAATAGCCAATTCCTTTGCCAAGCATTATGTTAAAGTCGACGTTTCCTATTTTAACCTTGTACAGAGCGACTGGACGGCTTACCTGAAGCGGGTCGACAGTTTGCTTGCCTGGTGCATAACCAGTAATATCCCGGTAAAGACCTATCGTGAATGGAGCAGTTTATTATATGACAGCCTGCCAGCGAGGTTTATCAATATGTTTCCCAAACTCAATGCTGATCTGGATGGAAATAATTTCCCCGATGGATATGATCAGGATCCTGCATTTGGAGGGATATTTCAGACAACCGGCGGTGTTTCTGAAAGTGGAGGCCGATGCTTTAAAATAGGAGGGGCAGGCATTATAAGTCAGATCACAGCGCTGGGCGGCCTTGAGAAGGGGAGCAATATGTTTTCCATCTGGGTACGACGTACTGGTGAAGAATCAAGCAATATCATCGTCGATTTCATCTTCCCCGAGACAGGAACGAGGCAAACAGTAGAGTTCCCTGTTGACACCACGATTTGGGTGAAAAAAGATACAGTTATCAACGTACCTGAATCAGCTTCATTGGTGACTATCCTTATAAAAAATGCTGGCCAAAACCAGGATACCATTAAGGTGAGTGGAATGGATATGCGTTCTGCAGGTTTTTTAAAGCTGACCAAATATCCTGAACAAAATATTAATGCGAATGAACCATTTGCATCTGTCGACTTGAATGCCCTGGTTGCTGAATCAATTTATCCACCTTCGGTGATAACCTGGACTATACAAAGTCATGACACGCTGAATTTGACCATTCTTCCGGGAAAGATTTTGCAAGTGATGAAACCGGTGTCATTCTGGACTGGCAGGGACAGTACTTATCTCATTGCCCACAGCCCCGATGGATTAAAAGACAGTTGTTTCATGAATTTTGTATCGAAGCCTCTCACCAGCGGATGCAGTGGCATCCCTGTTAGGATATCCTTACTTGACACCCTCAGAAACGGGGTGTATGATATAATTCAATGGAAATCTGATCCGTTTGATTCTACTATGTCCGATACAACGATATACAATCCCGTTGTGACCCCTGATACCACCACTACCTATACTGTTACATGTATTAATACGGTCAGTGGTAATATCAACAGGGATACCATCACATTCGAACGGCACCCGTTTCCGAAGCCCGGACTGCCTGCAGATACAGCCATGTGCAAAGGAGACAGTATCAGGCTGACGGCCAAAGACGGATTTCAATATTTATGGAACACAGGCGACACGCTGGCTTCCATCATGGTAAAGGATACAATTACAACGCAGTACTCGGTTATTGTGACAAGCTCCTATAAATGTTCAACAATTGACAGTATTCTGGTTACGGTTTCTGAAAAACCAACGGCTCAGTTAAACGGGTTACTGGAATCGTATTGCCCCAATGACTGGGCCGCGACTTTATATGGGTTGCCTCAGGGAGGTACCATGAGTTCTACCTCTTCTGGATTTATTGCCGATACGATACAATCAGACCATGCTATATTTTCACCGAAGCTGGCCGATACAGGCATTAACGTGGTTTGGTATACTGTAAAACAAAATGGTTGTGCAGATACCGATACTGTTAAGGTTTGGGTTCATTCAGTGCCTAACCCCGATCTGCCTCCTGATACAGCTATCTGTAAAGGTGATACTATCAGGCTCACAGCCAAAGAGGGACTTCACTTTTTATGGAACACGGGCAACCCGGCCGATACACTGGCCTCCATTTTGCTTACGCCTGCTGCTACGCGCGATTATACGGTGCAGGCTACCAATTCCTTTGGCTGTTCGGCAACTGACACCACCCATATCACGGTTTCCGACCGATCACTGGTTGGAGGATTGGTGCCAGCCTATTGCATGAATGACTGGCCTGCATCATTATATGGTTTACCTCCCGGTGGCACGATGAGTTCTAACTCCTCGGGATTTAAAGGAGATCCGCTTTTACCTGATAAGGGGCAATTCTATCCGGCCCAGGCCGATCCGGGAGTCAATCTGGTGTGGTATACGGTGCCATTTCCTCTAGGTTGCGGTGACACCGACACTGTCAAGGTCAGGGTTTATGCAGTGCCTGAAGTATTACCGCTTCCTGACACCATGCTGTGTGGTGGCCGAACGATCACCCTTGATGCCGGCACTGGTTTTGATAATTATCTGTGGACAAATGGATCGATGGGACAAACAACAACCGTTGATTCCGCTGGTTATGGCCTAGGTCTTTATGAAATCTGGGTATATGTCACAAAGGACGGCTGTGTTGCAAAGGAAAATGCCCGGATTACGTTTATCGTATGCCCCGGCTTTCAGGATAAGGAGCTGATAAACGAATTTTCCCTCTACCCAAATCCAGCGTCCGACGAAATTATAATTAAGGTAAAATCCAATATCCCTGAATTGTTACACATGCAAATTATGGATCTTAAGGGGTTAATTGTCAAGCAGATGATCCTTGAAAATATATCCAATAACATACCTGTTGCTGATTTACCGAGGGGTACCTATATCCTCAGGATATTCAAGGGTGTTAAAAAGGTTGACTATAAATTTATTAAAATCTGATTGACTTTCTGATTTCATATTTTTATGGACATTGTCATTACTGGTTTGCAATCTTATGATAATGATATAGGTTGTAATAGTATCAACCTTGCCCATGAATTTGCGAAGAACCATCGTGTACTATATGTAAATTATGCGCTTGACCGGCTTACCCTTTACCGCGAGCCAAAAAATCCGAAGGTTCTGTTCCGAAAAAAGATTATCAGGGGGGAAGCCGAGAACCTCATAAAAGTTGCCGATAATCTCTGGACGCTCTATCCAAAAACAGTACTGGAATCGATAGGCCAGCTGCCAGTGAACTTCCTGTTTGACTTCCTGAATAAAATAAATAATAAACGCTTTGCAAGGCAGATTTCCATTGCCATGCAAACGCTTGGGTTTTCTGATATCATCCTGTTTACCGACAATGATATGTTCAGGAGCTTCTACCTGAAAGAGTTACTGAAGCCCAACCTGTTCATCTATTATTCACGCGACTACATGATAGGTGCCGACTGGTGGAAACGGCATGGAATCCGCATTGAAGCGGAGTTGATCAGAAAAGCCGATCTGGCGGTAGCCAACTCTGTGTACCTGACCAATTACCTGAAAAAATTTAATTCTTGTTCCTATTATATCGGACAAGGCTGTGATGTCAGTGCATTTGATAGAAAACTGATTACCTCTGTTCCCGACGATATCCGAAACATGCCTAAACCTATCATCGGATATATCGGTGCATTGTTTACTTCGCGTCTCGACATTGACATTATTCACCTTTTAGCGACAAAGCACCCCGAATGGTCTGTTGTGCTTGTCGGACCCGAAGATGACGGGTTCAAAGGAAGTAAGCTGCATCAGGTAAAAAATATCCATTTTCTTGGAAGCAGGAATCCCTCAGCCTTGCCTTCTTACTTATATGCCTTCGACGTTGCGATAAACCCTCAGATACTGAATGAGGTTACAATTGGGAATTATCCCCGGAAAATTGATGAATACCTTGCCATGGGTAAACCGATAGTAGCCACAAAAACCGAAGCCATGGAGGTTTTTGAAGGATATACCTACCTTGCATCAACGGCCGGGGAATACCTGAAATTGACCGAACTGGCCCTGGTGGAGGACAATGAGGATTTGGCCAGTCAGCGGGAAAATTTTGCAAGGAGTCATACCTGGGAGGCCAATGTAAAAGCTATCTTTGAAGCCATTGAATGTATGAAGAGAGATAAATCCCCAAAAACAGGTAACAATGACAATCGATAAAATTCATATTGGTGATAAGGCTTCCATTAAACACAAAATCACAGATAAAGACATTGAGCAGTTTGTCGATTTGACCGGAGATAATAATAAGCTCCATGTGAATGAGGAATATGCACGCAAAACGGAGTTTAAGCATCCGGTCGTTCACGGGATGCTGGGCGCTTCATTTATTTCAACCGTGATTGGGACCAAGCTTCCGGGCGATGGTGCGCTCTGGTACGCCCAAACCCTCGAATTTTTGAGACCAGCAAGGGTAGGAGATACCATAACCGTTACCGGTGAGGTAATCGGAAAAAATGATTCAACCAAAACCGTTGAAATTAAAACGGAAATTCTCAATCAGCACAAACAAGTAATAACTACCGGCGTTGCCAGGGTCAAATTGGTTGAGTTGCAAAAAGCACCGGAAATCATTCAGACCGGTACGGATGAGAAATCAGAAAGGGTCGTAATTATCCTGGGAGCAACCGGAGGTATTGGACAGGCTGCTGCGCTAAAACTGGCTTCTGAAGGCTACCATCTCGTCCTCCATTATAATACCAACAAAAAACTTGCAGTGTCAATCAGGGAAGCTGTTCAGAAAACCGGCAGAAAAGCAATTGCAGTGCAGGCCGATCTACTTGACCCGTCTGCGGTTGGTTCCTTTATGGAGGCCGTGAACAGGGAGTTCACTTCGATATATGGTTTCGTAAATTGTTCCAGTGTTAAAATTCCCTCGGTTAAATTCACCGACCTTGAATGGAGTTATCTTCAGGATCACCTGGACATAAATATTAAATGTTCTTTTCACATTCTTAAAGAGATCCTGCCGAAAATGGAGGTTCAGAAGTTTGGAAAAATTGTGTTTATTACAACCCAGGCCATCGAAACTCCAAATTCTGAGTGGCTTCATTATATCACGGCAAAATCGGCACTGCATGGCTTTGCAAAAGCGCTCGCCATTGAATACGCACCTAAAGGAATACAGGTTAACATGGTTTCGCCCGGTATGACTGATACCGATCTGCTTTCGGAGGTCCCGCAGAAAATCAAATTGCTGTCAGCCGCCAAAACACCACTCCGGAGATTATGCACTCCCGGAGATGTGGCAAACAGTATCGCTTTTTTACTTTCCGACAGCGCAAATTTTATAACCGGTGAAACAATCAGGGTAAATGGAGGACAAGTAATGATATGAATGCACTTACTTTTTCTGAGTTGTTCCGGCTGAATGAAGAATTAGGTGAGTTGTTGCGTGAAAAAGAGGCAATTTCTCTCAAGATTTTGTCGAATGTTACCATGAATCAGCTTAAGCCCATTTTGGAGTATGCTCTTCGCAGCGAATCCCTGAATGCGGTCGCTGAAATGACCTCCTATGATAATATACTGCAGGAGAGCATGCATATACAAGGGAAAGCGATTCCTGTCGTTTTCTGGGAATTATGCAATCTTAAATCAAGTTTCGCCTTTGAAATAGAATATTATACGCCAGAGGAAATTTCCAGGTATGCAGAAAAAACGACGAAAGAACTTGAGCTGCTCTTTGATAATCTTAGGCAGTCTCCATTGGTAATATTTAACCGGTTTTCGCACATCTTATTCACGAATCATACGATTACAGGAAATAATTTTGAACGGTTTGTTAAACAACTGAATGATTTTTTAATTCAACATGCTCCGCCGAATTTCCTGCTGATCGATCTTGACCGTATTTTTAGTGCAATTTCCCTTGATGCTTCCGTAGATCTTAGAAATTACTATAGTTCAAAAGTATTGTATACCGTAAATTTTCTTAAATCATATACATCACAAATAGTCCCCGTGATCCTGTCAACCTATGCAAAGTCGCGGAAAGTGATCATTCTTGATTGCGATAATACCCTTTGGAAAGGCATTGTTGGAGAGGATGGATGGGAACACCTTGCGATTTCTGATAAAGACAAGGATGGGATTTATTTTAAAGAGGTACAATGTATTTTAAAATCGCTGATAAAAAAGGGAATTGTGCTTTGCCTTTGCAGCAAGAATAATGCAGAGGATGTTGAGGAGGTCTTTCAACACCGGCACGACATGGTGCTGAAATCGGATGATTTTGTCATTAAAAAAATCAACTGGAATGACAAGGCAAGCAACATCAGGGAGATTGCCGGGGAACTCAATCTTGGAACCGACAGTTTTATCTTTGTTGATGATTCAGAATTTGAAATAAACCTTGTGAAGGAACAGTTGCCGGAAGTAAAAACAATCCAGGTTCCTGTTAAGCTTTTTCATTATCCCAGGATGATTCTTGATCATTTGCCGCTTTGTTTTTCCTTAAGCTTCACAAATGAAGACCTTGCCAGGGTGCAGATGTACCAGCAGGAATTACGCAGAACCACCGAAAAAAGCAGGTTCCAGGATATGGATGATTATCTGGCATCGCTCGGAATTAAAGTGGTCATTTCTGAAAAAAATCCGGAGGAGATGGAGCGGCTGACCCAGTTAACGCAGAAGACAAATCAATTCAACCTCACAACAAAACGATATTTGCCCGGTGAGATGCAGCAGTTTTATCAGTCATCTCACACCGATGTTCTCAGTTTAAGTGTAAGCGATAAATTCGGGAATTTTGGAATTACCGGGCTTTGTATCATCAAATACTCGAAAAACATTGCCGTCATTGATACGTTGCTGTTGAGTTGCAGAATCCTGGGACGAAATATAGAGTCAGTTTTTCTGATGGAGATCGTTAAGCGGGTGTACATGAAGAGATATGACCTGATTCAGGCAACATATAAAAAAACTTTAAAAAATGGAATTGTTGAATCATTTTATGACAAGAGTGGATTTGCCCTTCTTGGAAGCGATAATGATGAACGGCGCTATGAAACAACATGCCGGAAATTCCTGGGTAATGCAAGGCCTGTAAAATATATAAAGGTGATTTCCTAAAGGTCTATCTTTGCAAAAATCAGTCATAAACTCATTTTGTCAGCATGGAAGAAAAAGTAAGGCGAATTATGTCCAGTGTATTTCTGGTAGATATTGAAAAAATTGATGAAAATGCTTCACCTGAAACACTTCCCAAATGGGATTCGCTGGGGCATTTGAACCTGATAACATCCATTGAAGAAGAATTTGGAATCACACTGGATGATGAACAAATCATTGAGATGCTCAATTATAAACTGGTTTTAGAGGTTATCAGGGAGTGTTTGAAGGCTTCTTCCTGATCAGGGGCGCCAGGCTTTGGCTTCGTGGTTATATTGTCGTAACAAACGGGCAGGATTTCCGCTTACCACCGAATAGGGAGGAACGTCTTTAGTTACCACGCTGCCTGCCGAAACCACACTATGTTTTCCAATGACAATCCCTGGAAAAATCACGCAATTGGCGCCAACCCAAACATCATCTTCAATGATAATGGGCGATCGCGTAAATCCCTGCTCAAGGATGGTTCTGGTAACATCTTCGTAATTATGACTCATTCCGGTCAGCAGGATTCCCTGGGCCAATCCGACATCATTTCCAATGGTGATAGGGCCGATGAGTGTGCAACCAAGGCCAACAATACTGCGGTCGCCAATAATGATGTCTCCAACGCAATTGTTAATGGCCGTGAAATCTTCAACTGTTGAATAATTCCCGACGCTGAATTTGTTAAAAGGTAAAACATCAAGTCGGGTTCGCTTCCTGATTACTGCGCCCTTTCCTTTATGATGGATAAAAGGATTTATGAACCAGGCTACAAATTTCCGGGGCCTGGCCTGATTCTTTGGCATCAAAATCCTTAAGGTCAATAATTTAAGTTGTGGATTCGATTTTATTTTTGCCGCTATGCCCATATTTCACTTTTTATTATCAATGGATTTTCTTCCTGCCATAAAATGAACCTTTATTTACACTGAAAGGTTTGAAAGTTTACCGGAATCAGATTTTACCAGTGCACAATAATTTATAGTGACTTTGAGCCTGATAATTTCATCCATGGGTAAATCTTCAACGGGGAGCACCAGCTCCTGTTCAATCTTTAGTTCGTTGCCGCCAATCAGGTTCCTGATCTCGTCAATTTGTTTAAAATGATAAACATGATCTATTGCGGGGCAATTCACACAGGTTGAGATAAATGCAACACCATCTGGTGTAAGCAACCTGCTTATTTTCAACAGTAATTCTCCTGGATTTTCAACATGTTCCAGAACTTCACCCATCGTAATAAAATCAAATTTTCCGATGGGATCATATTCCAGGACATCTTTTACAATGTATTCAATATGAGATGAACCACCTGTAAAATAATTGATGAATGACCTGGATACCTCCATTGACATTTTACTGATATCGATCGTCGTATAATGGATGTCGGGACCAAGTATGTGAAAAGCGTCATTCAAAAATAAACCATGCCCTGGCCCAATCTCGAAATAGTGTTTTATTCTCCCCTTTTCGCTGTTAAGAGCGTTCAGCAGGAACTGATACATCCTGTAGTGACTTCCCCAAAGAAATTGAGAGATAGCCAACCCGGTCATGTATGCTTTCATGCGAATATCGGCATTATATACCGCTTCTATGGTTTGAGAGGTTTTCTCAGCTGGGTATCTCCCTGTTTTCATAAAATAACGCTGGCTGATCATCATGTCATTACACAACGTCAGGTATGAATCTACAGCATAATCCAGTGGAATTTGCTGTGCATCCAGGTAACCCTGGTAATCATTTATAAACTGTTCTGCTTGGACAAAAAATGCCGGATCCTGTTTATTCAGATATTTCTCCAGTTTCATTTTTTGCAGTGGAGAACGTTTATAAACCAGTTGTAACAGTTGATCGAGATAACCCATAATCGGTTTAGTTATAAATGAACCTGTTTCCTGTTAATCCCAATCCAGACTTTCAAGGATGGCAATTAATTCGTGCGGACGGTATGGTTTAGAGATGTACTCGTCCATTCCTGCTGCCAGGCATTTTTCACGATCGGTAACCATTACATGGGCGGTTACTGCAACAATCTTGATTCGTTTTGTTTCTTTTTCCAATGCCCTGATCACACGGGTTGCCTCAATCCCATCCATAATAGGCATGGCGATATCCATCAGGATCAGATCGTACTGAGAATTTTTAAATTTTTCAACGGCTATTTTCCCATTCTCGGCAAGCTCAACATGATGTCCCGAACGTTCGAGACTGGTCATTGCAAATTTCTGATTTAATATGTTGTCTTCAACAAGTAGTATAGAAAGCGGCCTCAGTGCTTTTTTTTGAGAAATAACGCCTAGTCTTTGATTTGTAAGTAGTTCGTCATCTCCTTTGTCGACGACCAATGTGAACCAAAAGGTGGATCCATCTCCTTTTTTACTGCGAACCCCAATTTTACCATTCATCAAACGTGTGAGGTTTTTTGATATGGAGAGCCCCAAACCTGTCCCTTCAAACTGTTTGATCAGTGGATTTTCCAATTGGGCAAAATCATTAAACAGGCTTTGCTGTTCTTCGTCAGAGATCCCAATACCGGTATCGGTCACTTCAAATTTTAATAATACTTCACTATCAGGATTCAGTGAGGATGGACCGGTGATCCAGTCTGGAATAAATTCGACGTTTTGATCGAATCCGCCGTGTTTCAGATCGATGGTTTCAACCGCGACAACAACATGTCCTTCATTGGTGAATTTGATAGCATTGTTTGTGAGGTTGATGAGGATTTGCTTCACCCTGACGGGATCACCAATAACGCAGGTAGGCACGGTTGACTGGATTTTGGAAAAAAGATCAATGCCTTTTCCCTTGGCTTTTATTGATAAAAGCCTGATAACCTGGTGGATTTCGTCCTGGAGGAAGAATGGTTTCTGATCCAGTTTCAACTGACCGGCTTCAATCTTTGATAAATCGAGAATATCATTGATGATTGTAAGCAGGTTGACACTTGAAATGTTGATGATCTCCAGAAATTCCCGCTGCTCGCTGGTTAGCTCGGTTTGACTTAAAACATTATAAATCCCAATAATACTGTTCATGGGAGTTCTGATCTCATGGCTCATATTGGCCAGGAACATGGTTTTTGACCTGTTGGCATTTTCAGCCTCCTGTTTTGCTTTTATAAGGGCACTGCGAACCTTTTCATGTTCCTCTTTTGTGACAAACCCTTCATTATTAGCCTTCAATTCGTCCATTTTATAATTTATTCAATTGATTTTTAATGATTGAGTAAAGTTCCTGCTGATTGATAGGTTTGGAGATATAGTCATCGAATCCCGCTTCTAAAAGCTTTTCTTTATCCCCGGCCATTGCATAAGCTGTTTGTGCAACGAAAGGAATAGATTTGTACTCCTTCCATTTTTTTCTTATTTCCTGCATTAACCTGATTCCATCCCAGGGCGGAGGAAGATTAATATCAAAAAGCATGATGTCGAAAATTTTTCCCTCTTTGTATGTCTGCTCCATAATCCTCATTGTTTCATCACCATTGACCGATGTGATCACATTGCCGAGTGATTTTGTCATTTCGTACAACACAATTTTATTCATCAGGTCATCTTCGATTATGAAGATCTCTAAACCTTGCAGCGTTTTGAATTTCTGCTTGCGCGTTGGTTCCTTGGTAATATGGTCGGTTTTGTTTGTTTTTTCAGGAGGGAAAAAGATGGTAACTGTAGTTCCGATCCCTTTGGCCGATTCGATTTCGATGTGTCCCCTCATTAATTCAACGAGACTTTTTGCCAGGGGTAACCCCAGGCCTGCACCTTGTGCCTCGTTGGAATATCCAAGGGTTTCCTGTCTGAACGGATCAAAGATAACCGGCAGGTAGGAGGGGTCAATACCTGAACCTGTGTCTTTTACCCGTATACAGATTTCATCCTTGTCACCGATAAACTCTGTCGAAACATTAATAAACCCGTTTTGCGTATATTTTATTGCATTTTCAACAATTGCGCTGATCACTTTTGTCAACCCTTTTTCATCAACACAAGCCTGGGGCAACTCGTTGGTCTTTAAATTCAATTTCAGTTTTTGCTCATTGGCTTTGAAGATATACAATTGGGTTGCATTGGCAACGATGGTGTTTAAATCGCATGGCTTGAGCACAATCTGCATATCATTTGCTTCAAGTTTGCTGATATCGATGATATTGTTCAACAAATGCAGCAACCGGTCACCACTGTCGGAGATAGCTCTTGCATAATCATACAATTCCTTATTCTCAAGCAGTGATATTTCCGCTTCCAGTAAACTGGAAAAACCAATGATGTTATTTAACGGGGTACGAATCTCATGGCTGATATTGGATAAAAATGCATTCTTCATGAAATTTGATTCCTCAGAACGCTTTAATGCACGTTTCAGAGTGAAATCAGTTTTTTCACCCTCTTCGTATTCCTCTTTCATCGATTGAATTCTCTCCTGTATTTTTGTTTCAACCGAATCTTTAAGTTCTTCATTAAGGGCATTGGCTTTACCAAGTTCTGCGGTTTTATCTGAAACTGATTCAGCAAGTTGTTTGTTCTTTTTTAGCAGCGTGTACACAAAAGCCAGACAAATGAGTAGCGCAAGAAATAAGAGAATGGGGATAAATATTGTATTTTGCATCTGATCAGTTATTTGTAGGCAACATATAAATCTTCTTCGGGATTTATTGCATATTGATTAATATTTTCAATCCATTTTTCTTTGGTAGGATTGTATGTTTTTACCACAAAGCCTCCCTTTTCAAGCCTGTTCTTATAATCCTGACCATAAATCCGCACATGATCAAACTGGCCAAAAACACGTTCACGTGTTTCCGGATCAATTGCCAAAGGATCTTCGAAGGTTTTTTCCAATAATTTGGAAATTGGTACCTGCAGGATAGCCCAACCTCCGGGCTTCAGTACCCGGTAAAGTTCTTTGATCGCCAATTCATCGTCTGGTATGTGTTCAAGAACGTGATTACATATGATGACATCAAATGCTTCGTCATCATAAGGAATGCTGGTGATATCCAACAGGTTGGTTTGCCGTGCATAATAATACCCTTCAAGATATTTAACACCTGGGATATAAGTTATATTGGTCATTGAATCAAGTATAACGCGCAGACAACCTTCAGGAGCTACGTGAAACACAGTGACCGGTGATGAGAAAATGGTCGATTTTTCATGCAGGAAAAGATAAACAAGCCGGTCCCTGTCTAAGGAGTAGCAACGGGGGCAAACATTGTTCTGCCGGTATCCGGCTCCAACAATCTGTTTTTCAAATAGTACAGGAAGATCCGATCCGCCAGGTAAAAATTTGCGAAATGATTTCTTGCAGTATGGACAGTAGTAGGAATCACCGGTATAAAATAATCCGTTTACCTTCTGGTAGCCTCCTCTGAGTTTCCTGCCAAGCCAGTAGGGAACCAATTTTTTTAATGCACTTTTCATAGCCGAAATTTTTAGTTATTCAATATTATTAATTTCCTTGTAACTGCTGAGTAATCAGTTTGAAAAATCAAGGAATAAACCCCCGGTTTCAACGATTCCCTGTAAATGATGAATTGGTATTTACCTGGTGGTTGAAGCGCTGATCTCCTAAGCATAACCATACGTCCCTGGTCATCAAGCAGCCGTATGGTAATATCGGTTGAATGTATAAGCTGGTATGCGACATCGCATTGATCTGTGAATGGATTTGGAGAAATGACAAGTTTCAGATCGGTTAGGTTTCCATGTTCTGGCGTGTCAAGGAGCGAAGAATCGCTACACTCATAGGCTCCTATGTCGTATGAAACGGCAAATGGGCGTGGCCGGTTTATGTGGTCATAGGAAAGATCGAATCCTGCCACAGGTAAAGCATTATTAACGGCAGGGGAAGTAGATTTCAGGTCAAAAATTTTCAGACCCGGATCCAAAAAACCGGGGTAATTGATATCACGGGTGGTGAGGTTTTTAAAAAGAGTCACATCAATTGTAGCCGGACTAAGGTTAATATAAGCTTGTTCCTGGAGTGTTTGATAGGATCCCGGATCAACGATTATATTATTTGCTATAACATTGCCTGTACTCTGATTATCCGTAAACCGAACACCATAGCTTTTCGGGGAGATGATTGTATTGAAAACGATCATACAGGAATTGCCAGGAGATGTATATTCAGGGCCGACATAGATCCCGTGTTTTAACCAGGGAGTATAATTCTGGGTTGGTTTATAGGCTTTTCCCGGGTTTATGATAAGGTTGTTATATATATATTGTTTTCCGAAGGAGATTACGTCGATCCCATCGCCCAGCCCGTCTGTGATTCTGTTGTTGAAAACACTGGCATTCGTGCCCCCGCCAATAAGTATCCCCGACATCTGATACGTGATTGCGAGTTTGCTGTCATTAAGAATCACATTGTCGTGTATGGTGCATGCTGAATCGGTGGAGCTGACCTGGATACCATCCCATCCTGCTTCCTGGACCAGGTTTCGGTAAACTTTCACCCCTTTCAGCAAATGAGGCAACACAGTAGTATCCCTTCCTCCACAGGTAATTACCTGGCCGGCATACTTGGAACTTCCGATATACATACCTTCCATCCCGGTATGGTGGATGTAATTATCATGGATGCTGAGATTCCGCAGTGTGTACTTATCCCTGGTTGAGGTGAAAGAACAATTTGGATCAGTTTTGGCAAAAATACCTGCAAGTCCGACATTGCCAATTTCCAGACCCTCAATCTCAATATCCGTACTCAACCCATCAACAGACAAACCGGCGCCAATAAACTGGTCAATTTTAATTCCATGCTGCAGCGCTGATATTCCAGTGCCTGATAATTTTATATAGGAGCAGGAGTCGAATTTAACCCCGTAATTTGATCCGCCGGTAATGGTTACAAGGCCATCAGCGTTTTGGATGATTATAGGGTCAGTTTTCGTACCATGCATGTATGAAAGAAGTAAAAATGTTTTGATCCCCTTCTTTAAGCAAATGGTATCACCTCCCCTGACCATCGCAGCGTTACTATGGCCGTTGATCAGGGTTACCGAAGAGTCGACCAGGAGTTTACAGTGCTTGTACTGAGCCTGCCCGATAAATGTAAATGTCAGCATACAAAATGTAAGCAGAAAAAACCACGATTTCCTGTAAGCTGCTAAACCTGACATCGTTGAATTATTATCCACGTTTTGCACGTTCCCAATTAACCGATTGTTGTTTTTTTAAATATCTGAAAAAGCCCAGATACACAGCCAGATTCATGATAAAAAAATAGTACGGAACAAACAAAATCTTGATTTTTATCTTTTGTCCTTCCAGGTACCAGCCCAGCAATGCCATTAAATAAAAGATAAATTGTCCGGCAAGCAGCCACATATAAATGCTTGAGAAATCGAAGCGCTCACCAATAAAAACAATCGCCAGGTTACAGCACATAATTATCAGTAAGCCAAGTGGCGCAAGGGTCCACCGCAAAACCCTGTGAGAAATATACTGAAATGAAAGAATTCCATATTTGAATGGGTTTAATAATTCCTTTAGTCGTACAATGGATTGAATTCCACCTGCTGATATCCTGATTTTTCGCTTTAGTTCTTCCCTCACATTGGCAGAAGGGTTTTCAATGGCAAATGCATCCGGATCATATTGAATGGTATACCCTTGCATGGCAATTCTCAGGGAAATGATAAAATCATCGAGCAGGGTGTCTTTTTCAATCGGACGAAACAGGGAGGTTCTGAGTGCAAACAATTCCCCGGCAGCGCCAACAACTGAATGAAGACGGGCATCCCATTGTTTGAGTTTTGATTCATATTTCCAGTATATACCCTCTGTGGCCGCAGCAGTGTCTTTTGAAAACAGCCTTTTTTCTCCAGAAACACAACCGACATTTGGATTTTTAAAAAGGTTAACGATTCGGCGAATGGACTCTTTTCCAAGCATGGTATTTCCATCGGAAAAGATAACGATCGGGGTTTTTACGAATTGCATTCCGCGGTTCATTGCTGCAATCTTACCGGCACGTTCCGGCTGATGATAAACCTCAACTCCTTCGTACTTTTGCAGTAATTCAGGGGTCCCGTCATCTGATCCGTCTGTAACCCAAACATGCCTTACTTTTTCCCTCGGATAATCCAATGAAAAGGAGTTTTGAAGCTTCATGTCGATAAAATCCTTTTCATTAAATGCAGCAACAAACAATGTAACTTCTGGTTCATAAACTTCACCACCTTTATCACCTTCCCTTTTTGCAAACATTTCTTTGATCCTGACGAGCAAAAAAAGCAAAATGCCATACCCGATATAGGCATAAAAAATCAGGAACAGAAAAATCCAAAAAATAATTTTCAATGTGATCATTGTTTCATCCTTTCCCATGTTTTTGTTTCACTACTATATTGTTTGAGCAACTTGGCCGGATTGCCTCCCACAATGGAATAGGGGGGGACGTTTTTTGTGACAATGCTTCCGGCAGCTATCACCGCATGTTTGCCTATCGTTACACCGGCAACAACAACGGCATTGGCGCCGATCCACACCTGGTCTTCAACCACGATGTTGGAAAATGTACTTTTCTGTTTACTGGGGGGAGTGTTAATATCTTCATAACCATGATTTAATCCAGATAGCACAATGTTTTGGGCAAACATAATATCGTTCCCTATGGTTACTGGTCCAATGATCACATTGCTCATTCCAATCCGGGTACGGTCGCCGATAATCACCGACCCAACTCCGTTATTTATAGTCGAAAAGTCTTCAATGGTTGAATCATTTCCCAGTTTGAAATCATTCCAGGGGAACACATCAATTCGTGTCCGCCGACGGATTGTCGACCGCTTTCCCCGCTTATGTATGAACGGGTTGATGAAAAGTTTCACCCATGTCCTGGGGCGCGCCTGGTTATTGGGAATAAGCGACCATAGCATAAATTTCTTGATCCTGGGGTTCGATTTGAACCTGGACAGCCATGATGTTGACTTTTGAATTTTGGGTGGAGGTTGATCATTTTTAACGAGTGCTATCGCTTTATAAATCTCGTTTACATTGGCTTCCCAGGTATGACTGCGGGCAAATTCTTCACGGGCTTTGGCTAAATCAGGGGTGTTCTCTTTCAGTGCACGTTCGACCAGGGATAAATACTCTTCTTTTGAGCTGGCGAGGTAGGTGAAGGTTTCGAACACCTTCATTGCTTCTGTCCTCGTTGCGACTACTGGTTTTCCCATCGAAAGGTATTCATCAATTTTTCGGGGATAATTTCCGATCGTTACTTCATTAAGTATTTGCGGATTGATCGCAACATCGAAGGTTGCCAGGTACATAGGCAACTCGGCAGGATTTTTACTGCCAAGAAAATGGACATTATTCAACCGGTGAAGTTCACTTGCTTTAAATGCCTCATCTTCAGGTCCAACGAGAACGATTGACCAATCAGGACGTTGTTTTGCAAGGTGGGTTATTATTTCCATGTCGAGCCGCAGGGTGAACAAGGCGCCAATATAGCCAATAATTGGATGATTTATCTTCTGAATATCATCAGGGACAGTCTTGATCAGTTGCAAATCAAATGCACTTACATCACAACCCTGGCCAACATAATAGGCGTGGGGGTTGAATTTTTTCAGATAACCGGCCAGGTAGACTGAGTTTGCAACTGCAAGATCCGATTTCCGAATGAGGGCTGCTTCAATGCGGATTCCCTGTGTTTTCCACCAATCGACGGCAATCATGTTATCGCGCGAATAATAGATATACAATGATGGCTTCAAATATTCTTTCAGGTAAAAACTTCTGAACATATCACTATCATTGAATAGCACAAAGTCTTTGAAGCCGAGTTTGTTTACCGCCCATGAAATCTGTTTTGCAAACCGTTTATTGTTTATTTTATTCAGGAAATCAAAAATGGCATCATATGGAACCTGGCTGATTGATTCCAACATGGTACGGGGATAAAAACTCCATAAATTATCCTGGATTTTAATAAGGTTTTCAAGTTCACCCCTGAGCATTTTTTTCCGTTTTCCGATCTTCGGGTTATGGCGCTCCCGGTAAGCCGTCAGCCTGTCGAGTGGGTAGTTTACATAAAGTACCCGATGCTGTTTCGCAAATTCAATCGCAAGATTGATGCAATTACTTCCAATATCGCTATCAAAAGCCTGTAAACCGGTTATAACAATATCCATATGTCTTCCTTTTCGGTTTATCTCATTTTACTGCAAGTTCCATGTAAAGGTTGAGTACTTGTTCGGCCATCGCTTTCCATGAAAACTTTCGTGCATTATCAAATCCCTTAAGGATAAGGGATTCGCATAGCGATGGGTCAGATAATAGTTTCTTCATGGCCCCGGTAATCTCTTCGGGGTTAAAAGGATTGATGAATAATGCGGCATTTCCACCAACTTCGGGCATTGAACTGGTATTGGAGGTTATGACTGGTATACCGCAAGCCATGGCCTCCAGCATAGGAATTCCAAAACTTTCGCGAAGGGAAGGATAAAGAAAAATCGTGCTGAGTGCATATAAAGCAGGCAACTCAGTATTGGGCACATATCCGGTAAGATGAATGTACTCATGAAGTGTGGGATCACCTATATCATTGATGATCCTGGTTAACTCAGTCCTGTCAAAATCAAGCATGACCAGGGGAATTTTTTCTTCTGATGAATTGAGAAAAAGTGAAAGCGCTTTCAGAACGCCCGGTGTGTTCTTTTTCGGATCGGTATTCCCGAAGAAAAAGAAGAATTTGTCAGGTAGCCTATATTTGGCCTTGATCAGGTTTAAATAGTCCTTATCTGAGACCGGCTTGAAATGGTCACTGACACCATTATAGATAGCTTTGAGTTTATGGTCGTTCACATGAAAAAATTCACCGATCCGTTTTTTTTCAAATTCAGATACGGTGATGATCCTGGCACTGCTGCGCACAACTTGCGGTACAACGAAACGCCGGTAAAGGTTCCCGAATTTCTGATAGGAAGTGAATCCCTTTTTCAGAATACTCAGACTTTCCATGTAAATGATATCATGCAAGGTGATGATAAGTGGCACTGATGTAACGACAGGCGCGGTATTGCTCGTACAATGCAGGATATCGCAGTGAGCTTTTTTCGCTGCAGCAGGCAGGTTGACCTGCTCCCAAATTGGATAGGGGGCCGGGGCTACCTCAACGATTTTAAAATTTGCCCTTTCGTCAAGGCAGTGGTCGACATCATTTTTTACAAAAATGAAATACTCATTTTTGCTGTCTATATCCTGGAGATTCCTGATCAACTCCAGGGCTACCATATCCATTCCGTGCTTTTTCTGCCGGAACAGGCGCTGCCCTTCAATCCCAATCTTCATTTTTCATCATTTTTATAACTGTGTTCCGTATGGATGAATTCTTTATTACTTCCCCGTATTTTAAAAATGATCATAACCATCAGAAAGAACACTTTTGGAAGGGAAATCAATGCCATAAGTGTTTTTTTGCTCCAGAATTTTTGGGGAACTGAAATTACCAGGGTGGTTAAGATCATGATTAACAAACCCAACCAGCAATATTGAAAGCGTGGATTTGGAATGAACAGGTTCAATAAATTCACAAGAACGAGTATGCCCAACAGCATCACACGGGGAGGAAGGGAGAATTGCAGGGTCTTATCAAAATAGTCAAAATTACGATGGGCGATTAAGTGCCAGACAGACACGATAAAATCTCTGCCGAAAAAGTAAAACTGTGCATAAATCCAGCGTTTGCGTTGTTTGTAAAACACGCTTGCATTCTGAACTTTCTCGTCCAGGACATAAGCATCCTGAAGATATTCAATTTTAACCTTTTCGCGTAAGATCAACAATTCAAGTTCTTTGTCAAAACCACCTATGGCGCTTAACTGCGGGATGTATCGCCTGAACAGCTGGGCGTCGAAAACCATGGCGGAGCCGATCAATGCAGATGAAATGCCGAAAAGACGATGTCCTGCCCTGAAAATGTTATTATTGATCTCTTCACTGATCGCATCCAGCAGGGCAAAGGATGTATTGGTGTTTTTGGCAATACGATGGCATTGAATGACTTTATAACGAGACTCGCTTGCCATGTTGATTTTGTCGAGAAAATGATCTTCCATAATATTATCTGCATCGAGCACCAGTATCAGGTCGGTATCAGCACGGAGATGATTCAATGCAATCTGCAGCGATTTAGCTTTTGTACTGTATTCAAAATGTGCTTCAACAAGGGTAATGGGTAAAATTCTGAGCAATTCAAGTGTTTCGGTTTTAAATGAGTCGGCTATCAGAATTATGCTGAAGGAAGAAGTGGGATAATCCTGGTTCAGCGCCGATTTGATCACTTCAATAATCACCGGATCTTCCATAAAAGCCGGAATGACTATACTGATATGTCTTTTTTTAGATACCGGATATTTTTTGTCTTTCCCTCTCAGGAGACCTGCAACTGCGAAGACCAGTAAATAAAGAGATGCCCCACCTAAATAGGCCAGAACAATGAGCTGCAGGATATGTAGGATTGATCTGATATGTTCCATACGTATCTGTTATTTAGGTGTACTGATATCTTTTTGTACAGTATGTGTCGTATGACCAAAACCCCGTTTGGCTTTGAAGATCCGGAAGAGTGAACCAAGCATGAAGATGAACCCTTGAGGAAGGACAAGTACCGCTTTTAAGGTCTCGATGTTAAAGTAGGGACCTGGGATTGAGATTAGCAGCATGAAGGTACACAAAGCCGTAAGTGCAATCCAGCCAATGGCTATTGGCAATGGGTTAAATAAAAACGAGAGAAGTGAGATAATGACAAGGAAACCCATCAGGAAGATCCTGGGAGGCAAAAACTGTTGAAATACTTTGTCGAAATAATCAACATTTCCTCTGACAAATAACTCTTTTAAACTTGAAATAAAGTATTGTCGTGCATAAATGAATTGGTTTGCCAACCACCTGGTTCGCTGAACCATAAATACCTGTGATTTTTGAACTTTTTCGTCGTAAACATATGCATTTTCACAATACTCGATACGTTTCCTGTCTCTTAAAAGTTTAATTTCCAATTCTTTGTCTTCTCCAAATGAGTCAATGGTTGACATATAATCTTTAAACATTTTATAATCGAAAGCCATGCCGCTGCCGATCAGGGCTGATGATAGCCCGATTACGCGATGACCTTTGCGAAAAATGTGGTTGTTGATCTCTTCACTTACTGAATCAAGCACAGCGAAGGATGTATTTCTGTTTTTGGCTTTGCGGTGTCCCTGAATAGCAACAAATCCACTGGAAAGTGCAGCATTCATTTTTGTTATAAAGTCCTGTGCCATTATATTATCGGCATCAAGAATGATAACGGCATCATAAATGTCGGGCAGGATGCTCATGGTTTTATTTAATGCCCTTGATTTGGAGCTTTTTTCAAATGACACTTCAATCACCTTGACAGGTAACTTGCGAAGTTCGTCAATGGTCGTTTGCTGAAATGAATCGGCAATGATGATCACATCAAATTGGGAAGGTGGATAGTCCTGGTGCAGAGCCTGTTTTGCAACTTCGATAATCACGGCATCTTCCTTGTATCCCGGGATCAGGACTGCGAACTTGCGGGTCACTTTATCCTTAACAGGTTTCAGAGTATATCGGAAAAGCCCTGAAATAGAGAAAATGGAAAAATAAAGTGCGGCAATAAAGAAATAAAAAAACACGATTGCTTCAAGAGCCAGGAGTGCAAAACAGAGGTAATCTTTTGCCATAAGATGGTTGTTTATGAAAAAATCAGATGAGCTGCTGAAGCAAAGTTAAATATAAATCAAACCGAATACAATATCACCATTTATAAATAAGGATTGTCATGTATTTCAGAACTGATTGATCTTTTCAGATGCCAACCGATAGCCCTGACATATGCATAAAACAATGAAAATTTGCCCTTAATCAGAAATTTCAGTGCATTCCTTGGAATTGCAACCATTAGCTGATACAGTATTCCTATTAAAAAATCAATCCCAAAAACATTTCTCCGCATAAATACGATGCGGTTGCGGTTCAGATAATATATTTTCATGGGGCTTAATTTCCCCACCGAGATTGACTCTTTATGATAAACCAGCGAATTATGGACATAGAATATTTTATAACCGGCCCTTTTGATTCGGTAACTCCAATCGGCTTCTTCATAATAAAGAAAAAAAATGTACGACATCAGCCCAACCTCTTTAATAACCCGCATGGGCACCATCATAGAAGCGCCATGTGCATAGGGGGTTTCATGATCGCGGTCATGCTGTCCCTTATCTTTTTCTTTATGACCAATGGCGAAATTACGCATGGTCCGGTGGTTGATCGGGGTATAGCCAGCGTATTGTATTAAATTACGATCGTAATAGTAACGGAGTTTTGAACTGACAGCGCCAATGGTTTTATCCCTCTCCAATTTATCTACCAGCGGTTCAAGAAATCCCTTATCAACAATAGTATCATTATTCAACAGCAGCACATATTCACCCCGGGCACGCATGATACCCTGGTTATTGCCACCTGCAAATCCATAATTGATGATACTCTCGTAAAGGATTATCGAAGGGAAACGCTGTTTAATAATCTTGGGGTTATCAGAAGGAGAGGCATTGTCGATGATGATGATTTCAATATTTGGATAGGATATTTTAGTCAGTGATTCAATAAACTCGCACGTATCCTCTGACCCGTTGTAATTAACCGAAACAATAGAAACAAGCGGATAGTTTTTTTGTGCCATGTTTACAGGTTCTATGTGTTTCAGTATTCATTTTCAGTTAAGACGCGGACTTTGATAAAGTTCAGGGTTATGTAAATTCTTTATGTGCCAGATGATAGCCCTGGCATAGGCGATAAAAAGTCTGAATTTGCCTTTTAGCAGAAAAACAGCCAGGTTTTTGGGAATGGCAATAAATACCTGATAAAACAGTGACGCGATAGCTATCATTCCATGAACATTCCGACGCATATAGAGCAATCGGTTCCTGTTTAGGTAGAAGATTTTCAATGGACTCATTGTTCCTGTTGTGATAGAGTCCTTATGAAATACCAGGGAGCTGTGAACGTAAAAGATTTTATATTTTGCATCCTTGATCCGCTGCATCCAGTCCATCTCTTCATAATAAAGGAAAAAAATGTCGGCCATTAAGCCAACCTCCTTCATGACTTTCATTGGTATAACCATAGCAGCTCCGAATGCATAATTTGTCTGCGCATCTGAATCATACTGTCCATGGTCGATTTCATTAAAACCAATCCCGTTGTTACGGATTGTGATCGGATTTATGGGGGTGAACCCTGCGTACTGAATGGTATCGGGAGTGAAAAAATATCTGATTTTCGGGCTTACAACACCAATTTCAGGATTGTTTTCCAATTTAGCAATCAAAGGCTCAAGGAACCCGGAATCAACTTCCGTATCATTGTTTATCAACAAGGCGTATTTTCCTTTTGCGACCCGGATCCCCAGGTTGTTTCCTCCGGCAAATCCAAGGTTCAGATCACTTTTAATTAAAGTGATATAAGGGTACTTTTCAAGGATTATGTCAGGATTTTTTGAAGGGGAGGCGTTATCTACAACGATAATTTCGATTGACGGATAGGTTATGTGCGTAAGTGATTCAAGAAGATCGCAGGTTATTTCCGGCTGATTGTAATTGACCGTAATTATAGAAACCAAAGGAAAATTTAAAAGTGGTTTCTCAATCATAATTTCTGACAATTAATTGTGTAAATATTTATAGTTAACGTCTTAAGAAAAGTGACTATTTTTCCATCATGTGACGGAGATGTTCCTCCTCCTTGGCTTTTTCTATTTTTTTTCTGTATTGATACATTGCGGTTATATATCCGATTGGGGCGGCAATGAGCAGGCCAATGACCATATGTACAACAACACCTTCCATTTTTTAAACTGATAATTGAGGTTGATTTTCCAAGGAACTTTCTGCCAGTTGCTCGTCAAGGTCAGGCGCAATAAATACGTATGCCATACTTGCATATATCAGCAATCCCGTAGGAAACTGTCCAAGAACTGCATTCCCGTAACTCGCTATAATAATACCGAATATACCAGCCAAAAGGGCTCCTGTTTTAACAAATAAATCCTGGTTTTTAATCTCGAACATACAGATAAAGGTTCCCTTGCCAATGATAAACCCGATGATGAACAGGTGAATATACAATCCGACAATTCCGGTTTCGGCCCATATCAGCACAAACCAGCTGTCGGTAGCAACATTTGCCAGGAAAGCGTCAGGTGTATATTGCAATGCCCTGTTTCCTGCGTGCCCGATACCTCCTCCGAAGGGCCTGGTCTTCAGATATTGTTCAAAAAGCCGCTGATTTGCCAGACGAACCTGGTAAGAGGCATCTTCTTCAGGAACGAAGGCGGTTCGCATACGGTAAATCTGGTAGTTGGAATTGCCTATATAGGTAAAACGGAAGAATGAATAAAAAAGCAAAAAGAGGATGCTTCCAATAAAAATAACCTTAATGTTTTTCCGGAGAATCATGTATAGGAATAATCCGGCCATAGGAACAAAAATGGCGCCGCGTGTACCCGAGCTTGACATTCCGTAGTACCCGGCGATCATGACCACAATCCAAAAAAAACGCTTTTTTGTATCTTTTTCGTTAAACATCAGTATCGTTGCGATCAAACCGATTTGTGCCTGGGCAGCTCCAAACTGGCCTGCATCGGTATAGAAAGAAAATGCACGCAGATTCCCGAGCAGGATATGGGTGACAGCACCACCTCCTTCATAAAGCCAGCGTTCTTCCCACGCATCGGGTCCTATGTTTATTTGTATCCATGCTTTAACGGAAGCAAGAATCGAGAAAATTCCCCAAATTATCAGAAATTTATCAAGGTGGCGGGGCGAGTTATACAGCATGAATACCAGCGGGATGGTCAGAAGCATGTATAACCCGATCCCGCGAAATGAAGCAAACCATGCAGCTTTACTGATGGCTTCCGGATTAAACAACTCCATGCAAATGTAAATAAACCAGATGGCTGCCAGGATGACAAGATCAAGTTTTAAGGACTTTATTGGCCATCTTCTGTCAAAATAATGAAAGAAAATAGAAATATAAATTACTACAAGGGTGATATCCATTACATAACCAAGTTTAATGGGCAGATAACGCGTAAGTCCCATTAAAATGAAATTAATAATGAAGGCAAAGGTGAGCCCAAGTTCAGGCTTTGCAATTAACCGGTTCAGGGCATAAGCAAGAAATGGTAAAACCATCAATACAGATGCTACCGTAAATCCACCTCTGGCAATTACAAAACCGATCCCGACTGACATAACGAGTACTGAGCCAATCAGAAATGGATCTTTCAGACGGTCGGAGCCTGTTCTGTAATAAAATGGATTAATCTGATTCACAATTAAAATTACAAAAAATAATCATTTGAATGAATTAATTTTTTTAACTGCCATATTCATGTTATCGACCAGCACAAATTCAAACTCGTTCCGTGGATTAAAATAGGTTTTGATCTCATCCAGCCCACTCAGTTTCCACTCGATGATGAACAGCAGATCAGGATGCCCGCTTATGAAATTCATCGCTCCAGCAAGCACTTCCGGTTCCATACCCTCTGTGTCGATTTTGATCATGATCTTGTCAGTTTTGTTTAATTTCAGCTGGTCTGTTACTGAATCAAACGTTCTGATTTCAACTTTTTCTATTTTTTTCAGTCCCACGATGGAATGATCGTAATGCGTTGAAGCGGCCAAGTGGGAAGCTCCGGTGTTTATTGTTTCGAAAATGAAGTCCTCTTCACTGTTACTTGATCCAAGTCCAAAATTAAACGGTGTGATTTTATGTCCGAGGTCATTTAACAGGATATTGATTTTTAAAGCAGAATAATTTTCTTTCGCTGGTTCAAATGCAAAGCATTGCAAACCCATTTTTGCCATGAGGACACTATAGGTGCCAATGTTTGCGCCAATGTCGATAAATACGTTGTACTCCTTGTAATGTTTGAAGAAAAACTGTTTTACATTCCATTCGTAGGCATAATTAGCAAACTGAAAGTCCAGAGTTCCCTTGCGTGAAAAAAAAAGTCCGATGCTGCTTTTGTATAGCCGGTTTCTACTGGTGGTCCTTTTGAATATGATGTATTTAATGGAGGTCAGGAGAAACAGGTATTCGCCATGCTTCATGTAATCAATTAAATAGCGATAAAAAGTTACCAGTTTTACAATCATTTGATTCTTTTTGCAAGAAGCCGTATAGCATTTTCTTTGTAAAAAGCATATCCTTTTCTGAATATTTCAAAGAAGGAGATATCTATTTCCTGTTTCAAAAATTTATAGCCGATAAAAATTCCGATGAGTGCAAAAACTATTGATGCAAGAGCTACAAATAACAACAGGGTTGTTACAGGGAGTTCAGGGAACAGGTAATGCATTCCGAATACCGCAAATATATCACCCAGGATATTGGCAGATGTCATAAAGAGAACTTTCTGAAAATTTCGCTGTGGTTTATTGAGGCTATCCAGGGCGACACCGGTAAAACGGTCCAAAGGTAGCAGGGTACAATATACAACGAACACGATCATGATGTAGGATATCTCAGTAAGCGATGCCATGTATTGGGTTCCACCGATAATAATGATAAACAACTTATTAAAGAAGAGACCAAGGATTGCTATAGCAATAAAAAGGAAAACAACGATTCCCGTGTACGAATAAAAGATTTCACGGAATTTGTTCTGGTCATTATCAAGACTTGCTTTTGATAATTTGGGAAAAGCGGTAGTGGCAAAACTGATGAGTGGAATTTCAATGAGCTCAACATACTTGAGAGGGATTGCATATAAGGCAACGCCAATCGGACCGCAATAGGCGCTGAAGGAGATAATAAAACTATCGGCTCCTTTAAGCAGGCTGCTACCAACTTTGGTTCCCATTGAAAACTGGCCATACCTGAGAACCTCCTTCATCTTAATCCAAGAGATGTGTCTGAAAAATTCAATCCCTGTCCATTTTTTTATAAGGCAGAAAGCTGAAGTTGCAAAATTAGTCAGCAGATAAATCATCACAACTACAGTGATGTTTATTTTGATCAGGAAGTAGGCAGCGAAAATTATAATAAGAAAGGAGCACAGGTTAAAAAAACGGATCCAGAATATTCTTTTGAAATTCAATTCAGCCTGGAAGATTGTCCAGGCGTAATTCCAGGGAAGGTTAATGAGCGCAAGGACCGGATACCAGTAACAAAAAACATCATAACCACTGCTATTCAGTGCATCGGGAATGAGGAATGTCAGACTCCACAGGATAATAGTGATTGGAATCAGGATTAAAAAACCGATGGCCCAACTGGAACCCAGGTAATACTTCCGGTCCGTTTCGGTAGGTGAGGATAAAAACCTTACCAGTGCTTCTTTACTGAGTCCAAACCGCATCATATCAATCAGGGAGGCAGGAGCGGTGAACAACACCCATTTACCGAAATCAGGGATGGAGAGCATGCGCATCAGGATCATAAAAGATAAAAGACCCATGACAGCGGTGGAAAAATTTGCCGCTAAAGATAGAAAGTTTAGATCATTGACTAATTTAGATAGTGTCTTTTTCAACCTAGATTATGTTCTTTTCATGAAACCGGAAAGTCAAAATCTGTTTCATCGTTCTTCTGAATTTAGACCTATGGCGCGGAAGTTCACCAAAGATGGCATCAAGGTATATCAATTCTACCCCATTGAGAACGATTTGCGTATTTTGCTTGAAGAGTGGAATGAAGGCATTCAATGCCGTACTATCGGCAGTGGTCCATGAACGGTTTGCCCTTGTGACAAGTAAGGAGAAATCGAATTGCCGGATGAATTCCAGTGGGTATGGATTATTAATCAGGGAAGGTATTTCGACAAAAATATAATCAAAACTCTCCAAATCAATATGTTCATATCCGACCATCAAGGTTGCGAGGTCCTTTGCATCAAAGAAATTTTCTTTTATCGAATACTGGATCTCATCTTCGGCTGGAGGGATCAGTTCCCCACCGGCAATATAGCTTGGATTTCCGCCTGTCTCCTTGACATAATTCAAGAACAGCACATTTTCACCAAATGATTTGAGTTTTCTGCTGAGTTCTCTACCGATACTGGTCTTGCCTTCTGAGTCGCGTGTACTGAAAAGAAGGATCATCACCGGCTTTTTATACTGTGTAATATTGGCTCTGACCAGGGCCAATTTAACATTTTGAGCCAATATTTCAACCAATCTTGGAATGATGAATCCGATGTCAACCGCATAAATTTGTTTTGCAATCTGGGGATAGACCCCGGCGACTTTGAGTTTAATAAAGCGTTCAGCTCTTTCAGGTGTTTTGATCGTTGTATCAAACAATTCCATTGCAAGCAGCAAGGCTACAACCAGAATGAACCCGACGAAAGCGGCAAGGAGAACAAGTAACAGCATTTTTGACCTGATAGGGTTCAATGGGTAATAAGGAGGGTCGACTACCTTTATATTGGTTCTCAATTCATCATCCTGTTGTCGTAGTTTTGCCAGGTTCAGATCATGAAGCAGTTGTAAAAACTCACTTTCCGTAACGGCGATCAATCGTTCGATACGTTTCATTTCAGCTCCAAGGGGCGCAAACACTTCATAAACATGCTGGAAATATTTTTTCCGTTCGGCTAAAACCCTGAATGCAGCTCTGCTTTCTTCATATGCGATGACATTTTTAAGCCATGCATCCAGTAATTCCTTGGTTGGTAATCCTTCAACACTGTTGACTACAAGGTACAAGCGGTCGATATTATCCTTTATAGCTTGTTTAATATTTTCTACCCTCGCTTTCAAACCCTCCACCTGGAGGATTGTTGCGGAATCGTTGCCAAGATCGATCTCAATGTTAGCTATCTGCATGGTAGTCTCCGACAATTCGTTTCGTAATCGGAGTATTGCGCTGGTGTTCAGCGAAAGTTTGGCATGGGCTTCCAGCTTTTTTTCAATGATTTTGATTGCAGCATCCGAAGAGGCGAAGGCAATTTGTTTGTTTTGAAGCGCAACGTCAAGTTCTTCCTTGGTTATGGCGATGATTTTTGTTTGCTCGTAATAGTTGATGATGTTGTTGCGCTCATTGAAAATCAACAGGTCGTTTTCGGCCTTTTTAAGCCTGCGTGCAGCATCCTCCAGCTGTCGCTTAAAATACTGGATTACTGCATCTGTTTGATTTTGCTTAAGCAATTTATAATTTGCAATAAAAACGCGTGTTAAAAAGATGAGGGTTTGCTGGCAAATTCCCGGATCAGGGTTGGTGTAGGTCAATTTGACCAGGTCACTGCTCTGGATCCTGTATATGCCTATTGTTGAAAGAACCTTAATGCTGTAAAACCGGTCTTCCTCTGAACTCCATAATTTATAGATGAAATTATAATTATTCTGATGCCCGTAAGCCAGCAGCCTTTTAACGATTCTATCAAAAGCAGATGAATCCTGGGTTCCTCTTGTAACAGTGACCAGGGTATCGCTGCTGATAAAATAGTCATTTACTGAAGAGGATGAATCTCCTGCGGGTGAAGGCTCCGGTTCATATTCCTCTTCAGGTGCGGGAGAGGCCTCCGGTAAATTTTCAATACTGCTGACCAGGAGTTTTTGTCCGACCGAAATACTGTTGCCCCTTAAATCATTGTACGACATCAATTCGTCCACATTCAATCCATTTGCTTTGGCAATTGAGTACATCGTTTCGCCTCGCCTGACCACATGATATTTTTTATTTTCATTTGAACGGGAGCGTGACTGGGAATATTCTCCGTTTTGTTCGTTCAGATCATTCTGGTACAGCGACGTGTCAATTCTGGAGGTTTGCTTTGAAGGAGGGCGGTAATAACGTTTATCATTTCGTTTTGCTTTTTTTACGATATCAACAACATCGGCCGGAACTTTTGCAAGCAGTTCGTCGTAGTTTTCTTTTGAAATATAACGTGGATCAGCATGATCCAGCAAAAGATGTTGTGCAAGCAGACAAACCGAAACTTCCTCGAGTGTTTGTCTTGATTTAATAAGGTTGATGAGATTGTCAAACGAAGCAGCCGTTGCCATATAATCGACGGTAGCTTGCTGCTGAACAGAGTAGCCCGATGTAACCCCGGTATATATTGTCGTTTCGGATACATACGACCATTGACTTTTCCTGGTTAGAATAAAAACAACCGCGGCTATGATCAGAGGGACCAGAATCAGCAAAAGAATATGCCTCTGAAGTAACTTTAGGAAATAAATAATTTTCATTAATCAATTTTATTTATTACGTTAAATTTTATGCCGGCAAACTCCTGCAGGAGCATGTAGGCATTATAGAAATTAAACCGCGATTCTTCATAGTCGGTAACTGCCTTACGATACATTTCATTGATGTAAGCCAATTCATATAGCGTGATCTGACCGTTGAGAAATTCTTTATCACCCATCTCTTTTTGAAGCGCCTGGGCATAAATATTTTCATTGGCAATTTTAAGAATACGTTGATTAACGATAAGCTGGTTATATTGAACGATAATTAATTTCCGTAATTCAATTATTTGGTTGTCTTTGATTGCCATTGATTTTTCGACCTCTTTTGTTGCGGTTTTTATCCTGTTTTTACGATCCCAGAAGTCATCCATCGGCAAACGCACACTTACGCTGACAAGCGCCCGGTTATTGTCCTGGTACGATTGAAAGGTATTGCTGATTATCACCGGATTGGATACATCAAAATTCTGTGTATATGAATCCCAATAGTCTGTTTGTAACAATCCATCAATAAATAAATTCTGCATCCATTCCCTTTTGGCAGTTTTGATTTTATATTTCCAGATAGCAATGTCTGCATCCTGCGACCGCAGTAAAGGAGAATTTACGATAGCGCTGTCAATAAGGTCTTCCAGCGGAGGAATGCGTAAGGTTATGTCATCCACAAACGGGTTGAATGTCGCGGCTGAATCCTGGTTGTTGCTGGAACCCTGAAAGAATCCTTGTCCAAAGAATAAAAGTGGAGAACAAAATAGAATTAGGACCAATAAAAATGTATGTCTTGTTTTCATATCCACTTGTTGCATTTTACGGTGTCGCTAGACATTTTCTTTTTGAATGAATACTGCGAATGTTCTGATAATTAACTTTATATCTGTCCAAAATGAACTGTGTTCTGCATAATAATTATCAAGGGCAAATCTTTCCTCTTCCGACATTGTCCCTTTTGTACCGCGTTTTTCCACTTGCCAGAGTCCGGTAAGTCCGGCGGCAGCCCTGAAGCGTCGGCTCCATTTCTTTTTTGTCAGGGCCTCGGCTTCATTTAGTGGCAGGGGGCGGTTCCCGACAATTGACATATCTCCTTTCAGAATGTTGAATAATTGGGGCAATTCATCAATACTGGTCATTCGTATGAATTTTCCGACTTTCGTAATCCTCGGATCGTCCTTGATTTTCAGGAACGCCTTTTTTGCACTGCGTCGTTTGTTGGCCAGGCGTTCGCAAATTTCTTCCCCGTCATAATAAACAATTGGCGAACAAGTGTTACCAGCAGGCAATTTGGCACATTCTGTACAGGATACCTCAACCGATTCACTGATATATTGATTCAGATGGGCGACATCTTTAATCCGTGCATCGGCATCGGGATACATCGAGCGGAACTTATAAAAATCAAAAATTTTATAGTTGGATCCGACACGTTTGGCAATATAATAAACTTTTCCCCTTGATTCAATCATAATCGCAATGACGGCAAGCAACATGATGGGCGACAGGATAAGAAGTGCGAAAAGTGCAATGATTATATCGAAAATGCGCTTCGGTAAAGGTGTTTTATATGGCGTCATATCTTCATCCTGCAACGACATTGGCTTTGGAACATATTCTGTCTTGAATTTGTTCAGGAAAAGAATTCTGCTATGCAAATTATCAACATCTAATTTTTTATAATAAAAATCGTCAACGCCCATGTTGAAGGCCTCTTGTTTGATAACATCATCCCTGAAAAAGGATATAATGATAAAAGGGGTTTTGGGATAGACCTTATTCAGTTTCAGTTTACGGAAAAACAATAACGCATTGATGCCGGGCAGTACAAATTCAGTAACAATGGCATCAATTTTTTGTTTTTCCTGATAGACCTTTTCGAAACGGGTATCCTGGTCAAGGTCAAAAAGGTTAAACTGGTTATCTGTTAACCAATGGAGCGCAGCCAGCCCATTCGGTAGGTGTGTGACGCTAAATAAATCGCTTTTTTCGAAAAGATCAATGGATTGCTGATCGTTTCCAATATAAAGGATTTTCAAACATCTGGCGGCATCTTCATCCATAAAATACTAGTTCCCCCTGCGTTGCGAGTATAAGTCCTTAAATTCCAGTCGCCGTTTTATTCTGGCAATCAATTCTTTGGGATTAAATGGTTTAAGCACATAATCGTCAGCTCCCATTTCAAAGCACTTAATTTTATCTGCGCTCTCTTCCTTCCCTGAAAGCATTATCAGCGGAATTTCATCAAAGAAGCCGCTTTCCCTGATCCTTCGAATAAACTCAAAACCATTTAAAACGGGCATTTCGACATCACAAATAATAACATCAGGAAGGTTCCCGGTCTGCAAATAGAAAAGGGCATCCATTCCATTACTTATCGAAGTGACTTCGAAGTCCTTGTTAAAGGTATTTTCGATGATAAACCGGATACTCTTTTCATCATCAATCGCGAGTATCTTTTTCTTCATGAAATCTTATTTTGGTAAGCAAATATATTCAAATATGTATAAAACGCAGAAAATAGATATTAACAAAAAAAAAAAGTTATTTACTAAAATGCTTTCACGGACTATCCTGAATGGTCAGTTTTTCCAGTCTTTCATTCAGAATCTTCAGTTGATCCCGCAACCGGGCTGCTTCAAGGAAATCAAGGCCCTTAACTGCATCCTCCATTGCCTTGCGGTTTTTACCGATATATTTCTGAAGTTTTTCCCTTGATAAATACTGAATTAAAGGGTCTGCAGCGATATCGGAATAGTCTTTTTCAATGTATGCTGCGGGGGAATGTGATTTTCCATTTGCAACCGCTGTCTGACCGAGAATTTCATGTGTGCTTTTCATGATCTGGGTAGGGGAAATGTTATTTATTTCATTGTACCTTATCTGCTTTTCCCTCCTGCGGTTCGTTTCATTCATCATCCGTTTCATCGATTCGGTGATCTTGTCGGCATACATGATCACCTTGCTGTTAATGTTGCGTGCAGCGCGTCCTGCTGTCTGGGTCAGGGACCGTTCCGATCGCAGGAAGCCTTCTTTATCTGCATCGAGTATAGCCACCAGCGAAACTTCGGGGAGGTCAAGCCCTTCGCGCAGAAGGTTCACCCCCACCAGTACGTCGAACGCTCCGAGCCGTAAATTTCTTAAAATTTCCACCCTTTCGAGCGTATCAACATCAGCATGAATGTAGCGGCATCGGATGCCTACTTTTGTCATATAATTAGTAAGTTCTTCTGCCATCCGTTTTGTAAGGGTTGTGACCAGGGTTCGCTCATTTTTTTTCAAACGCTGATCAATCTCTTCCAAAAGGTCGTCAATCTGGCGTAAACTAGGTCTGACCTCAACGAAGGGGTCAAGTAATCCGGTTGGACGGATGAGTTGCTCCACCATGACACCTTCACACTGCTGCAGTTCAAAATCGGCAGGGGTGGCACTTACATAGATGGTCTGATTTACCATGGTCTCAAATTCGTCAAATTTTAATGGTCTGTTGTCCATCGCCGAAGGGAGCCTGAACCCATACTCCACCAGGGTTTGTTTGCGTGACCGGTCCCCCCCGTACATGGCCCTGATTTGCGGAATCGTCACGTGACTTTCATCAATCACCATCAGGAAATCGTCGGGAAAAAAATCAAGCAGGCAGAAAGGGCGGGAACCGGAAGCCCGGCCGTCGAAATATCTCGAATAGTTTTCAATTCCGGAACAATAACCAAGTTCTCGCATCATTTCAATATCATAACTGACCCGGTCTTCAAGTCTTTTTGCCTCCAGCTCTTTGCCGTTTTCCCTGAAAAAGGCGCATTGCCTGATCAGGTCATCCTGTATTTCAACCAATGCTTCGCGCATCTTATCCTGTGAAGTAACGAAAATATTGGCCGGGTAGAGTGTCATCAATTCCATTGACTCAATTTTGCGTCCGGTCAACGGATCGAACGACTCCATTGTCTCCACTTCATTTCCAAAGAAAATAACCCGGTATGCTACATCGAGATAGGCCGGGAATATATCGACAGAATCACCCTTAACCCTGAACCTTCCCCGTGTGAAATCTCCTTCTGTCCGGGAATACAGGCTGTTGACCAGCGATTGCAGGAGTTTTTTACGCCCAACCTGATCCCCGGTTTTAATACGGATTACATTCTGATTGAAATCATCCGGGTTCCCAATGCCATAAATGCAGGAAACAGAAGATACGACGATGATATCACGTCTGCCCGACAACAGGGCGGAAGATGCGCTCAACCTTAGTTTTTCAATCTCTTCATTGATCGAAAGATCTTTTTCGATATACGTATTTGTAACAGGAATAAATGCTTCGGGCTGGTAATAATCATAGTAGGAAACAAAAAATTCCACCGAGTTCTCAGGAAAAAACTGTTTGAATTCCCCATACAGTTGTGCCGCAAGCGTCTTGTTATGGCTGAAAACCAGGGTAGGCTTCTGAACCTGCTGGATCACATTGGCAATGGTAAATGTCTTGCCGGAACCCGTTACCCCATTTAAAACCTGTGAAGGATCGCCCCTGTGAATGCCTTCCACAAGTTGCCTGATCGCCTCTGGCTGATCTCCGGTTGGTATGAATTCGGAGGTGAGTTTGAAATCCAACTTTATTCGTTTTAATGGTTAAAAAACATGGTTGTGGTAACCGGAAAATGATCTGATAAATCCACATCAATTTTTTTATAGGTTAAAGCCTGAAATTCCCTGGAATGAAGAATGTAGTCAATCCTGAAGGATGGCAGTTTTCCTGCATAGGTTCCGTCGAAAAATCCATGGCCGGCCTCCCTGTATGAATCTGTCAAACGGTCGGTTAATTGCTGATAGGTATAGGAAGAGGGCACATCATTAAAATCTCCTGAAAGGATTACCGGGTATGGACACGACGCAATATGATCAGCAAGGATTCTAACTTGTTTTGATCTCGTTATGAAGGCTTTCCTGATTTTCCACATCATGCGCTTTGACCCGGCTTTAAGGGGGGTTGCCTCTTTATCAGGATCGGTCAGCTGTGCATAGAAGGAATAATCGTCATTACCAAAACGGATTGATTCAAGATGCAGGTTGTAAACCCTGACTGTATCTCCCCGCAGAACGATATCGGAAAAAAGCGCAAATAAAAGATGGTCCTGCAACTGAAAATAACCGGTATTGACAATAGGGTGATGCGAAAATGTTGCAATTGCAACTATTTTCTTTTTATTATAGAAATCCTTGTAATTCTTAAACGCAAAATAATCCATTTTTATGGCTCTGGAAAATTTTTCAAGAGTTTTGGTAAAGTCATCCCCGATGGCAAAAAATTCCTGAACGGAAATAATATCAGCTGATTGTTCTGTCAGAAACTCCATGATTTTGCTCCTTGTCTCGGGTATACTTTCAGCACGTTGATTGCCATAAAAGTGGTGAACATTGAAGCTGACCAGCTTTATCGGCGGCCCTGCCAGAGATTTCCGGACTGCAAAATGCACCGGATAGATGGTAAGGAGATTATTCCATCCGATAAGGATTGAGATCAATGAAATAAAGATGAATTTGTTCCAAAGCACGAGCCATAAAATGACAAATAACAAATTTAGTATCAGAAAAACCGGATAGGCCAGGCCGAAAAAAGCAAAAAACCAAAACTTGTCCGGACTAATATATCCTGCGGCATAGGAGGAAAACAATCCGATCACGGCCAATAAGTTTATGAATAATAGAAACTTAAAGAAAAATGATCGTTTCATTTTCATATAAACTCCAGTTTGATCAGCGTTTATTCGATGTTTTAAATAAAAACTCTTTTTCCTCCTTCGTCAGGCTATCATAGCCACCCTTGGAGATTTTTTCAAGTATATCATCGACTTTTTTCTGTTTTTCCCTTTTTTTCCGGTTGTATTCTTCATCTGATACAGGCTTTGAATAGTCGGGAGGCGTTTGCCAGGGCTGTTGTTTTTTTTGAAATTTGTCTTTTAAATTACTAAAAAATGCAGAAGAGTTACCTGTATCATATGAATTTTTTTTCAGATGAAAAACCTGACTAAGGATTACGCCAAGCAATGCTCCTCCAATATGGGCAAGGTGTCCGCCTGCATTGCCCGATGGAATCATAAAGAAGTCAAATACAAACAAAATGATGGCGAGGTAAAGAATTTTTATCTTCCCAAAAAGGAAAAGCTGTATTGTATAATTGGGAACATAAAATGAAATGGCCGTAACGATGGCCATAACGGATGCAGATGCGCCCAGGGCATATGAAACCGGAACAACTTCGGTGAAAACAGGAAACACATTGAAGGCAAATACATATACCAGGGCCCCGGCCAGTCCACCCAGGATATAAACAAAAACCAATTGTTTTGATGACAAAAATTCAAGGAAAATTCTTCCAAACCAATAGAGCCATATCATATTGAACAACAGGTGCCAGATATCGATATGAAGAAACATGTATGTGAAAAGAGTCCATGGCGAGGAAACCAATGCCGGAATGAATGCCGGAATGGCCAACACATGCAACACGATGGTGTTGGCAGCAGTTCCGTCGGGATTATTATAAATAAACAGGACCACCTTTAGTGACTGGATTAATATCCATACGATAATATTAATCAGGATCAGCATTGACAGGCTGGATCCCTGTTTGAAAAATCTCCTGAACTCATCAAGAGGATTTGATGGTTGTTGATAGGCGTAGTTCATCATGATGAATAGAATCCGGATTTTTTCTTCCAGTAAATTATTAAAAAGAAACCAAAGATCATGCCTCCCAGATGGGCAAAATGGGCGACGTTATCGCTTGGATTGTTTGATATTCCGGAGAATAGTTCAATGGCGCCGTAAAGGATTACGATCCATTTGGCTTTAATCGGGAAAAGAAAATATATGTAAACCAGCATATTAGGGAACATCATTCCGAAGGCAAGCAGGATCCCGTATACTGCTCCGGAAGCGCCGACTGTTGGGATATCCATTTGTAATTTTATCAGCTGGCTGGCATATTCAAGTGACTGGGGGATATATTCCGGGCTGTTCCGGGCAAGAGACCACTCGTTTATAAAGTTCCTGATTGTGCCTTCAGCCTCATAGTGGCGCGGAAAATTATGCCTTACAAATGCAACAAAGCCATCCAATGTCGGATTGGCTGCATAGGTTTGGGCGGCAGCCTGGATTGATGAAAAATCCAGCCAATGTACAAAGGTTTGCACGATTGCAGCGCCAATTCCGGTAATCATATAGTATGTAAGAAAGCGTTTCGGTCCCCAGACATTCTCAAGTAAATATCCGAACATCCAGAGTGCAAACATGTTAAAAAGTACATGCGAGAAATTCGCATGTACAAACATGTAGGTGACAAACTGGTAAGGGCGGAACAGGTCAGACTGAAAATAATGGAGACCCAAAATATTATCCAGTTCAATCCCAAAAGCTGAGTTTAACGAAAGTGTTGCCAGAAAGAATAATCCGTTGATTATCAATAGATTTTTTACAACTGGAGGAAGCAGGCTGAAACCGGCCGGGCTATATTGCTGAGACATATTGTGGATTGGTCATTAAATTTTAAATTTCCTGTTAAGTTCTTCAAATGTAAGCATTACCATGGTAGGTTTTCCGTCGGGTGAGATTTCGGGCATATTACAGGCGAAAAGATCTTTAATGATGGTCTCTAACTCCTCTTTGTGCAGCCGTTTTCCTCTTTTAACAGACAGTTTTTTTGCCATTGCTTTGGCAAGCAATTGACCTTGCGCCAATTTACTATCCCTTCCGGGTGATTTTAGTGATTCCAGCACCGACTCGATAAAGGAGCCTATATTTGCAGTATCAATGTTTCCGGGAATAGCTTGTATTACGAAGGATCCTTTACCGAAATCATTTATTTCAAATCCGAGTTCAGTGAAATATTCCTTCCATTCCATAAAAAACTGGGCATTGTCGGGACTCAATGTTATGGTTTGCGGAATCAGCTGGCGCTGGCCTGACTTGTCATACTGGCTATCCTGGTAGAGTATCCGTTCATAGAGGATACGTTCGTGTGCCAGTTGCTGATCGATGATGGTAATACCGGCTTTTGTATGAGTCGTTATGAAGGAATTGTTTACCTGGAAACTACCTTGCCGGTCGGCAAAGGCCTCGTCGGCAAGCAGGTCATGAGAAACTACCTGAGTCTCCAGTGGAGGATCAGATTCACCTTTTTCGGAGAACGGTGGGATAATGGCATACAGATCGTTCCATCCCCGGACAGATTGGGATTGACTTGGAGAAAATGTGAACCTGGACTGTGGTTCGGTTCGTTTTTCAAAAGGATTGTAATGTGGGTTGATCGTGATGGTTGGTTGTTTGACAGGTTGATTTTCATTAAAGGGTGGAAAGGTCATGCTTTGTTCCACCTCAAAATCGAGGGTGGGGGAGATATTGAATTTTCCGATTGATTGTTTGACGGCTGCATGCAGAATGGCGTAAATGCTTTTAATGTCCTGGAAGTTTATCTCTGTTTTTGTCGGATGAATATTAACATCTATCGTTTGAGGGTCCACTTCCATATAAATAAAATAGGAGGGTATTGAATCATCAGGAATCAGTTCTTTGAAAGCGTTTTCAACTGCATGGTGCAGGTATGGACTTTTCATGAACCTTCCGTTCGTAAAGAAATACTGTTCTCCCCTGGTTTTTTTTGCAAATTCCGGTTTCCCGAGGAATCCTGAAATATTAACCAGGGCGGTTTGTTGTTCTACCGGGATAAGGCGTTGACCATATGAGGATCCGTAGAGATTGATGATTCGCTGTTTCAGGTTTCCAGGAGGCAGTTGAAAAAGAAGTTTATCCTGGTGGTGGAACGTAAATGAAATGGCAGGATTGACGAGCGCTACACGGACAAATTCCTCAATGATATACTTTAGTTCCAGCGTGTTGGACTTCAGGAAATTACGACGGGCGGGCACATTAAAAAACAGGTTTTTAACGCTTACGGAGGTGCCGTTCTGGCAATTCACCGGGAATTGACCCTTAAATTCTGTACCTTCAACCTGGATGCAGGTTCCGATTTCGTCTTCGTGTCGTTTCGATTTTAGTTCAACCTGAGCGATTGATGCGATTGATGCAAGAGCTTCCCCGCGAAATCCAAGTGTTCTGATAGCCAGAAGATCGTCGGCCTTTTCGATTTTGGAAGTAGCGTGACGTTCGAAGCACATGCGGGCATCGCGTTCCGACATGCCACAGCCATTATCGATAACCTGGATAAGTAATTTACCGGATTCTTTTACAATAAGTTTAATATCTGTCGAGCCTGCATCAATGGTGTTTTCCAATAATTCTTTTACCGCCGAAGCAGGCCGCTGAACAACCTCTCCTGCCGCGATCTGATTGGCAACTGAATCCGGTAAAAGGCGAATGATATCAGTCATTTCAATTTAGGTAACACATTTTCAATTGTAAAAACTCCCGTTTATTTGTCTGTCAATGAAATGTACAGATAAAACGAAGCGTCATCGAAACAATTTTCAATGACGCGACGAATCTTTATTGCTTCTCAGAACTCACATCCTTTTCTCAGGAGGAGTAATGAGGTTTCTCTAAAACCTGGATTTATCCATAACGGGGAATCTCATCTGAACCAGAAAGAAAGCCCCATAGAATACCGCACTAAAAAAGAGGGTTCCAAGGAGGTCATTCAAAAAGAACGACAATCCATTAGTGGTATCACTGAAAAACATCAGGCCTGCAATGTAACATTCAGCGAGACCTGCAGCAGTTTGTGGATAAAAGGGACTGGCAATCCATGATGAGAAATTAGTTATCAGAAAGAAAATAACTGATGACGAAAAAGATGCCAGCACAACGGATCCCACATTTACTTTATTTCGGATCGTCATACCAATAAGAACCGTAATGCCGAAACTAACATAGACAGCAGGCATATTGGCGTGCAGTCCTATAACGAGATCGCTGATGAACATTGCTGCGATCGGAATGGCGAAAGCATATTGCTTTCTGTCGAAATAGGTACCGGCAAAAAGGGCCATGGCTGCTATTGGCGTAAAGTTTGGCCAATGCGGAAGCAGCCTGATGAGGGCTGCACCAAGAATAACTGAGAAAATAACAATAAATCTAGGATTGATAGATTTATATTTCATGAATATAGTATATTTAGGTTGATACAAAAATAATAAATCATTTCAATAAAAGGCCAGTCGGATAAAAAATAGTTTCTATTTTTGATGAACAATCATTAAACCAAGAATTTAAGATGATTTATAAAAACCTCATTTTTGTACTTTTCTCAGTCTGTTTTTTTAATTCGTGCGGACCTATGAAGAAAAAAGCTGATTTAATTTTAACGAACGGGATTATTTACACAGTCGACTCTTTGAATACCGTGGCAGAGGCCATGGCAGTAAAGGATGGAAAGATAATTGCCATGGGGAACAATGAGGATATTGCAGGAAGATTTTCAGCTGCAGAGGTGATTGATGCGAAAGGAATGGCGGTATACCCTGGATTTATTGATGCACATTGTCATTTCATGGGCTTTGCGCTGGGTTTGCAATATATCGATCTTGGAGGATTAAAATCGTTCGATGACGTATTGATGCACCTGCGGCAGGCAGAAAGGCCCGGCCAGGGAAAATGGCTTGTTGGCAGGGGATGGGATCAGAATTTATGGATAAATAAGAACTTCCCGGATAACAGCAGGTTAAATCAGTTGTTCCCCGACGTCCCTGTCATGCTGATCCGTGTTGACGGTCATGTTGTATTAGCAAACGATGAAGCGTTGAAGAGAGCTGGCATTTCGGAAAACCATCATTTCGGCGACGGGCAGGTGGAGGTGAAAAACGGCCGCCTGACCGGGATATTAAGTGAAACTGCCGCAGATCTTATCAGGGGAGTGGTACCCCAACCGCAGGATGAAGACCTGGTGTTCCTGATGAAACAGGCTGAACAGCAATGTTTTTCAGTAGGACTCACCACAGTCAGCGATGCAGGACTTGAGTTCTCCCAGATTCGTATTTTAGATTCACTGCAACGGAGCGGGGAGATTACTATGCATGTTTATGCAATGCTCACTCCAACGGAGAAGAATATTCAGGAGTATGTCATGCATGGTCCATTCAAAACGGATAAATTGAAAATCAGTTCAATAAAACTATATGCTGATGGTAGTTTAGGAAGCAGAACAGCCAGGTTAAAAAAACCATATACTGACAACACTTCAATAAATGGAATTATTGTAACATCGCCCGATTCGGTTAAAGCATTGTGCCGTCTCGCAATGGAACACGGATATCAGGTGAACACCCATTGTATCGGCGATTCAGCAGTAAAACTGATTTTATCCATTTATGGAAACTTTCTTAAGGGACGAAATGACCTACGGTGGCGGATTGAACATGCGCAGGTAGTTGATGTTGCCGATCTGCACCTTTTTGGAGATTATTCGATCATCCCTTCCATTCAGGGCACTCATGCAACTTCTGATATGTATTGGGCTGAAAACAGGCTGGGTCCCGACAGGATAAAAGGGGCCTATGCGTACAACGGGCTGATGAAGCAAAATGGGTGGATAGCCAATGGCACTGATTTTCCCATTGAAAATATTTCCCCGCTATTAACATTTTATGCTTCGGTGGTAAGAAAGGATCTCAAAGGTTTTCCCGAAGGAGGTTTCCAGATGAACAATGCGTTAACACGCCGAGATGCCTTGCGTTCCATGACCATTTGGGCGGCGAAGGCTGATTTTCTCGAACACGAGAAAGGGAGCCTGCAGGTTGGAAAAGATGCGGATTTTGTCATCCTGGATCAGGATATAATGCAGATCCCGGATCAGGATATTCCAAAAACCAGGGTTTTAAATACAATTATCAGGGGGAAGAATGTCCTGATCCGGTAAAAAAAAGGCTGCATTTGTTATGCAGCCTTACCAATTCTTTTCTCAGTGTACTATTTAAGTTGCTTGCAGATAAATTTGCCGATCTGCTTGCCGGCTGATTCAAAACATTGCCCAATACGGAGCGTTGGATCGTAGGCTGATTTATTAACGGAAACACCACCAACTGATGTTTTAAATTCAGCTTTTGGTTTAATTCCATCGGCCGCAATGACAGCAATGACCTTGCCGGGGGCAGAAGTTTCCACGAGATCATAAGAAAGATCTATGGATGCTGACTTGGCAGTTCCCATCACAACGGTTTCAACACCTTGTTCGACATAAGTTACATGCATGATGAGCGTGTATTTGGCAGAAGGATCTGATTTTCCAGAGATGCCGCAATCAGCGGCTTGCTTGTTGAAGTCTTCCTCGAACGCCGGCTGGTACTTTTCAGTTTTGCCGGTGTTCCATTTGGCAGCCCATGCATCCCCGGTTCCGGCTTCTTTGGCATTCCTTTCGTCGGTACCTTTTTTCAGATATTCAGCTTCGGTGTCGAACTTTCCAACAGCCATGGCTGAGTAATCATATTGCAGATTGATGGTTGTCTGGCCTTTTAAAACTTTCAGGTCACCCGATTTTAATTTTTGTCCAAAAATGGCTCCTGAGCCAAATATGAGCGCCAAAGTGATCATTGCTATTCCAATTTTTTTCATACTAAATCAGTTTTTGGTTACACACTTATATATTATTTAGACAAAATTAAAATAATGTTCCGGATTTACCAAACGCTAACCTGAAAGATTTCCATTTTTTTCACGATTATCGATGAACTTAATTGGTTTCCTGCTGATTTCAGGAAACTGCATTTTTTGGATGATACTATCTGAAGTAAAGGTTATCAGCGGTGCAACGCGGAGTTTTGCCCGGAAATGGTCTTTGATATCCTTTTCTTTTTCCTCCCCGATCCCTTTTCCGCTCAGGTGAATGAGTATTTCATCTGTACCGATCTGATTTGTATAAACTTCAACGATATAGTTGGTTATATAGTCGATGTTATCAAGGATATCGTAAAGCGCAGGCGGAAAGAGGGTTGTTCCTTTGTATTTGATCATTTGGTTTTTCCTGCCAACAACAGGCCCGAGCCGGATTGTATTTCTTCCGCACAGGCAGGGTGTTACGTAATGATGGCAAATATCACCGGTTTTAAAGCGGAGTAAAGGCATTCCTTCAACGCCAAGTGTTGTGACCGTCACTTCTCCAAGTTCATTTTCCTTTACAGCATTGTTGTTATCATCCAGGAATTCAACAATAATCAAATCGGGATGATGATGCCCGCCGATGCCATGTTCACATTCGGTGAAGGAGGTACCCATTTCGGTGGAAGCATAGGTTGAAAACAGCTGCAACGGCCATTTTTCATGAATTTTTCGTCCGAGTGTATTCAGTGAGAGGTCATATTTTCGCAAGGGTTCGCCGATACATATTGCTTTCTGAATACTGCAGGTACGGTAATCAATTCCATTTTGTTCAGCGTAATCAATGATCTTCAGGATAAAGGAGGGTACGGCGATAATGGCATTTGGCTTAATACGGTTTATTGTGTCCCACTGCAATTCAGGGATTCCGTTTCCAACCCTCACCACACTGGCTCCAAGCATGCGGATCCCCAGGAAATAGGCTAGTCCGGCCATAAAGCGCCGGTCGATGGTTGTCATAAGCTGGAACACATCTGACGGACTTCCTCCGGCGCAGGTAAATGAAATCGCTTCATTGTATGCGAGACGGTCAAGATCTTTATCGGTCATGGCAAAGGTAACCGGATCGCCAAGGGTACCTGATGTGGTGATGTAATCAATGATCCGGCTTTTCGGAACACACAGGAAGTCATCGTTTCGTTTTTGCAGATCATCCTTCGTCGTGACCGGAATTTGCTCCAACCCTTTAACCGAAGTTATCTTCCCTGTATTTATCGCATGTTTATGAAACAATTCCTGGTAGAATGGAGAACTGACCTGTAGGTATGCGAGGGCCTCCTGAAGCCTTTTTCCTTGATATTCAATAATATCGGCGAGTGATTTTTTTTCAATCTCCGGGAAGTACAGATTGGTCATTGATGCTATGTTTCTTATTGATAATCATGTTTGTTCATATGCCGGAAAAGTTTTTCCCGGATATAGGTTTTTTCCTGGAGGTTCAGAGAGAATTTATTTTTCTGGTAATCAGCTGTTTTCCGGAGGAAACTATCTATCTTCTCCTCGAATTCTTGAGTAAACGGCAGGTGAAGGGAATTATAACACTTTTTCATCACATTCACGGGATTTTGTTCGAGATCTTCGAAACGCAATTCGATGTAGCTGCCGGTTGAAATTTGCCCGCAGTCATTTTCAATTGCAGTTAAAAGGGCATCCATAACTCCAACAACTTCTTTAAAATCAGGGGTATTTATAGGAATGTTCAATCGGTTTTGTCTCTGAACAATGTCCCACATGTAGATTGTCGATGGAACCACATCATCAGGATGGCGCACAATATGGATGAATTTTGCCATTGGGAACATCTCCATCAAAATGTTTATCCTAAAAGAATTGAATGGATTTTTTGAAACGATTCGTTTTTTTGACTTAAAATGCAATTTTTTGTAAAACGTTTTCACCTCATTTTTCCATTTCTCCAAACTGTCTCCAGAGGGTAAAAACGGTGTTCCATGATTCAGAAAATAGGATCCGGAATTTGAAAAGACGAGGTTTTCAAGCGGTGAGTAGCTGGTGATCCGGTAGATCGCATATTCATCCTCCTGTGGTTCATCCATTCCCATTTTAACCTGATCCATGGGGCGGTGTTCTGAAATGATCCTTTTGAACAGCGGCCGGTAATAGGGATAGGAGACCAGGAAACTATCGGGCACAGCAACCTGGAAAAGGGTAGGAGCGGTCATCTGAGGATCGAGGCTCATTAATTGATGCAGGAGGGTGGACCCTGTTCGCCAGTGACCGATAATGAAGATAGGGTTATCAGGAATGGCGGTGTTTTTCAGGGCTTTGGTGTATCTCAGATATTCAATCCACGAAAAGAGTGATGACCACAATGCGCTTTGGGTCAGAAATACCAGCCGGGAAATATTTTTAATGGAATAGGATATTTTGTTCCGGTGCAAGAGCCGGAACAATTGATCAAACTTGATTCCGGCAGTGAGGTAGGAATCTTTCAATGCAATGGAGGTTAGGTAGTTTATATCAGGAAACAGGGTTGGTTTTTTGTTCAGTAATGAAACGGGCAATGCTGTCAATCGAGCGAACCACTTCCCGCGCAACGTGCTGATCGGCAATGCGCACATTATAGGTACGCTGGATGGCCATGATGATCTCGATCGCATCGACAGAATCAAGGGTGAGTGCATTATCTCCGCCGAACAGTGGTTTTTCATCATCCACTTCGTTTGGGTCTATGTCATTGATGGCTAATGTACTCATGATCAGTTTTTTAATTTCAAGTTTAAGATCATCCATGATATATATATGTGTAATGTGTTAATATTTAGTTATTTAATTGCCTTTGACAGGGATTTGAAAAATTTTTCCTCCACATCAGCCCGGTCATAGATCATTTCGCTGAGTATTTTAAGTTTATCGGGACCAAGATCCCTGTTTTTGCCGATACGGGCAGAGAACAGGGAGATTTCTCTCCACCCGTCGCCAATTTTCATCAGTTCACCCGAAAGTTCCTTCAGCTCCGGTTTGTTTATGATGGATGCAGCCTGCTGCAGAAAAGTGGCATACATAAAGCGAAATCCGGCTCCACCGGTTCCCTGGTCTTCGAGCAGTATGTTAATTTTCATAATTTCATGCGACAAATGTTCCATATCGCGCGCAAATTTAGGCCATTCCACTACTTTTCTGCCAAACATGCGCATACCTTTGATACCAAGAAA